>CAMZGT010000017.1 GCA_947306495.1 uncultured Acinetobacter sp.
ATGAAGAAATTCTTTCAAATTTTATAGATGGATATATTTCTAAATTGGGTTAAAATTTTAATTGAATTTTCAAAAGTGACATTTCCGTTTTTCGCAAACCGTCTGTACAATTTAGTTAAACAGCATGATACAGGCTATGACTGAATTTAAACATAAAAACAATCACAATTAAAAAGAGCAGAAAAAGTCACTTTTGGAGTAGTTTGATTTTACCACTTTATAAAACTTCCGACCGACACAATAGGCATTTTTACTAAATCACAGCGAAAAATCAATCTAACTGAAATAATCAAACTACTCAAAAAAATACACTTGGATAGATAAAAAATTGACTAATCCATGAGAAAAACAAAAAATAGCAAGGGAGAGATTCGAACTCTCGACCTCACGGGTATGAGCCGTGTCCAGAGGATACTGTGGAATGAAAAATCAATACTTTTAGCCCTCTTGAATTAAATACTGATACTATGAATTAACATATCATGTGGACACAATATGGACATGAATTTAATTGTACTTCTGTACAATTACTTCAAGTTTTTAAACTATAACATATTTTACAATATAAGACTTTGAAAAAACAGATTATTTACTACCTAAATAAATTGCTGTAGTAATAAGTTATTTTCTTTTAAATATTCATACAAATCTTGTCTTTCTGGTAAAACGTCTGCTTTTGTTTTTCCATCTAATATTGTTTCATCACCCCATGTTCCATTAACTCTTTTTGCTATTTCATCAAATTGTTCTGCATTTATTGACCAATCATCACTATCAAAAGATTTACCAGTAACAGTTTCAACAATATTAATATAATCAACAATTTGTTGGACAGACATAGAAGAATTTGATTCAAACGCATGTAATCTGGACTCATTTTCTGGTTTCAATAAATTTCTAAAATCTTCTGCTGTCATTTTTCTAAGTTTATTCCATTTTGTGTGATATGTTTTATAAATCCCATCAGGCATATCTTGCCATACAGTTACTGCATCTTTATTTCTATTCAGATATTGTTCAGGGGGTGTTTTAAAAGCTGCCCAAGCAAGACGATTTTTAACTTCTTCTGCAGAGTTTACACTATTTTCTGTATTCATCGATGAAAATACGTAACTACAGCTTCTTTTATCAGGAGAAGCTGGCGGAGGTGTAATATCTCCTCCGCAACATGATACAGTTTCTTCATCTGTAATAAGTCTTGTATAGGCATCGCTACCAAGACGATTGTAAAGAGAGGATGTTCTATCTTGTCCAGATTTAAACAAATGTGTATTTATCTGTTTTTTAGCATATTCATCAAGAGCTCTTATATCATCCTCACTTAATTCGATTCCGTAATCGTATGCGGTAGTATATAAAATTTCATTTTTCCAACCTTTTATCCATGATTGGTAATTGTTATACATTTCATTATCTTTTTGTAAGCCATATTGTTGTGCATATTCAGTTTCATTCAAATCACCAGTATTCATTGTGCTATTCTGATTACGTTCACCCCAACGAGCTTCTTCAATATTTGAACTAAATCCATCTTTATTAATATCAACGGAAAACCATTTTTCAACACTTCTTTCTATAAAAAATTTTGCACTACGCATTGCTTGTTGATAATTAATTTGTGGGTCATCATTTTTAAAACGATATTTGCCTCCATCAGATTCTGCATCAGGGGTATGGTCTTCGTCTGCCTCTTCTGCGTGTGATAAACCGAGCTTTGTATAAATTTTATCTGTAGAAATATCGTTCCCATTTGCAATATCTTCTATTCTTTGCATCCATATACTTGGGATTTTATTTGTTTCTCCAGCTTTTTCTAATTCTTGTTGGGTAATTTTATCATCTGTATTTGTGTCGATAGTTTTAATATAACGTTCTATCTTTTCAAAAACTCGACAATCTACCATTGTTGGTCTCCTTATCTTTAAATTGGGATAAAAACAATACGTATTAATTTGAATATTTTTATAAAATCAAAGCAACGTATATATACATTATACATATATTACTTGTATATTTCAAGCCTTATTCACATCCTGATTGTAACAGGGTTTATTAAAATTGTTACAATCTTTCTTACATTAAATCTATCATATTGTTAATTCTTATTAATTTATCAATGTTGCAAGTACATAACTTATTGTTTATAAGTTCTATAATCTTAGCCAAATCTTTCTGTGGTTCTGGTAACAATAACTCAACCGGGGAAATATTAAATACATCACAAACTTTATCCACAGTTTCTGCTGTTGCTTGATACTTATTATGCTCAAGGTTTCTATACCCTTGAACACTCATATTAATCTTTTCGGCAAATTGTTCTTGCGTAAGTTTTTTACTCATACGCAATCTTTTAATACCACCATTAATCAATTCTTGGTAACTCATACTATTATTCTCACTTATCTTGTAACAAATTAAAACTAATCATATAGACAAGTAGGTGCTACTTATAGTATGCTTTGACTGTTATTAAGGACAGATTATGGACAGTAAAAGTTGTTTCTTTATAGGTAGCAGGCATTCATCAAATGACATTAGAGAACCGCTTACAGAGGCAGTAGAAAAACATATTATAGAATATGGTGTTACCACCTTTACAGTTGGTAGATATGGAAATTTTGACAGTATTGCAAGAGGAGTGCTTATTGAAGCTAAGAAACAGCACACAGGTATAGGAATATATTTACTTAACCCATACGCATTGACTCAAAAAACAGACAAGCCAGAGGGCTTTGACGGCATGTTTTATCCAGACGGATTGGAAAATGTACCGTTACGTCTTGCTATTGTTCAAGCAAATCGCTACATGGTGCAGAACTCGGACTATTTAATAGCAAATCCGGGAATTGGAAATTCTCGTAACCTTGTAGAGTATGCCCAGAAACGAGAGAAAAAGGGATTAATAAAGGTAACTTTGCTATAATATAGAGTGTCAATTAATTTATAAATTGATTGTACATGCAATTTGGGGCAAAATCCGAGTTTACGGATTTATTCAATATTTGCCCTAAACCATTATAATTATTGAATAAGAAGAAAATGCTGCGGAATGTAACAATTGTCAGTAAATGTAATGCGATATTATTGACATTTATTAGGGTATCGTTTATACTAATAGTATAAGGTACAGAAAACAAAAGGAGACACATTATGAGAAACGATGAAATCAGAACCGCAGTTGCAGAACTTCAAGAATTATACGCAACACAAGATTTATTAAAGGCACAAATCACAGAGCGAGAACAAGCAATTAAGGAAGAAATGGAAAGCAGAGAAACCGAAGAATTGAATCTTGGTAATGTAATCATTAGGTTTACAAATATTCTTTCTAACAGATTTGATACAACTGCTTTTAAGAAACTACACAAAGACCTTTACAATGAGTTTATCAAGCAAGTAGCAAGCAGACGTTTTTCAATAGCATAGGGCGAAAGCCCTACTGCTATTGCAGGAGATTAAAATGGAAACAAAATATTTTGCATATATTCGGTGCAGTACGGTTCAGCAAAGTTATGACCGTCAGTATAAACAACTTAATGACTTTATTAGTAAAGAGGGTATTAAATTACCGCAGGAGAATATTATTTGCGAAAAAAGGACAGGGAAAAATCAAGACAGACCGCTTTTTAAAAAACTTGTTGCCGATTTAAAAGGCTTAGAGTGTAAAGGGGTTCACTGCTGTTTAATACTAATAGAATTAAGTAGAATGGGCAGGAGTTACCAATTAACAAAAGACACTTGGAACGAATTAACGAGCGTAGGAGTCGATATTGTAGTTACATCATTCCCTTTGTTAGATACTCGGAAAAAGGACAATGGGGCGGTTAATTTAATGCTAACGGATATTGTTTTTGCTGTGTTAAATTATTTAACCGAGCAAGAATTAAACGAGAAATCCGACAGGTGCAACAATGGCAGGGAAGTTGCTAAAAGTAAAGGTGTTAAATTCGGCAGAAAAGAACTAACGCTCAAAGATTTACCCAAAGAGTTTATTGATGTGATGAAATCTGCAACAGGTACAGAAACAAAAACGGCACTTCTTGATTCGATTAACGGCAAATTAATCAGAATGAACAAGAAACCGCTATCAAGAGGTACATTCTACAACTATCTTGAATTGTACAACAGAGATTTTCAGCACTTGTACGGATTTGTTAAATAGGAGAATTAAACATGAGTGAAGCAGAAAGATATATTTTGAAGGATTTGTTTATCTTATTTGAGGAAAAACAAATGGATATCGCAGAATACAGTGTGGAACGAGCTGATTTTTATTATTATATATGTCAGTGTTGCAGATGAATGACAAGCAAGTGCAAGACTTAATCAGAGGACAGCTCATGAATCAAATGTTTTCCATATTGATTATGGTTTGGGACTGCAGGACGTAAACTCTGCCGATATAGGACAAAATTTCGTAGCGTTTTAAAATGTATTCTGGAACGGCATGAAAGGCAAGCTCTATCTATGTTTTCAACCGAAAATCATGATTCGCGGGGCTTGCAAACCTGTTATAGTGCACATTTTGGCACGTTCACACACACGTCTATACTATTTGTCGAGTCCGGGAAGAAGTTTTGAAGCAATATAACTATCGTATTTATTATCTGCTTTACGTCTATTAGCTATTGCACGTTGCAAAGGGGTTAAAGTTGTTGGTACTTCTGCAGTTTTGACTACTTCATTTTTATCGCTAGGTTGTTTTTCCTTAGCACATTGTTCAATAACTTCTTCAACAATCTTGTAAACTAATTCTTGATATTCCATTTCCCTATTTCTCCATTAAATCTAAGGTGCATAGGAGGTTCATAGAACCCCCTAAAATTTCTCCGAGGTATTATCACATACCCATTTTTCGAGCCAACTACGCAGAATTGAAGCTGCATTAAGGTGCTCTTTCTTTACACGTTCTCTGAACTTGTTATATAAACTTTCGTTCAGTCGAAATGCAATGTACTTTTCCATGTAAGAATCCTCCGTTTAATTTGTATAATTTAAAATATAATCAGAGT
The DNA here is from genome assembly GCA_947306495.1 of uncultured Acinetobacter sp. Taxonomy (GTDB): domain Bacteria; phylum Cyanobacteriota; class Vampirovibrionia; order Gastranaerophilales; family Gastranaerophilaceae; genus CAG-196. The sequence goes on from CAMZGT010000017.1 coordinate 5,013, forward strand.
AGAGGAGGGAATTACTCCTCCTCAAACTCATAATCTTCTGGCAGTTCAATACCATAACGCCTGCGGACGTATTCACGTCTGTAACGTTTTTCAAGTGCGTCTGCCAGACAGACCATTTCGTCAAAGTCGAGCTTTTTAAGCTTCTCATCGAGTTCCTCGTCAAGTTCGTTATCACGACATTTGACGAATAACTCAATTGAGTTATGCACTAAGTCATACTCTTCGAAAAATTGTCTGTTTCCTACGTACGAGAGGTCTAGACTGCGTACGTTCAGCCTGTTGATTTCATCAACGATGTACTGTACATCTGCCATTTTGTTTACCGTCCTTGTCGCATTGTGCGACATCATGTAATATCACATATTCGTGCAGACTATTTCGCTCCTTTAACAATCTCTGCACGATTGCATTGTTAAAGGTAATGCCTTTGTCTTTAAGGAAGCCATATTCAATGCCGATTCTGCTCAAATCATTGAGCCATTCGGCAATTTGTTTAATTCTATGACCGTCCCAAAGGTTCATTAAATCAAGTTTATCAAGCAAGGTGTTAAGTGCTATTTGCAGTTTCTTATTCTTGCGTGTGAATCTTAGAATTATCCACAGATAGTCCAACCATGCTGCCAGCTTAGGTGCTTTTTTCGTGCCGGGGATTTTATTATAGAATCCATACTGGCGTTGGTTGTTCTGCTGTTGTAAATCCTGTGTGAGTCCGCTTGCAGTAAAGGTTATAAGGTCATTATTGATGGAATAATCGTCAATCAGACCATAGTATTTGAACGTTTCAAATGCACTTGTAATCATTTCCGGGATTGTCTCTGTACTGCGTGATAATTTTAGACCACATTTAAAGGTTTTATAGGGAACTCTAAATTCCATGCCAGTTTGCGAGGTGTCAAGGACGAATGTACTGTTTGTTATTGCTCTTGACACCGATTCAAACACTTTTCTCTCATTAACTGTCATAATTGGCGACGATAACAGGTTCAGAATCGTTGCTGTTGAGATTCTGTATTTATTACCATGATTAATTTGGAAGTGATACCCCTGATGTTTTTCAATGTCATCTGCGACTTTCAGTATCTGCTTTTTTAAGTGCTGGCTAATCCTTGGGAGAGTTGCAAGAGTGTATTTTCTGTCTTTTTGTTCGTACACTTTGGGCATATACTTAGGTGAAAATGCTATCTTAGGTTCTTTTGTTACTTCAAGACAGTAGCAATTAAGCTCAGCTTTTAATTCCTCGAACATAGCCGAATCGTATCTGAAAAAGTATATCATTTTGTGTCGGAGTTTGTCTTCCATTGCAAGTGTATGTAAATCAAGTAACTTGAAAGATACAATGCTATCACACATAATTGCAATAACATCTTCTGGAAGTGTCATGCTAAATAATAACTGCTTGTTATAATTGAAAAATTCAATAACATTCCCCACAGGTATATTACGCTGGTCTGGTTTATAACTACCCTTACTAAAATAAAGGCTGTTGAACACAAAGCCTTGTTTATGCAGTTTGTCGAGTCTGCCCTCGATTTGTTCTTGAAAATTCTTTTCTTTAGACATTATAATCTTCTCCATGAATTAGGTTCTTTACATGTAAAATATAAAACTTTTTGTTTAACTTCTTTAACAAAAGAGTTTCTACATGAAAATCTAAATATTTCAGATTAACATGTATAACTAAAATCTAATAATTCTAATCCGAGGAAATGAATAACAATTTCTCTGCAAAAGAAAAACAGTTGCAAGTGCAACTGTAGCCTATTCATCATTTATATGGAAAAGACCATAAGGTCTGTTGTTAGCTGGGTGAGGTAAGCTCGACCACGTCTCGCCTACCCCAGTTTAGTGTGTTACTATAAAATATAATAATTCTGTATTCTGAAATAAATATTTGTTTAACAACAACTATAGCTGGGTAGGAACTGTGAGACCACGTTTGACCTACCCCAGTTTAGTGTGTTGTAAGAGACTTACTTGTAACATCTCTAATAATTAATTGGGGACTTTTTATTAAACTAATTGGGATTAAATGAATGAGATTTGATGTGATTAAAATCAAGTTATATATAGGTTGTGGGGATTTATGCACAGCGGATGGTAGTATAAATGCTTTTAATGATAGCGATAATTCAAATTATTATAGCAACTGTTCTGCTGAATATAGCTCATTATTTGTTCTGTAATATCAATATTTTTACTGTATTATAGCAGAAAACTATGCTGATATTGTTGAATTGTAGCAAATATTAAAATTAACCCTGCATTAAATCATCAACGTCTATGTGATGTTCACGTGCATAGTCAATAAAACGTGCTTCTTTTTCAGTTAAACGTTTTGTGAAGTCTAGGACTTGACCTGTTACACGTTTCCTACCGCTGTTAGCACGAACACCGCCCCATTTAGCAACAGTCTTTTCAACTTCTGCATTTATTTTGTCTTGGCGGTCTTTTGGTAGTGCGTTAATTAAATCATCATTAGTTATAATCTTAGGTTTAGTCATCTGTTAGACTCCTTTTATAGCGTTCTATATTTCGTACTGCTTGCTTCATATACCGCTTCGGTGCTTCCTGTGTTTTCTTCAATGTTATGAATCCGACTATGATTATTCGCCTACGGTCATTATCATATTGAAAGTATGCTCGCACACCTCTTGGTTTTATCTCATACAAGTCATAATCAAGTTTATTGATATTCTTGTACTTTGTTCCCAGTATCTCAAAGGATTTAATCGCACTTAAGATTTTGTTTTGACTCTCTGAGTCTAATTCTGCGTATTGTTCCAATGCTTCTGGAGTGTATTCTGCGGTATATTGTTTTTCTGTCATTGTACCCACCTATATTATAACATGGTTTCGTTACGATTTCAAGATGTGTGTTAAGAATTATATACGCTTGTTCTTTGTTCTTTTCTTTACAAATTCAATAGTCTGCATTATATAATCAATAGACTCACGGTCATGTATTCCTAATTCTTTTAGGTTGTTTGTTAGTTCAGCTTGCACATTTCTTTTAGTATCGCATAGTTTATAATCCAATACTAAACTCAGTACAAATTCCTTTGGCATTCCTAAAGCCCTTGTTAAAGCAATGAAATTAACCAATGACGGTACTTTCTTTTCTTTCTTGGTTTTACTTTCTAATTCAGATATTACACCAACGCTAACTCCTGTTATTTTTGATAATTCCGCAACCGTCCAACCATTCTTATTTCTTGCCTCTTTAATCATAGTAAGAGCTTCTAATGTGGAACATTTAATGTCATCAATATCAATAACTTGGCTATTATTTTCTACTTTACTCATATTTACACCTCTCAAAAATATTACCATAAATCCTCAGCAGTTGCAATAATTATGAAGATTTAATTCACTAAAGAACATACTGGTACTTATGTAATTCACGATAGCGAACAATATATTCATAAAAGTATTGACAAGCTAAAACACATGTGTTATGATGATTATAGTGAAGATTTAATTCATAATAGTATTACGTAATTAAAAGGAGACTCACATGAATACGCAGGCACTTAATTCATTCGGCATAGTCAGTATTAAGGACTTTGCTAAACAACTGGGTAAACCAGAAAGTACAATCAGAACATGGAAGCTCAGAGGAGATATTCCTGCAACTTGTTTTCTGATTATTGGCTCTACTGTATTTGTAAAAGTTAATCAATTTATGGAATGCATGGGATTAACTGCATAAGGTAGGTACAGCACAATGACGGTTAATAAACATGACAATGGTAAATGGTATTGCAAGTTCACAATTAGAGGTGTAACTAAACATTTATTGTGTGCAGGTGCAACAACGGAAAAGGAAGCATTAGAAATAGAAAACGCTTTCAAATATAAGCTGCAACAACAATTAAATGGTGTGATACCTAAAAATCAGAAGAATGTATATTTTAACCGTCTTAAAGAGCTGTATATTAAACACGCTAAAACTAATCATAAGAAGTACAAGAACCAAATATACTACATTAATGCTTTAGAAAAGTATTTTAATAATGGTAAACCTGTTAATACAATTAAACCAGAGCATATTCAGAAATACATTGAATACCTTAGATATAGCGGTAAACGTGGAAAGAGAAAAAACTCCAGTATTAATAGATTTCTGGAAATCTTAAGTAAGATGTTTAACTTAGCTATTGATAATGGAGAATTAACAGAAAATCCACTTAGGAAAATACCACCATTAAAAGAGGATAATCACCGTCCACGATTTTTGCTTGACGATGAAGAAATCCGACTATTTGCAAGTATTGATACTTTTGCACCATATTTAAGACCAATAGTAACTACTGCTTTGGAAACTGGTATGCGTAGAGGAGAAATCTTTGGTATGAAATGGTGCAATATAGACTTTATTAATCGCAACATTTATGTGCTAGATACTAAATCTGGTGAGAGTAGAGAAGTACCTATAACGGATAAAATGTATGATTTATTACAATCATTACCCAAAAATTCAGAATACGTATTTACTAATCCTAAGACTAATAAGCCTTATGTTGATATTAAGAAGTCATTTAATATGGTAAAGGAACATGCACAAATAGAGAATTTCCACTTTCACGACCTTAGGCATACATTTGCAACGCGTATGCTATCAGTAGATATAAATAATCTATATCCACTAATGGAAATTCTCGGTCATACAAATATAGAAACTACTATGAGATATTCCCATATAGTACCGGGTAGGAAAATGGAAGCAATTAAGAAACTGAAAAATTATAACAAATTATATACAACAATTAGTGGCAATTGTGTCACTATACAAGAATGAAAGAGGAAAGAAGAATGAAAACAAACTTTTATGAATTAAATTTGGGTAGAGAATACAAATTTAAGGCAACTGTTGGTAACTGTGTTACTGATGTAATTTATCCGAAACATTCTGGGCCTAAAACGCCAGATTATTGGTACCAAGAGCGAATTATATTAAATAATGTAATGATATTCAATGGTAGTGAATATGTGGATTTTGAACCAACAATTAAAATAGATTTTGACAAACAATTTATAGTTACCAGAGAGCATGATATTGTAACATTTTATGCCTATGTTGATTTGGTTGATACATCTTATAAAAGTTATGACGAAGATGATAGAGGTAACTTCCTCTTAGAAATAAGTAAAGCAACAAAATTTGGTAATATTAAAACTATTCAAAAAATTAAAGGCACAAAAGATGAATTAGAAGAAATTATTGAACAAAACCAAGATTTTTTCAACAAAGACAATATATATCATACAATTACATGCTATCAAGTAAGAAGATTGATAAAACCTTCTTATTTAAAAATTGTCGCAAAGGCACAGACCATAGCAATTGCATAAGTTTTATTTCAATGAACTATAATTATCAGCCGCTCTATTATAAGGTGGTTTTTTTTAAGCATAACATTTATTCAGACCATAATTACAATAACCTTGAAGAAATTGACATTAATTTACAACAAATATTGCTCATAATAATTATTGATAATTCACACCACTAGAATTTAATTCAAATCAATAAGTGGACACAGAATGGACACAAAAAAAATATAGCTGAGGACAGATTTGAACTGTCGACCTTGCGGGTATGAGCCGCACGCTCTCACCAACTGAGCTACTCAGCCATATTCATGTTTTCTATTTAATTTTCAATTTTGCTTGGGAACTCTCGGGTATGAGCCGTGCGCTCTCACCAACTGAGCTACCTTGCCATAAGTTTTAATAATATTCAATTATCAAATTCGCTAAGTACCATTTTCACATAAACAATTTTAAATATCAAGTATAAAAAAGAGTCTTATAACAAGACTCTTTTAATTATTTAATCATCTAATTCAGCTCTTTTAGTTTCTAAAGGAGTTTTTGCGTCAAATCCTTTTTGGGGATATTGTTTAAAGTCGCCTTTGTTATAGTGTTTTATTTTATCAAAATGGTGATGATGTATCAGGCAAGGATATCCTCTAAACCCGCCGTGGTAATGAGCTCCAGTCATTGGCGGCATCATTGGTGGTTTGTGAAGTGCTGTGACTAGGCATAATGCACAATATACACCGACAAAAGTTCCCAACGCAATTGTTAAAAATTTACGAAAGCCTTTGCTATGGCAAAAACATTTGCATTCTTTTTGTTCAACTTCTTTAATTTCATCTGTCATAATATACTCTCCTTTTTTAGTTACATATGGTAAACGATTAATACATTGTAAATGTTCAAAATTACATTAAAGGTGAGAAAACTTTGTAATACAAATAAATGGCGACAGCTATTAACAGCCAGCCGCTAATCTTAATAATTAAATCCGTGTATGCAGAAAATTTTTTAATATTTTTAAGTCCGGATGTAAACATACCTGCTATCACAAGAATAAGTCCTTGTCCAATAGCGAATAAAAAAAGCATAATTATTGCAGCAATAAGGCTTTTCCCCATTGCTGCAAATGCCATAATTCCCACCAAGATAGGTGTAGAACAAGGGGTACCGGCAAGGGCGAATGCTACCCCAAGCAATATCGGGTAAATAACAAGTGAGCTGCTATTATTTTTTGGCATACTTTTTATGATTACAGGAATTTCAAAATCCAAAATTCCTGCAATTTTAAGTCCAACAACAAGCAGTAATGATGCCATGACAATGGTGAAATACCCTCCAAAAACAGAAGCAAACACACTGCCTGTGACGGCACAAATTATTCCTATAGTAGTGAAAACAATAGCAGTGCCAAAAATAAAGCAACAAAGTTGTACAAATGTTCTAAACGGAGTTTCTTTTGAACATCCTCCAACGTAACCTATCATAAGCGGCAGCATGGCAAGTGAGCAAGGGGATATTGATGCAATAATACCGCCAATAAAGGCTGTTATAAACATCAAAATCCAAGTTAGTATTCCTATTTGGCTGCCTGAAAATATTTGTACAAAATTATCCATCTATAAGTTCTTTCAAATAATTATCTAAAATTTGCTCTTGCATGCACCCTTCAATTCTTCTGGTTACGGTCCCGTCTGCTTTTTTGAAAACAGTTGTCGGCACGAGAGTTACATTATATTTTTTTATCAAATCTTGTACATTCTTATCTCTTTTTGTAACATCAATTTTGTTAAGAATAATATTTTTGTTGTATTTTGGAAAAACTTCATCAAAGATTTTTTCCAACTCTTGGCATTCATAACACATTGGAGAAGAAAATTTTATTACTTCGACATGACCTGCAGCAATTGATGGCGGTACGGTTATTTTATCCCTTGTTAAACCGTAATAAATTCCTAACGGAATTAAAAAAATTAATAAAATCCAAAAAATACTTTTATTCATTTGCCCTCCTTATATAATCTATCACATAATACAAGAATGTGCTAAAACATAGAATTGCAAAGTCGGGTAATTTATACATAGGACTGCATGATATCTTAAAATTAAAATTTGTATTTACGAATTAAGGTTTCATTATGGCAATTAAAAGTGTAAATATTTGTAAAATTAATGACAAAATTTTTTTTTAGCGGTTTATAAATAATAAAGGATTAAGGGAATTCTAAATGCAAGTACAAAGAATTAATAACAATAATATTATTTTTGGATATAATGCAGCGTTAAACAAAGAATTAATTAAAACGTTGAAGGAAGTACCCGTTACAAGTGAAAACGGTGCTTTCGCAAAGGGACTTTTGATGCTTAACGGATTTACCAATAAAGCAGAAAATTACTTGAGAACTGTTGAAAAATCAGGTGATAAAAATGCAATTGAACAGTGTGCAGATTTCTTTTTGACTTTGAAATCATATTTAGCATCTTCTGTAAATACACTATTTCCTGAATTGAATTATGGTGAAAAAGAAGCAATTTCGTACGGAGAAGAATTCCTTGTAAGAAATATTAAAGAAGAGAATCATTGGCTAAAGCAAGCAATGTATGAAGTAACAGAAGATAAAAAAGAAAATAAAGAAATGCAAATCCCAATAATGGTTATACAACAAATAATGAGAGAAGCTAATGATGTTTCTAAAGAAGACGTTGAAGAATCTGCAGAAGCAATAGCAGATAATTCAAAAAAAATCTTAGAAGAAGCTTCGGAAAGTGTACAAAAAGGTGCAAACATAGTAAAAGAATATGTTTCTCAAAGACCTACTGGCAAATCTGCAAGTGGTATTAAATGGGGTTTTAATGCTATGGGAGGCATGAAGGAATTAAAAGATACCTTAAACAAAAGGATTGTCGAAACATTGAAAGATCCGGTACAGGCTAAATTTAATGAAGTTGAATATGGCATAAAAATGCCGAAAGGTATTTTACTTTACGGCCCTCCCGGTTGCGGTAAAACTACTGTTATAGAAAGGTTATCGGAAGAAGCAGGTGTACCTTTGTTTAAATTGGAAGCAGGCTCTGTAGGTTCTGCTTATATACATGAAACGTCTGAAAAAATTGATGCAGCTTTTGATTATGCAGAATATAGAGCAAAAGAAGGAAAACCGGCAATTGTATTTATCGATGATGCTGATGCCTTTTTTGGAACACGTTCTAACTCAGCATCTGATGGCCATCATACAGAAGAATTAAGTTCTTTTTTAAACAGAATTCAGCAAGCAGGAGATAAAAATTTAGTTGTAGCGGCTGCAACCAACAGATTTGACATGTTAGATGAGGCTATAAGAAGTAGGTTTGAAGAGCAAGTTTATGTTGGGCTTCCTGATTTAGAAGCAAGAAAAGCTATAGTAAAGCTGTTTATGCAACAAAGAACAAAAGGTCTTTCACTTGCAAAGAGTGATGAAGCTTTGACTGAGATTGCAAAAGCACTTGAGGGTTATCCGGTGAGAGCAATAAAAATGTTTTCGGACAAAGCCGCCAATGAGGCAATGAATGACGGTAGAAGAGATATTTTTGTTTCGGATTTTAAAAAGATTATATCAGAAAATCCTGATATGAAAGTAAAAGAGAATAACTACCAATCAAAGTCAAAAAGGGTATCAATCGGTTTTAATAATTCGGTTGAATCAGAAAATAGTCAGGTTAAAACAAGGAGTCGTGTTTAGTAGAACTTTTTCTAAATTAAAATTTGTCCGACTTGAATTTCGTATTTAATGTAATTTTTTATAAACGGTCTATCGCATTTTTTATAATGTTCAGCATGAATTCTTAAAACTTTATTATCAGCGCAAAGAATATCTATTGTGCAGTTTTCTGCATTTATATTAACAACAGTTCCTGCTTTTGTATATTGGGTAGTGTTTTCTATTACTTCGCTTCCTTGCGGAATTGCGCATAAGCAGGTTAGATTATTGTAAAAATAAGCTTCTCCCCAAGGATGAATCGCTCTTATCAGGGCATAGTTTTCTTCTGCTGTTTTTGTAAAGTCCAGTCCTAAGTTTTCAGGATGCGGGTAATAACTGGATTTTTCCTCGTTCTGTGACAACGGAATAATTATATCTTCGCTTAAATCTTTTAACATTTCGCAAACAACTCCTCTTGCAGTCAATATGGTGCGTTCTTTTAAAGATTTTCCTGTATCAGACGGGTAAATTTTTATTTCTTCTTGTGCCAGTATTGCACCGCTATCAAGCTTTTCGTCTAATAGATGGAATGTTATTCCGCTTATTTGCTCCTGATTTCTTATTGTCCAAAAATAAGGATTAGGACCTCTGTATTTGGGCAGCAAAGAAGGGTGCGCGTTTATTGTTGCAATTCTGGGTAAATCATATATTTCTTTTGATATTTTTTCCGCCCAAGAACCTACCAGTATTATGTCAGGGTTAAGTTTAAGAAGAGCTTTTTTAAATTCTTTTGTATTAACACCTTTGGCATGAATTTCAGGCAGATTGTAACTTTTGATGTAATTATATTCACGAGTGGGGTTTAGGCAATCTTTAATTTTTCTTATTATAGAAGGATATTTTATCATCTCCGAGCGGAATACGCCAACGATTTTACAGTTTGCATCAAGTGTGCCCGCTATTAAATTCGTGAGCATTCCACCGTATCCGATTATTACAACTCTGAGCATGCTTTGATGTCCCTTTCGATTTGTTGTTTTAGTTCTTCTAAATTTTTAAATGTTTTTTCTGAACGAATTTTATATAAAATTTCGATTCGTATATTTTTTTCGTACAAATTATCATCAAAATTAAGTAAATGTGCCTCGACTATAGGTTCTTCAGTATTATTAACGGTTGGTTTAATTCCCCAATTTATTACAGCGTCCTTAGTAATGTTATTAATAATGACCTGTGCTCTATATACACCAAAAGGAATTTTGACAAGTTTATCAGGATATTTTATATTTGCGGTAGGAAAGCCTATTTTTCTTCCGATTTCAGCTCCGTGAATTACTTTTCCTTCTAAGCTAAAATTGCTGTCAAGAAGTTTATTTGCATCCGAAATTTTACCGTTTTTCAACATGTTGCGAATAACAGTTGAACTGATAATAGTATTGTTTTCTGTTTTAATAGGTTGTATACAAAAATATTTGTAGTCGTATTTTTCCTGATTTTGTCTTAGAAAATCGGGATTACCCTGCTTATTGAGCCCAAATGTATGATTAAAGCCGGTAAAAATTGCGTTTGGCGAATATTTTTTGGATATGAATTCCAGATACTCTTCAGCCGTCATTTTCGCGATTGATGGAAAATCAAGCTGTACAACCGCCCCAACTCCTAATGATTTTATTTTTTTGATTGAGTCATTTCTTTGCATTATGTATTCAGCATTTCCACCAAAATAAAGAGCTGGTGTATCTTTAAATGTAATTAATTTTACATTTTCCCCGCGAGCAAACGACAATGCGGAATTAATAACGCTTTTATGCGCTATATGAACCCCGTCAAAAAATCCTAAAATTAAACACTCACACATAATTAAGCAATAACATCAAGTTTTTTACCTACAATTTGACTGTGGCAAAAATATTTCCAACTATTAATATCATCAAAAACTTTTGTTGTATCTTTAGAGAAAAGATTTCTTTTTTCAGAAAAAATTTTTAAGGAGTTAAATACTGTATCATTTGCTGTATTTATTGTAGTTGTAGGACTATTTACAATACCCGAATCACTACCATCTTGCTGTGAGATTGCAGAAACTAACATATATACCCCCTTCATCTGCAATTCTAGCATGATGTTAGCATTTTAGCAATAGTACAACGCGGTGTTTACGTTATAGAGTTTAATATCAAAGCTAAAGTGAAATTCAGAGCTTTATACTATCAGCAGTATATAGCATGAGTGTCGTGTTTTTTAATTTGGAATAAGTTTCGCAAACATTTTCTCTTTACAAAATTAAGTAATTTTTGTATTATAAAATAGAGGGTTTGCCCTTAAATTTGGTTTAAAATTTTAAGGCAAACAGTAAAGGTTTTAATAAATAACAGATTATATAAGAATTTGTAAGGACTTATAAATAGAAAAATCTGTTCATAAACTTCAAAACCGTTTATATTAACGGATGCGCAGATTGTTTTTAAACATAGTTGTGTCTGTTTTGCGAGAAAAAGTAAAGGATTTAGAGAAGATGAAAGAAACACAAGCTAACAAAATTGTTATAGCCGAGCGTGATAACATTGCTGCAGTTATTGAAAACGGAAAAGTAGCAGAATTTTACGTACACAGAGGGGATATAATTCTAGGAGATGTTTATCTGGCTAAGGTTGAAAATATACTTCCTTCCATAGAAGCAGCATTCGTAAATGTTGGTTCTGATAAAATGGGCTTTTTGCATGCTCAGGATATCGGTGGAAAAGGTGCTTTGCAAGACAAAGTTAAGCCTAAGCAAAAATTGGTTGTGCAAGTTGTGAAGGAGCCGGTTGGACACAAAGGTCCTCGTGTAACCACAGAAATTTCTCTGCCGGGAAGGTTTTTGGTATTAATGCCTAATGAAGCCGGTATTAATGTGAGTAAAAAAATTACCTCTTCAAAAGAAAGAGCAAGACTAAAATCGTTGGTAAATCTTTTGAAACCTGTTGGTGTTGGTGTTATCGTTCGGACGGAAGCAGAAGGCCAGACAGAGGCTGATATTCAGGAAGATTTAGAAATTTTGTTAGAGAAATGGAATAACATAGTTACTTCAGCGGAAAGTCTCACTCCTCCCAGCCTTTTATACAGAGATCAGGATCTTTTATACAGAGTTATTCGAGAGGCTTGTACGGAGGACACTCAAGAAATAGTTGTAGACACTGCATTTGCTCTAAACAGAGTTCAAAATATATTGCAGAATTGGCACATGAATAAGAATATAAATGTTAATCTTTATAAAGGTTCTGAACCTTTGTTGGTAGCAATGGATATTCATAAGGAAATAAAAGCAGCTCTACAGATGAAGGTTAATCTTCCATCAGGGGGGTATTTGTTTATTCAGACGACTGAAGCTTTAACTGTTATAGATGTTAACAGCGGTAAATTTACAAATTCTGCAACGCAGGATGAAACTATATTAAAAACAAATATAGAGGCTGTTCATGAAATTGCTCGTCAATTAAGACTTAGAAATATTGGCGGAATGATTATTATTGATTTTATTGACATGACAAATCGACTTGATAAGTTGGTTATGATGGAAGAACTAGAACTTGCGATGGAAGCGGATAAAGCAAAGCCACAAGTAGGTCAACTTTCTGATTTAGGACTTGTTGAAATGACTCGTCACCGCCAAGGCCAAGCACTGAGTGAAATCTTTGCTAAACGTTGTCCTCACTGCCAAGGTAACGGATACATAATGGAAGATTTGAAATTTGCTTCAGCTACAAGTGAAGGAGAATACAGAGCAAAAGCAGCAAAAATAAAATTACCGATGAATGACAGAAAGAAATTTCCGAATAATAAATTTAAAAACGATAATAAACCTATTGAAGTAAAAGAAACCAAAGAGGAAGAGGTGTTGGAATTGATGCAAAATCCTTCAGTTGTGGCTCAAGAAGTTGCGGAAGAATTAGCACAAGAGAAAAATACTAAAAAAATGCGAGGAAGAGCTTCTCGCAAAAAAGTTCAGGAATCTGATGTTCAACCAGATGCTGCAATAGCACAAACAGTGCTTCCTGCTAATGCAGAAATAGCTCCTGTCGTTCCAAAAAAATCTTCAAAAACTGCAAAAAAAGCAGAGGTAGAAAATAAAGAAGAAACTGTTTTAGAAAATGCACCGCAGACAACTGAAACTCCAAAAGAGGAAGATAAAAACGTCAAACGTTCACGCAGACCAAATCGTAATACAGGTAAAAGAACAAGAAAGACTACAAAGAAAAATGTCGAAGAATAGAATTTGTTTAATCATAACAGCATTATTTCTTGCACTTCCCGTAATAGCATTACCGGAAGAGGTGGGAAATGAAGCGCAGACAAATGAAACAATAGTTGAAACAGTAGAGGAACAAAGCTCCGTTTCTGAAGATTCTGTTTTGAAGGAAGAAGAACCGGCTCCTTATAAACAACCTGTAAGCAAGAAAAAAATTGCAAAGAAATTTTTGATGGCAATGCTGGGTGTTGCCGGCTCATCATTTATAATATATTTTGGTCTTACTTTGTATAACAAATATAGAGAAGTTGCAAAGGTTGTAAAAAATGAGCATGGAGAAAATTCTTTAGAAACTCCCGATAATTTAGAATCAGCAATAAAAACTTTTATTGATAAAACTCGTTGGAGTTGAGGATTCATGGTAAGAGAATTCGATTTTTATATAGTTCCGACGCCTATAGGCAATTTGTCAGATATTACGCTTCGTGCATTGGAAATTTTGAAACGTGTTGATTATATTGCTTGTGAAGATACAAGAACTACACAAAAACTTTTAAACCATTATAATATTCAAACCAAATGTATTTCTTATCATAAGTATAACGAGCATGAACGGGTAGAATTGTTTTTGAGCTATTTAAGTGAGGGAAAAAAAGTAGCATTAGTTTCTGACGCAGGAACTCCGATGATTTGTGATCCAGGTGCAGTGATAATTGAAGAACTTATCTCTAACGGTTATACAGTGACAGCACTTCCTGGAGCTTGTGCAGTAACTACTTTTCTCTCACGGATACCAAGAGAAGGTGAAGAATTTACTTTTATAGGATTTATGCCTCGTAGCGAAAAACAAATTTCAGAGTTAGCAAGTCTATATGCCAAGAATAATCTTATTTTTTATGAATCACCGGAGAGAATACTTAGTACTTTAAAAACAATTAAAAAGACTCGTGGCAATGTAAAAATTGCGCTTGCAAGAGAACTATCCAAGTTATTTGAAGAAGTTGTTGTCAATGATTTAGATTTTGTCCTCAAATACTATTCGAACGGGATAAAAGGGGAAATTGTTTGTATGATTTATCCTTCAAAAACATCTGATGACAACGATATAGAAATTAAGATAAGGAATCTTAAAATCAAGGGATTTAAGGATAAAGAAATTGCAGTAATTTTATCAACGCTTTATGACATTAATAAAAACAATGTGTACCAAGTGGCTTTAAATACCGATGTTTAGGGGAAACAATGAAAAAGATTGTAACAATTTTGTAACATATTGCTAAAAATCCTAAAGTTTTTCAAAAAAATGCCGATAACTATAATACAGAAAATCGAAAAAGTTTTTGAAAGGACAATAGGATATGTTGAAAAAAATTGTAACCCCGACAAATAATACATTTAACGGAGTTGAATTTATATTAAGAGGGGCCAAAAAACGCAGAACTATGGCCATATCGAACGCAGTTAAAATAAATGCTGAATCAGGAATTCAGACAAAACTGCAAGCTGTGAAGTAGATAAATAATGCAAAGGGCATATCCTAAACTGTTAAGGAACTGTCCGAAATAAGAATAGATGAGAGTATGTGCCGGTTTCTAAATAAGTGGAAATCGGTTTTTGTTTTAATTTTAATGAAATTTAAGTAAATATTTACAGAAGCAATAATATTCGTAAAACGTCTTTCAAAAAAAATATATTTATGTTAGTATATATTTGTCGCAATTGGAAACGTGGCCGAGTTGGCTTAAGGCGGCACCCTGCTAAGGTGTTGTATGGGGTAACCTGTACCGAGAGTTCGAATCTCTCCGTTTCCGAATTTTAAACAGGCGGTGGATTTTATCCACCGCCTGTTTGTATTTTTTGTATAAAACGTGATTTTAATTTACTAAAAATTTGCTTTAGTGTATAAGTTTAAATATTAATCCTATTAAATCAATAAATAGTTATTTTCTATATTTTGTATTCTTGCATTTTTAAATGAAAGCGGAATATTTATATAAATATATTCGGTTTTCTTTTTTACACCACAAAGTCCGACGACGGATTTGTCATTAACAATTTTGTTATTTACAAAGTTTAGTAAATTCTGAATAGCTGATTGCATATTTTAATCCTTTCTTTTACATGGTATAATCCTGTTAGTTATTTAATAATTATTTGAAATTAGTCAATAAAAGGAGGAAACTATGGGAAAAGTATCAAAAGAAATGGGAATTATGGATATTGTTCAAGCACATCCTGAAGCTGTAGCGGTATTTCAAAAATATGGCATGGGGTGTATCGGTTGTGCTGCGGCACGTTTTGAGAACCTTGAAGCAGGTGCCAAAGTTCATGGATTTGATGCAGATGAGATGGTTGCAGAAATAAATGAACTAATCGGTGAGTAAGGGCAAATATATTAGTCATAAATAATTCGGGGAAAAGGAGTGTAATATGGCGTTATGGGAATTTTTAGTTATCTGTGGAATTTGTTTTGTTATCCTTGAGCTGTTTACGCCCGGAATGTTTTTCTTAAATTTTGCTGCAGCTGCGTTTGTAACAGCAATTGCAGCACTATTTACATCTAAGACTATAAGCTTAGTTTTAGTGTTCTTTGTGATGTCATTTCTGTCTTTTGTATTTCTGAGGCCATTGTTATTAAAGAAAATGACAAAAGAAACAGAAACAGGTGTAAACGATAAATATATAGGAAATATTGCTAAAGTTGTTGAAGAAGTTACTTCTGATAGTGGCGTTATTACTATATATGGTGAACGTTGGGAAGCAAGAAGTAATAACGGTAGTGTTATTAAAGCGGACAGTAATGTAAAAATTATCAGAAATGAAAGCTTAATAATGTATGTAGAAAAAAGTGAATAACGAAATTTTGTTGTTCCAAAAAGGAGAGTTTATATGTTTGGATTATCAATATTTTTGATTGCGCTTGCCATTTTATTTATATCAAAAGGTATAGTTATAGTACAGCAAGCAGAAGTTGTAATTATAGAGAGATTGGGAAAATTTGACAGGATATTACAGTCAGGTTTTAATTTTATTGTACCGGTTTTAGAAGCCCCTCGTTCTATTGATTGGAAAACAACAAAACGCGGGTTCGATGGAACTTCTTATGCGTATATTGAAAAAAAGACAAGGATAGACTTAAGAGAAGCGGTCTATGATTTTCCAAGACAGAATGTAATTACGAAAGATAATGTTTCGATTAGTATAAATGCTCTTTTGTACTTTCAAATAGTAGATCCGAAGTCTGCTGTTTATGAAATTCAAAATCTTCCTGAAGCAATAGAGAAGCTTACTCAAACAAATTTAAGGAACCTTGTCGGGCAGTTGGATTTGGACGAATCACTGGTATCTCGTGACAAAATTAACCATGAACTTCGTGCAATATTGGATGAAGCTACAAATAAATGGGGTGTAAAAGTTAATAGAGTTGAACTTCAAGATATTATACCACCGAATGATATTCAAACAGCCATGGAAAAACAAATGAAAGCTGAGCGTGACAGACGTGCAGCAATACTGGAAGCGGAAGGTCTTAAAAAGTCAGCAGTGTTAAAAGCCGAAGGTGAAAAAGAAGCTGCAATAAACAGAGCTGAAGGTGAAAAACAGGCAAATATTTTAAGAGCTGAAGGTATTGCTCAAGCTCGCATTTTAGAAGCTGACGGTGAAAAAGAAGCTATTCAAAGAATTATAAATGCTCTTGAAGATAAAGGACAACCGGATAAGTATTTAATAGCAATGAAATATCTTGATACGATGAAGGCTATTACCAGTGGAAAAGATAACAAGGTTGTTTACATGCCATATGAAGCAACAGGAATTCTAAGTTCTGTGGATGGTATTAAGCAAATGTTTGATAAAACAAAATAGTTTTAATACAATATGTAAAGCTCAGTTTTACATATTGTGTAAAACTGAGCTTTATGTTATCATAATTGCAAGAGTTGGTTAGGAATATTGAAAGGAGATTTGCATGTCCAAGATCAAAGTTTTGTTACTATCTTTATCTTTATTGGTAACATCATCAGCTTTTGCATATTATAATTTTATTGGAGAGGTTCCTCTTCCGGGTAAAACACAGGCTTCACCGCAATTACAGCAAGATACTATTTTTTCAGTCGGAGCTTATGGTCTGAGAATTGCGACTAAGGATTGTTTTACTGTAGCAATTACAAATACGGAAGTATCAAAACCTCGTGTTGGTGATACTTGGGAAGAAATATGGACATTAAAGGTGTGTGAAAGAGAAGGCAGATTGCCTATTGAATTTACTCAAAAAGCAGATGGTACAGGCTCTTTTGCACTTGACTATATGAATATCAAGTGGAGAACTGTTGGTAAAAAATAGTGAAAATTTGTGTTAATAGTTAGTTGCGAGGCGGTGCTTTATGCATCGCCTTTATGCTAAAATAAAAAGGTATAGTGAGGGTATAAAATTGAGTATAACTTTTGGAACAGATGGTTGGAGAGCTATATTAGGTAAAGATTTTAATGATGAGAATGTTAAAAGAGTAACACTTGCAATAGGGAAATATGTAAAAGATAAGTTTGGTTATGAAAAACCGATTTTAATAGGCTATGATCCAAGAAAAATGGCGGATGTATATGCGGAAATGTGTGCTGATATACTTAGAAACAAAGGTTTTACCGTGTATCTTTCGGGAAAAATTGTTCCAACTCCGATCTTAGCATATAATGCGCAAATAAGAAATGCTTGCGCAATAATGTTTACGGCTTCCCATAATCCACCGGAATATTTAGGGATGAAGTTCATACCTGATTATGCAGGTCCGGCAACATCTGAAATAACAGATACAATAATAGAAAATTTAGACAAAGATTTTAAATCGTCTGCTGTGACAGGTGCTTTGTATAAAATAGATTTCGGACTAAAATATTTTGAGCATCTTAGTACGATAATTAATTATGATTTAGTTAGAAGAATTAAGTCAAAAATTATTTTTGACGGATTATATTCTGCATCTATCGGATATTTTGATAAATTGCTGGAAGTCCAAAATATTCCATTTACGGCTCTTCATTTGTACCATGACGCTCAATTTGGCGGAGGAATGCCTGATCCAAAACCGCGATTTTTGAAAGAACTTATTGAAAAAGTTGAATTGCAGCCAAATTCGATAGGATTGGCGAATGACGGTGATGCTGACAGATTCGGTATTATTAATGAAAACGGTGAATACGTTTCGCCAAATGAGATAATTGCAATATTACTTAAGTATTTATTAGGAAAAGGTTATATAGGTTCAGTCGTAAAAACAGTAGGTTCAAGCATTTTGATAGATAATGTCGCAAAGAAGCTTGGAGTAAATGTTATTGAAACTCCTGTTGGGTTTAAGTATGTTGGTGAAGCTATGCGGAAAAATTCTGTTATCATCGGTGGTGAAGAATCAGGAGGTTTAAGTATTCAGGGACATATTCCGGAAAAAGACGGATTAATAGCTAATTTGCTGGTATTGGAGGCAATGGCATCTTCAAGAAAATCTTTAGTAGAGCTTCAAGAAGAAATTTATGCGCTCGCAGGAGCAAGATTCTATACAGATAGGACAGATTTGAAACTTGACTCTCAGGAAGAAATAAACTCCATTTTATCTAAGGTAAAAGAGTTTAAAAGCGTTGGGAATTATAAGATTTCATCAATTGATACAAAAGACGGTGTTAAACTAATGTTAGGTGATACAACAAAAATTCTTGTACGTCCGAGTGGTACAGAACCTTTATTAAGAATATATTTTGAATCAGACAGCGAAGAAAAGCTTGCTGAACTTAAAGAACAATTTCTTATTTAATTAAAAATATGTACAGGCATGATATCCAAACATCAGCTCCATACAAAAATTATTCTGTTTTTTTCGACATACTGAGAAGCAAATCTCTATCTCCGCGGATAATATAATAAATTTCCTCATTGTTAGTTATAATAAAGCTTATAACTTGAAAATTATTGGCTTTTCGAAAAAGGTATGCATGTCTGATATAGCAATATCATTTTCTTGACTTGACTCTATATTTAAAGTAATTTAGGATAGTATCCTTTTGCTAAATTAAACAATGCAAAAGAGGCAGAATTTAGTTTGAATTTTATATTCAACGAGTATAAAACAATTAGGGAAGAGAAACAATGGATTTTACAACACTTACTATCGACATTTTAAAGGGACTTTCTGTTGCAGGAAGTTATGGTATAGGAATTATTCTATTAACTGTAATTGTACGTCTGGCTATGTGGCCTTTGGGTTTATCTCAACAACGTTCAATGCGTACAATGCAGCTGTTACAGCCTAAAATGAAGGCTATACAGGAAAGATATAAGAGTAATCCGCAGGTTATGCAACAAAAGATGATGGAATTTTATAAGGAACATAAATTTAATCCTATGGCAGGATGTTTCCCGCTCCTTATTCAAATGCCTATATTTATTCTTTTATATTCAACATTGATGAGTCCGCAATTTATTCAAATGGCCGGCGATTCACAGTTTTTGTTTATAAACAGGCTTGATGCAACTCTAAAGACTTCAGCCGGAGTGTCTAATGATGGTACGTTTGGAGTTTCTAAGTATGATACTTTCATGGCAGGGAAAACTGCAAAAGTGTATTTAAAAGGAATTGATGAACCTTTGGAAAATGTAAAAATAGAAAAGCCTAACAAAGCAGTTGAGGTTCAAGGTGATTTGATTCCGGGTGAACCAATCGATTTTAAAGTCAGCTTGGATAGTCTTAACCTGAAATTCAGCCAGCTTGATCAAATCGAAAAAGCAGAAATTGGCGTAACAGATGTTCAAAATAAAGAAGTTGAAAATCTTGTATTCACAAGAAAAGACAGTATTTTAATTTCATCAGTACCATCAAAAGAAGTTCAAACGTCTTTCCACTATGATGTTCTGCTTTTGATTGCCTTGTTTGCGGTGACAATGATTTTTTCTCAAAAAGCTATGATGACTATGAATAAAACTGCAAACCAAGACCCTGCTCAAGCGGCTATGCAGAAATCAATGAATACGTTTATGCCAATTATGCTTACGTTTACGTTTGTAATTATTCCAATTCCGGCTGGTGTTCTTTTATATTTGATTGCAAGTAACTGCTTCCAAGTTGTTCAAACTGTTATTATCAATAAGCAGTTAGAAGCGGAAGATGCTGCTAAAGAGAGCAAGATTAGTGATATTGATGTTAATAATGCTAAGCCCATAAAAGAAAAAGAGGGGTAAAGGGGTAAATGGGTAAATATAACAAATTTGGACATTTATTAGGTGCTAAATGATGCTTTTATCAGAATTTGACTATACACTGCCGGAGGAATTGATAGCTCAGACTCCTGCTGACAAGCGGGAGAATTCTTGCATGATGCATCTTGGGGTAAATGCTAAGCTCATAGAACATAAGCACTTTTATGACATAGTTGACTTGTTAGATGACAACAATATCCTGATTTTAAATAATACCAAAGTTATACCTGCCCGTCTATACGGTTACAAAGATACGGGAGCAAGAATTGAAGTTTTCTTGTTAAAGGAACATGAAAATAAAAAATGGGAAGTTCTGATTAAGCCGTCTAAGCGTGTTAAAGAGGGTATTATTGTTAAAATTTCTGATGAATTATCGGTGGAAGTACTTCAACCACTGCCTGATGATGGCAAATGGCTAGTAAGGATGATTTACGAGGGTAATTTATTAGAAATTTTGCACAGAGTAGGAAATATACCTCTTCCACCTTATATAGAGCGTAAAATGACAAATGATGAGCTTAAAAAACTTGATTTTGAACGTTACCAGACGGTATATGCTAAAGACGAGGGCTCTGTTGCGGCTCCAACTGCAGGCTTACATTTTACTCAAGATATATTAAAAAAGCTCTCTGATAAAGGCGTAGAAATAGGGTTCGTTACTTTGAATGTAGGTATTGGAACTTTTAGGCCGGTAAAATGCGAAAATATTCTTGACCATAAAATGGATTCAGAAAGTTTTGAAATAACTCAAAAAACTGCGGATTTAATAAACAGGGCAAAAAAAGAGGGGAAAAAACTAGTTGCAGTAGGCACGACTACAGTTAGAACTCTTGAAACCGCACATCAGCAATTTGGCTGTATAAAGGCTTGCAGATCCTCTTCTGAACTCTTTATTTATCCTCCATACGAGTTTAAAGTTGTAGACAAATTGATAACAAATTTTCACTTGCCTAAATCAACGCTTTTAATGCTCGTAAGTGCGCTGGCAGGCAAAGATTTTATCTTCAAAGCATACGAAGAAGCTATTAAAAACAAGTATCGCTTCTACAGCTACGGCGACTGTATGTTTATTGATTAGAAGAATTTTGTTATATAATAATTTTATAGCGAGGTATAAAAATGTTAGATATCAAATTAATAAGAGAAAATCCTGAAAAGATTAATGAGCTTTTGAAAAGAAGAAATCAGGATTTATCAATAGATAAAGTGATAGAGATTGATGCAGAAAGAAGAAAAATTCAAACAGAAGCTGATGAGCTTCGTTCAAAAAGGAAAACCGAATCTCAAAAAATTGGTATGATGAAAAAGAATGGAGAAAATACTGATGCTTTGCAAGAAGAAATTCGTGCATTAGGTGACAAGGTTAAAGAGCTTGAAGAAAAGCAAATTGAGCTTGATAATGCTCAAAGAGATTTGTTACTACATATACCAAATACCCCAGATGAAACAACACCAATCGGGCAATCAGAAGACGATAACCCTACGGTTAAGACATGGGGAGAACCAACAAAATTTGATTTTGCCCCAAAAGCTCACTGGGATTTATGTGAAGAAAAAAATATTGTTGATTTTGAGCGTGGCGTAAAGCTTTCTCAATCACGATTTACTTTATATAGAGGTAAAGGTGCTCGCTTAGAAAGAGCTATTATTCAATTCTTTTTAGATTTACATACTGAAGAACACTGTTACGAAGAAATCTTACCTCCATTTATGGCAAATTCTGCAACTATGACCGGAACAGGACAGTTACCAAAATTTGCAGAAGATATGTACAAATGTGTTGATGAAGATTTGTATTTGATACCTACAGCAGAAGTTCCTGTAACAAATATTTATTCTGGTGAAATATTAAGCGAAGACGATTTGCCTAAATATATGACCGCATACACACCATGCTTTAGACGTGAAGCAGGCTCTGCAGGTAAGGATACAAGAGGTTTGATTCGCGTTCACCAATTCAATAAAGTTGAAATGGTAAAACTCACAACGCCTGAATCCAGCAAGGAGGAACATGAAAAACTTACTCAAAACGCAGAAAGGTGTTTAGAGTTATTAGGGTTACCATATAGAAGAGTTGCTCTTTGCACTGCTGATATAGGATTTAGTGCAAATAAATGCTTTGACTTAGAAGTATGGCTTCCTTCATATAATACATATAAAGAGATTTCCAGCTGTTCTAATTTCGGCGATTACCAAGCAAGAAGGGCCAATAT
Organism: uncultured Acinetobacter sp.; assembly: GCA_947306495.1. Classification (GTDB taxonomy): domain Bacteria; phylum Cyanobacteriota; class Vampirovibrionia; order Gastranaerophilales; family Gastranaerophilaceae; genus CAG-196. The sequence goes on from CAMZGT010000017.1 coordinate 27,690, forward strand.
AAGATATCGTGACAAAGAAGGAAAAGTTCGATTTGTTCACACACTGAACGGTTCCGGTTTAGCAGTAGGAAGAACTTTTGCAGCAATTATAGAAAACTTCCAACAAGCAGACGGAACAATAATTATTCCGGAAGTTTTAAGAAAATATACAGGGTTTGATAAGATATAACATAAAACGTGGCGGCATAAAGAAGCTGCCATTTTCTTTTGAATTTAGGTGGTCTAATGCATCAAAATATCTTTTTTGTTGTTTTAATGATTATTTTGTTAACATCCTTTTCTTCTTCCTTTTATTTGTGGGGTAAAAGGAAGAAGAAAAGAAAGCGAAAAGAAGAAGGAAAAGCACGCGACCAAAAACCAACCACTACGCTCTTACGAGCGTGGATTAAATGGATGGTTCGGCAAAGCCGAATAGTCCTGCGGAGCTTTAGCAAGAACGGTAAATGTGAGAGAGTAATGTTAATAATTAAACAAGTAAAAGAGGGTAGTGAATGGAGAAGCAGGATGGAGATAGCTACTCACTAAACGACTTAAGTAACCAATACAACAAAAAAGATATTTTGTTGCATTTCCTTAAATAATTATATTTTTGAACAAAAATTTTTTGCTGTCGTTGAAACATAGTATAGTATTATTTATTTTTAGTAAATATTAATGTATAATTCTATTATTGGAGAGTTGTTTTGAAACGAAGTAATAAAAAGATTATAGGAGTAATTTTAATATTTTTGTTTTTGTCGATAGGCCAGAGCTTTGCAGACGACACTCTCACTGCAACAGCGGAGCAAACAGCAACACTAAATCAAACAACTACAACTTCTAATCAGTCTCAAACAAAAAAATCTTGGTTTAAATTTAATAAAAACGCAGTTAAACTAAAAAAATCAAAAAAAAATAAAATAGAAGAAGTTCAACTTCCGCTGGTTATTCAAGGAAAACCAACAATCCCATTTAATCAGATGTCAGTTATGAGTATAGAAGATTGTGTCAGCTATGCATTAGCTCATAATCCTTCTCTAATGGTTTCCGAGGAACGAATTAATGCAGCGGAATCCGGAATAGGAGAAGCCAGATCAAATTATGCTCCCAGATTTACAGCCGGTGTTAATTATAATTTTAATCACAACAATGGTACACGAATAGTTAATTCTCATGAAAACTCTGTTGGATTTAATGCTGGAATATCAGAAATGATTTGGGATTTTGGTAGAACAACTGCCAGAATTAATATGTCAAAATATGATACTCTTTCAGCGGAGTACGATTATGGTTATGAAACATTAAATGTTATTTATAAAGTGCGAATTAATTACCATAAAGTTTTGGCAGCTTTAGCAGATCTTGATATTTTTGAGCAAAATGTCAGAATTCAAACCTTGAACTACGAACGCACAAAAGCTATGTTTGAAGAGGGCTTAAAATCTAAAATTGATGTGGTTAATGCAGAAGTAAATCTTTCTGATGCGAAAATTCAGTTGGTGGATGGCCAAAATATGCTTTTAAATGCAATAATCGCTCTTCAAAATTCTATGTATTACGAGGAAACCAAACCTTTTGTCGTTAAAAATACAGAGAGCTTCGGTTTTTTAAAAACTGATTATAAAAAGAAGTTTGAAAATGCAAATAATCAAAACCAGCCGAAAATGTCACCAAAACGTGATGAAAATGGTTTGATAACATTATCCTCCGGAATTGAACACAATGATATTATTCAAGATTATGTGTTTAATCCTATGAAACTTACAAAACAAGAAGCTGTGGATAAGGCTTTGGAGCTCAGGCCTGATTTAAAGTCAAACAAAATTTTAGTACTTGTCCAAGAAGAATCACTAAAAGCAATAAAACGGCAGTATGCTCCGGAACTTACAGGAAATGTTTCTTGGTCTTATCAAAAAAATGAACAAACATATTCTAGCCCACTTCAAGTTGGAGCAAGTATTGGTTTAGGTTCAATCAATCCTTATGGCATTCATTATCAAATAAAAGAGGGTGAAAGTTATCTTAATATAGCGAAACATAATGTAAATCTTGCAAAATCAGATATATACTGGGAAGTTCAAAATAATTATATAAACATGCGTCAACTTGAGAGAAAGATACCTATTTTGAGTACAAAAGTTAAAGCTTCATTAGAAAATTTTGAACTTGCGGACGGAAGATATAGTGTTGGATTAAACAACTATGTAGAGCTTCAGGATGCACTTGCAAGCTATAATAAGTCGCAGTTGAATTTTGTAGAGGCTGTGTTCAATTATAATTTAGCTCGTGAAACACTTATGAAATCTATGGGCATTGGCTTGGAAGAAAAAACTTCAAGGATAAAACATGTTCCAAAGGCGGGAAAATCTGTGATTAATCAAGCCGCTAACAAAATATAAGGGGGGTAAATGCAGAAAAAATATATAATAGCAATAGCAGTTGTTTTAGTATTAGCAGGAATTTTATTTTTTGCTAAAAACGGTTCTGTTAAATATATTACAAAAGAAGTTTCCAGAGGAACAATTACACAGTATGTAGAGGCTTCAGGCACAATCAAACCAATCAATACTATAGCTGTTGGGACTCAAGTATCTGGAACAGTTGCTAAGATTTATGTAGACTATAATTCTCAAGTGAAGGCAGGACAATTACTAGCAGAACTTGATCCGAGTCTTTTTCAGGCAAATGTTGATCAATCAATAGCAAAATTAAGTAATGCTCAGGCAGCTTATTCTAAGGCACAAGCAAATTTAGCTTATAAAAAGAACAACTACCTAAGATACCAGCATTTATACCAAAAGAACTATGTTTCCAAAGATGATGTAGAACTTGCACGTTCAAATTATCTTGCAGCAGAAGCTGATGTTGCTGCAGCAAGAGCTGAAATGAGTGCGTCACAAGCTTCTTTAAATAACAATTTAACAAATTTAGGTTATTCAAAAATAACTTCGCCAGTAGACGGAACTGTTATATCAAGGGCGGTTGATGTAGGACAGACTGTAGCTGCAAGTTTTAATACTCCTACACTTTTTGAGGTTGCTCAAGATTTGACTCAAATGCAAATAGAAACAAGTGTTTCTGAAGCAGATATCGGAAAAATTAAAGTCGGACAAAAAGCTGAATACACACTGGACGGATATCAAGACAAAACGTTTGAAGGTACAGTTACTCAAGTAAGGCTTGCCTCAACAACAACAAATAATGTTGTAACTTATACAGTTATTGTGTCAGTTGATAACAAAGACGGGTTTGCAATTCCCGGCATGAGTGCAAATGTTTCTATTATATCAGGGCAGGTAAAAGATGTACTTTGTGTTGATAATAAAGCACTTAAATTTACTCCGCCGGATAACACTGAAAAATTCGAAAATCAAGGAGTTTGGTTAATGACAAAATCAGGGCCAAAAAGGTATAATGTAGAGCTTGGGCTTTCGGATGACAATAAAACTCAAATTATATCAAAAGAAATTAAAGAAAAAGATAAAGTTATTGTAAGTGCAATAACAGGGGCTAAAAAGAAACAAACAAATACAATGCGTAGACCGCCAATGTAGGGATCGTTATAAAAATGACATTAATTGAAGTAAAGCACGCAAAAAAGATGTATAAAATGGGGGATGAAGAATTTTATGCCCTGAACGACGTGTCTTTTTCTATAGAGGAAGGTGAGTTTGTTGCAATTATGGGAACGTCCGGCTCAGGAAAATCAACCTGCATGAATATGTTAGGGACTCTTGATAAACCGACAAGCGGCGAATATTATTTTGACGGAGCAGATGTATTTTCTATGACGCCTGACGAACTTTCATATATAAGAAACACAAAAATAGGATTCGTGTTTCAAGGTTTTAATCTGATATCCCGCACTTCTGCACTTGATAATGTCTGTATCCCTATGATTTATAAAGGTATTCCTGAAACCGAGCGATTAAAAAAAGCAAGAGAAGCATTAAAAATTGTGGGATTGGAAGATAAAGAAAACAATATGCCGTCCCAAATGTCAGGAGGACAACAACAAAGAGTAGCAATAGCACGTGCAATAGTAAACGATGCACCTCTGATTCTGGCAGATGAGCCGACAGGTAATTTAGATACCAAAACAAGTATTGATGTAATGGAATTTTTTGTTAATCTCAATGAAAAATTTGGAAAAACTGTTGTTCTTGTAACTCATGAGCCTGACATTGCAGAATATACAAAGCGAATAATTAAGTTTAAAGACGGACAAATTGTATCAGACCTGTCTAAAGAAGAATGGTTAAAACAGCGGAATCGAGAAACATGATAGATTTTAAATCAACATTAATAATAGCAATTAAATCTTTAAGAATTAATAAAATGCGCTCAGCATTGACAAGTCTCGGTATTATTATAGGTGTAGGCGCAGTGATTGTTATGCTTGCAATCGGTTCAGGAGCAAACAAAACCGTTCAAGCAAACATGGAATCTATGGGTTCCAATATATTAACAATTCGTTCTGCGAGTGCAAAATCAGGCGGAGTTTCAATGGGAATGGGTTCTAAACCAACACTTAGTATTAAAGACGCAGAAGCTATAAGAAAAAATGCCAGAGGTATTGATGCGGTTGCTCCGCTTATGAATTCTTCAAAGCAGGTAATGTATGGAAGCCAAAACTGGCAAACTTCGATATACGGCATAACAAACTCATATTTGTATATTAAAAACTACGAAATCAAAGACGGTCGAGTATTTACAAAAGATGACGATAATAACGCTGCAAAAGTGGCAATAATAGGCACTACTGTTGAAACAGAATTGTTTGGTGATATAAACTCTATTGGCAAAACAATACGTGTAGGCAATCTTCCGTTTAAAGTTATCGGAACACTTGTTTCTAAAGGTACAGTTGGTCCGATGGATCAGGATGATTTGATATTTATCCCGCTTACAACCGCACAAAGGAAAGTTTTCGGTACTGACTTTCCGGGGTCGGTAAGTCAAATTATTGCAAAAGCTGAATCTGTTGAAAGTTCAAATCTTGCACAAAACGATATTGAAGAAATCTTAAGGGCAAGGCATAACCTTGGTAAAATGCAGGAAAATGACTTTGAAATCAGAAATAGTGCAGAATTTCAAGAAAAAATGAAATCTACCGTCAGAACATTCGCAATTCTGTTGGCATCTATAGCTTCTGTTTCACTTATTGTAGGCGGAATCGGAATTATGAATATCATGCTTGTATCCGTAACTGAACGAACAAAAGAAATAGGTATCCGCATGGCAATAGGAGCAAGAGCTAGTGATATTCGGTTACAGTTTTTGATTGAAGCATTAGTATTGTCACTTATTGGCGGACTTATCGGAGTCGCTGCCGGTATAATAATTGCTCTTATAGTCGGTAAATTATTCGGAACGGCAATAGTGATATCTGTTGTGCCGATTTTAATATCTTTCGGCTTTTCAGGCATAGTTGGGATAGGCTTTGGGTATTATCCTGCTTACAAAGCGTCTTTGCTTAATCCAATAGATGCACTAAGGTATGAATGATGCCAAGTTTGTATTTGCACGCTAAGTGTCCACTGTTATCCTGAGGGAAAGCATCAATTTTATGACCGTATGATCTCATATAATTTTAGCATTTTTTCCAGAAAGAGCTCATAAAACTTTTACATTTATGTTCAGGAACTGAAATTGTTAAG
>CAMZGT010000018.1 GCA_947306495.1 uncultured Acinetobacter sp.
AATGATGATGGAACTATAGATATTGAATATTCATCAGGAATGAAAGAGTAGGTAGGTTGGGCATACTTGCCCAACGATAACTTTTGAGTGCAATTTTATGCAAAAGTGTGCAAGAATAGTGCAAAAAATGAGTAAAAAAGTGCAAGAAAAGTCACTTTTCGAGTAGTTTGGAATTTAAATCATCAATCATATTCCGACCGCTACAATTTAGTGTTGTTGGGCAAGAATGCCCAACCTACATTTGTTTGCTTCCGAGCAAAACGGACAAAAAAATACAATCAAACTACTCAAAATGTAAATGAACAGACAGTTTGCGAATTGTGTACAGACAGTTTGCGAAAAACGGGTTATATTTTGTAAAAATTTTGCAATAATTAAGCAATTTTTAGAAAAAAAAATACTTTATATATATGTAAGATTTCTTATGGGGATAATCTATGGGATTAGATTTAAATTTAATAAAAACAGGTATAAATACATTAAGCAGACGTGCAACAACAAGTGCACAGGATGGTACTAAAGTTATTCGGCTAGCTAAGAATTCTCGCTTAAGAGAACTTGGATTTAGCGAAATGACACAAAGCGCAGAAGGTTGGTCACTACGAGGAGATAATATTTCCGAGTGGTTTTCAATTGGTGAAATAGAAAGGCTTCAAGAGTTTATTAGAAAAAATACAACAGGTACAAAGGTACGTAAAGACGGTAATTATACAGAAGTAATTTTTGGTTCGGGAAATGAAGCAGTAAAAAATAGTTTTTGGGAAGGTTTTTATAGAATAAAAGATAAGCTGGGCTTCTGTGTAAATGATTATCAGGGTATGCATATCGCCAGCGAGAACTTCAGAGAATGGATAACTATTCCTATAAATTCTTCTAAAAGTAAAATACAAGAAATTTTATTTAAATTGATGCAAAAACGATTACCAAAACAAAAATGGAGTTTGCAAGAATTTGACAGAAGAATTGTTGAAGATTTTTCTGAGGAAATGTTAAAACCGGTACATGATTATCTTGAAGGTAATTTGGCAAAAGAAGAATTAATAAAGTTAATACGACGACACAAAAAATATACAACATTAGATATAATTCCTTCAAAAACAGAGCAAATAATAGGTGATTTATATGGTACAAAACCTATTGAATATATACCCAAAAATAAATTGTTATCTTTTGGCATAGAAGATCCTGTAATAAAAAACTATTGGAGTGATGTAAACCTTTTGTGGTTATATGAAGAAGCAAGGAATGAGCCAGAATTCTCATATGTATTAAAAGAATTTTTTGAGGCTATGGGAAAAAAATCAATAAGCTCTCCTTTATACAGATTTATAGGTAAAAGTGAGTATGAAAAATTAATATCTGGGGATATAGTAAAAACACGTGCCGGTTATAATCAAGGTATTAGATTTGATGTAACACCAAAGCCAACTGGTTATAAGGGAGACTATCGTATAAAATTGAATGTGGAAGCAAGTCCTGAAACTATGAACGGAAATCCTATTAATTGGCAAAAACCTGAAGAAAATTATTATCACTGGTATACACCGCAATATGATATAAAAGATATAAAATCAATTGTTGACTGGCGAAATAAAAAAATTGTTTATGAATCGGATGAAGAAATTCTTTCAAATTTTATAGATGGATATATTTCTAAATTGGGTTAAAAAATGATTAAATTTTTCAAAACGGACTTTTTCGTTTTTCGCAAACTGACTGTACAATTTAGATAAACAGCGTAGTACAGGCTATGACTGGATTTAAACATAAAAACAATCGGAAATAAAAAGAGCAGAAAAAGTCACTTTTCGAGCAGTTTGATTTTCAGATTCTCAATCGCTTTCCGATTGCTAGAATTTAGTGGTGTTGGGCAAGTATGCCCAACCTACCCTTATTTTCTTCCGAGCAAACTACTCAAAAAAATACACAAAAAAATACAATACACAAAAAAAAAACAGTAGAGAAAAAGAACAGCAAGTATGATAACCGGAGAGGGAGGGATTCGAACCCTCGGTAGAGCTTCCCCTACAGCGGTTTTCGAGGCCGCCACCTTAAACCACTCGGACACCTCTCCTTTTTCCGCATTACTATTTTAATACAAAAATATTTACATAAATATACATTTCTTTGTTTTTTATTCGGCTTTGCTTGACAGTACTCTGATGCTTGTGTTAAAAATAGTATTGTATAAATAGTATTAGATAGGTTAATCGTGCTTAAACGGGCAGGAAGTGAAGCATAAAAGCTGGTGGGTATAAGTCTAATTTATATTTACTCCTCCTTCCCTACGATTCCTCAAAAAAGAAAGGAAAACAAAATGTACGCAATAGTCGAAACCGGTGGTAAACAATACCAAGTCGAAGAAGGCCGTTATGTTGACGTTGAATTATTAGGCGAAGAAGCTGATTCAAAAGTTGTTTTTGATAAGGTTGTTATGATTGTTAACGGCAAAAAATCAAAAGTTGGTCAACCGTACGTTGCTAACGCTAAAGTTGAAGGTACTGTTCTTAAGCTTGACAGAGCTAAGAAAATTATCGTTTATAAACAAAGACCTAAAAAAGGTTACAGAAAAAAACAAGGTCACAGACAAGGTTTTGCAAGAGTTATGATTAACAAAATCAGAACTACTGCAGCTAAAAAAGCAGAAGCGGCAGAAGCTTCTACAGAAGCGTAATTATTAGGTGGGAAGGGCTCCATCATATATTTCTCTCGCTCTGCGAGAGGAAGCTATTGAAGGGGTTAAATCACTTAATCACTTAAAATAAAAAAGGAGAAATAACAATGGCACATAAAAAAGGTATGGGTTCTACCCGTAACGGTCGTGATTCCGAAGCAAAACGTTTAGGCGTTAAGAAATTCGGTGGAGAAATCGTTAAAGCAGGAAATATTTTGGTTCGTCAAAGAGGAACAAAAGTGCATCCTGGAAATAATGTAGGTATTGGTTCTGATGATACTTTGTTCGCTCTTATCGATGGACAAGTTAAGTTTGAATCACATAGACGTGACAGAAAACAAGTTTCTGTTTACGCAGTGTAAATATTTATACTTAAAAAAAGGCTTCCCTTGATAGGGAAGTCTTTTTATGCTTTATAAAAGCTTTAATAATTGCCCTAAAAACAAGAATATAGTATAATTGTTTAGTATTATACTTGGGAGATGAGCGGATTATGAGTGAAATATGTAAGAATTGGACACAATGGTTAAAGCAAAATCGTTTTGCAGGTCAGACACCGGAAATGATAGAGCAAACGACAAGATGGCTGGAAGCTGTCAGGGATGTTATTTTGGTGTATGCAGAACTGCAGCAACATGAAACAGTGATTGATATCGGATGCGGGACGGGACTTTTGGCATTCAAGGCTTTAGAAATGCAAGATTGCAAAGGAAAGATTATTTTCTCGGATATGTTCCAAGACTGTTTGGATGATTGCAAAAAAATTCTTGATGAGGCTGGCGTTAAAGAAGGATATGAATTTCTTCAATGCCCGGTAGAGCATATAAATTTGCCTGAAAGCTCAGTGCACAAAGCTCTAATGCGTTCTGTATTGGTCCATGTGGTTAACAAACAAATTGCGATAAATGAGGTTTACAGAATTCTTAAACCGGGCGGAAAATTTTGTGCTTTTGAACCTGTAATTCGTTCCAATACAAGATATTGGGAAATCTTAGATCCTACACATATTGACAGATATGAAGACTTTAAAAAAGCAGAGAATGAAATGATGAGTAATCCTCAAGATTCTTTGTGTAATTTTGACGAAAAAACTTTAAAAATGAATTTGGAGATTGCCGGATTTACAATACCGGAAGTTAAACTCCAAGAGGTAAAATCAAATTACGTTGTTCAGCCTAATATGGTTAGAGAATGGTTCGTTAATCCGCCATCTCCAAATCAACCTTCGACTAAAGAAAGGTATATGAGATATTTTGATGAAGCTACTGTTGAAAAATACATGTCAGATGTACAAAATTATCTTACAGGAAGAGAAATAAGTCTTAAAACGAATGCAGTATTTATAAATGCAACTAAATAATAAGGTTCAAATTATGGAAAAACAAACAGCAATAATAATTCCGGCAAGATACGGTTCTTCAAGATTAGAAGGTAAGCCGCTTCTTAAGGTGTGTAATAAATATATAATCCAGTGGGTATGGGAAAAAGCCGTTAAATGTAATGGAATTGACCGTGTGATTGTAGCTACTGATGATGAACGCATATATAATGCTTGTAGAGAATTTGGTGCTGAAGTTGAAATGACATCTGCAGAACATAAAAGCGGAAGTGACAGAATTGCGGAAGTTGCTTCTCGCCATCCTGAAATAGGTTATATAATTAACCTGCAAGGAGATGAACCTTTGATTGAAGAAGATAATATTGAGCTTGTCAGAAAAGGTGTTGTGGAGGACGATTCTGCTGATATTTCAACTCTTATCAGGGAAATCAAGGATATGAATGAAGTTAACAATCCTAATCTTGTTAAATGTATTTTTGATGTTAATAATTATGCTATGTATTTTTCTCGTTCAAAAATTCCTTATGAAAGAAATGAAGGTATGTCAAAATTTTATGGTCATTTAGGAATTTACGGTTATAAAAGAGAGGCTCTGTTTAATATGACATCTCTTCAACAAACAACTTATGAAAAAGCTGAAAGTCTTGAACAATTAAGAGCACTTCAAAATGGTATGAAAATCAAAGTAGCAGTTGTTGAGAATGTTCCTGTAGGAATTGACACAAAGGAGGACTTTGAAAAATTTAAATCTATGGTAGAGGGAGTTTCTTTAAATTGTTAAATATTAAAACAGAAATTACAAAACTTCATTACAACAAAGATGCCAAAGGATTTTTGTTTAATATACTGAGGATTGCATCGTTTTTTTACGGCCTAGCGAGCGGTACCAAAAATTTTATTTATGATAAAGGTTGGATAAGACCTAAAAAGATTAATGCTTTTGTTGTATCCGTCGGGAATTTTACAACGGGAGGTGTCGGTAAAACACCTGTTGTTGCGGAAATTGCTAAGTATTTTGTTTCAAAAGGAGAAAAACCAGCTGTAGTTTCGAGAGGTTACGGCGGAAAATTAAATAACAAAATTGTACATGTTATATCAGACGGAATCAATTTATATTACAAAGCTGATATGGCAGGTGATGAACCGTATTGGTTGGGAGTAAATATAGACGGATGTGCTGTCCTTACCTGCTCAAACCGATACAAAGCCGCTAAATATGCAGTTGAAGAATTAGGTTGTACTAAAATTATTCTTGATGACGGGTTTCAGCACAGAAAACTTCATCGGGATTTAGATTTGGTGTTGGTAGATTCGGATAAAATGTTCGGGAATGAACAGCTATTGCCTGCAGGGCCCTTGAGAGAAGGAAAAGAAGGGTTTAAGAGATTGTCAAAGCTTGTTATAGTAAGTAAAAATAGAGAGCATACGAGAGCGAAAAAATTAGCTAAGATTATGGAAAAGAAGTTAAACTTAACCTCAGTCGGCATAGAGGGTAATGTTATTATATGCAAAACAGAGCCGGATTATGTGTATAACATAATATCTGGCGAGCATTTGGAAAAAGGTACTGAAATTACTGCTGTATCTGCAATAGGTCAGCCTGAACAATTTTATAGATTTTTAGAAGGTGACTTTAATATTAAAAATAAAATTACATTTGATGATCACCATCAATATACAGCAGAGGATATTAAAAACATTGAAGGTAATATCGTTACGACCGAAAAGGATGCTGTAAAGCTGGCAAAATATTCCAAAGATAATATTTATGCTCTAAGACTCAAAACAATAATACCTGTTGAAGAATTATTGAATTAATGATACAATTACTCAAAGAAAAGCAGCCGGATAATCGCGCGGGGTAAATTATTATCTTGTGAGGAAAGTCCGTGCATCCAAGGACAGACCGCCGGAGAAACTCCGGACGACGTGAGTCGGTGGATCGGACCACAGAAAGGGGTAAATTTTACCCAAAAGACTGCCGATGGATTAAATTCACAGGCGATGGTGCAAAGGTGAGGTAAGAGCTTACCGGAGGTATTGAGAAATACCTGCCAGGCAACCCCCGGTCGGATGCAAGATTGAATCAAGCGTTTGAGGTGTCCGCCAAGCTTGGAAAAATCGCTAGAGATTAGGAGTAATCCTGATACCAGATAGATGATTATCTAAAACAGAACACGGCTTACGGGCTGCTTTTTTTTATTTTACATCAAAGTATAATCATCACCCCACTTAAATAGTGTATTTTAAACGCCAAATATTGATTTTTTAGCAAAAAAAAACTATGATAGCTATATTATGGAACAGTTTGTAATCTCATTTGATGAAATAAGAGCGCTTTTGGTAGAGAAAGAGTATCAAGAGGAAGATATTGAAGAGCTGGAAAAGGCTTTTGAGTACGCAAAAAAATCGCATTCAGGGCAGTATAGAGTTTCAGAAGAACCTTATATTATTCATCCGATGGAAGTTGTTAAGATTCTTATAAGTCTGAGAGCTGATAAACATACTCTAATGGCAGGTTTTTTACATGATATTTTAGAAGATACAGATACAAAACCGGAAGAGATACAAGAATTATTTGGAGAAGATGTTCTAAATTTAGTTCAAGGTGTTACAAAGCTTGGTAAATTACAGTTTAAGTCAAAAGAAGAGCGTCAAGCCGAAAATTACCGCAGAATGCTCATAGCAATGGCGTCCGATGTGCGTATTATATTTTTAAAGCTTGCTGACAGACTTCATAATATGCGAACTTTAAATTATATGGCTCCTGTTAAGCAGCAAAAAATAGCTCAAGAAACATTAGATATATTTGCTCCTCTTGCAAACCGACTTGGTGTAGGTAAAATTAAGGCCGAATTAGAAGATTTGTCGCTTAAGTACTTACATCCTGACAAATATTATGAGATTGCGCAACTTGTATCACAGAAGAAAGCAGAGCGAGAATCAACCGTAAAATTTTTAATAGATCAAATTACAAAGGATGTTAAAGTTAGCGGTATTAATGCGACAATAACAGGTAGGGCAAAACATTATTACAGCATATACAAAAAGATGAATCGTCTGAATGTAGCGTTCCATGATTTGTATGATATCACAGCTGTACGTGTCATTGTTGATACAGAAAAAGAATGTTACGAAGTTTTGGGACTTATCCACTCTAGATTTAAACCTATACCTGGCAGGTTCAAAGACTATATTGCAATGCCAAAGGGAAACATGTATCAATCCCTTCATACTTCAGTAATCGGTCCGAAACAAAAACCGCTAGAAGTTCAAATTCGGACTTGGGAAATGCATGATATTGCCGAATATGGTGTTGCAGCACATTGGAGATATAAAGAAAAGGGTTCTCAAAAAGCTGATTCTGCAAGTGATGTAAAATTCTCTTGGATGAGAAAGCTTGTCGAATATAACAAAGATACCAAAAATGCAGAGGACTTTGTTAATTCTGTAAAATTAGATTTATTTTCAGATCAAGTTTTTGCATTTACTCCAGGCGGCGATGTTCTTGATTTGCCTCAAGGGGCTACGCCGGTAGATTTTGCGTATCGTATTCACTCAGATGTCGGACATAAAACCATAGGAGCTTTAGTCAACGGTCGTATTGCTCAGTTGGATACAAAACTTAAAAATGGCGATATTGTTGAAATTATGACCTCAAAAGTTGCTGCGCCGAGGTTAGATTGGTTAAATTTTGTAGTAACAAAGCAGGCAGCACAAAGAATCAGAAACTGGTATAAGAAAAATAAACGTGAAGATCATATTGAAATTGGTAAGGCAAATCTTGAACATGAACTTACGAAATCAATTTTTGACGAGTATGTAAAATCTGGCGAGTTTGAAAAAGTTGCAAAACAAATGAATTACGTGAGTGCTGATGATTTGTTCGCAGCTCTAGGTTATGGCGAAACGACAATAAACAAAATCACAAACAGACTTAAAAAACCACAGAAAACCGAGCCGACAATTCAGCATAAAGCACATAAAGCTTCCGAAAAAGACATAATCGGTTTGGATGGTTTATTATATTCATTCGCAAGATGCTGTTCTCCAATTCCTGGAGAGCCGATTGTCGGAGTCGTTACACGTTCAAAAGGTGTTACGGTACACAGATTAGATTGTAAAACATTAGACAATATACCGATAGAACGTTTGATGGATATACAGTGGTCGGGAAATAATGTAAATAAAACTTATAGTACAACAATTCGTATAGAAACAGGCGAACGGTTGGGATTATTAAAAGACGTAATTAGTGTTGTTTCTGATAATAATACAAATATTAATTCCGCAAATGTTAAATCTAAGGGTAAAGTGGGTATAATTGAACTGGGTATTGAACTTGATAATATCGATACTCTGAGAAAAGTCATGACTGCAATACAATCAATGCCGGATGTATTAAGCGTTAAAAGAATTCAGACTTCTTATAATAAGTCTCCTCAACAATTTACGAAAAAAAGTAATAAAAACACGTCTAAAAAACGTTCCAAATAACTTAGTGCAAAGACTCACAGAGTTCTTTTAGCGCAGCAATTTTATTAAAATCATATTTTGCAAGTTCAGGATCCGTAGGAACAAGAAAGTCTAGTCTGTCTACATATGGTCTTTTTAATCTTTCTTTATAGGCTTCAATGGTGTATTGTAATATTTTGCTTTTTAATGCCTTTTGAGCAGCTATTTCTTTTTCTGTTGCATAATCCGGCATAGGTTTTAGAGCACTCAGTGCATCTTCTATATAGCTATATTTTGGGTCAAGGGATTTTCCTTCTTTCATTTTGTAGAAGAAATTTTCTATTTCTTTTAAATTATGCATAGCTCTTGTCATAACCTGCCATTCGGAAAAAGTTCCGTCTTTATGTTTTATCGTAATGTGCAGACCGGAGTATCCGGCAGGACTCGGCTTTTCATCAAGAATAGGTTTCGTTCTGTTTGTAACTTCATCAACTGTTGCACCGATTTTATTTACAAGATTTGTATTAAGAGAATCATATGATTCAATAATTTTACTTTTTTTACATAATGGCGGAATTCTATAATATTCTAAATCTACAATATTTATTTCTCTATTTCTAATCATTTTGTTCAGAATATTTGTAAACTGTTGAAAAGCTTTTCCGTCTTCAAGTATAAATGCAAATCCGGAAACATCTTTCATTTCTTTAAAAAGATTTTCTATATTTGTAACATCAATAGAAGTTGTTTTTTGTCGAATCGAGAAATTCTTTTTTATTCTATGGTGTAATGTAATTAAATTTCTTTCATTTTCTGTTGATAAAATATCCTCGAATCGTTTTTTGATTAGTTTTAGCATATCATTATGGGGTTTTACGTGTTTTTGGTGAACCCTTTTTGCGACTAATTCTGTTACCATATCTTTTAATTTACCCATAGTTTTATTTGAAGGGAGTGCTGCTTTAAAAGATACAGTGTCAGCTCTCAGCGGTTTGTTCATTGTAATATTGTAAGAGCCGCAGTTCATATTTTGTTTTTCAGGCATGCCATATTGAGAAAATCTATTTAAATTAAGAGTTGATACTTGGGGGATATTCATGAAAAAAGTTCCTTCCACACTTTATAATTGTATAAAGGTTTATAAAAAGAAAAAATTGCCTAATTGCTCTAATTTATTAAGAAATATTAACAAGGTTTTCCTTTTGTTCTTGAACTTTATTCTCAAAACCGGTCATTTCACAAATTTGGCGAGCCCATTCTTTGACTATTTCGTCTTCCGGTAGTTCATGAGAAATAGGTTTACCTATTTTTATTGTCATGTGTTTTTCAAATAATTTTTTTGCATATCCTGTAAATCCGCATACGGCAACGGGCAGTACATCAGCTTTAAATTTTTTGGAAAACATTACAAAACCTTTATGTACGTTCGAAATTTCAGGTTCTTTTCTGATTCCGCCTTGAGGAAATATTCCAAGCGACCATGATGTATTAAAAATAGATTTTACTGTTTTAAAAGTGGCAATTTCAGGCTTTTCTCTGTTTACGGCAAAAGCTCCCAGCGCATGAACAAGCCATCTTAATAGGGGTCTGCTATCATCCTGAAATAACTCTTGTTTGGCCATATAAGCTACAGTTTTTCCGGTAGCAATAGAAATCATTGGCGGATCCAAGTACGATACATGATTTCCTGCAACAATAAGTCTGTTGGTTTCAGGAATATTTTCTTTTCCTTCAATTTTTAAATTGTACATATATTTAGAGATAGTATGTACAATAAATGTTACGAATGTTTTATAAAATAAGGTTCTTATAAAATTATAGTCTTTTTCAGTCCTTCTGTTGTAGTTTCTTTCTTTCATTATTAAATCTTTTCCAATCTGTAAATCTATACGTTAACTTTTTCCGGAATATATTTTAATCCAGTTAAATCTTGAATGGCTTTTCCCCATTCTGCAACCATACTGTCAACATTCTCAGAATAAGGTATTACTTTTCCGATTTTGACAATTATTTTACCGGTAAAAGGAAGTCTTTTTACTTCATCGGTACCAGTTATTCCTACTGGAAGAATTCCGCATTTAGTGCTTTTCGCAAGAGCAGCAAACCCTTTTGCAACATTTTTGATTTCTCCGTCAGTTTGTCGTGTCCCTTGCGGGAAAATTCCCAAAACCCAGCCTGTACTTTTAATTGTTTTAACTGTTTTTATGGTAGATACGCTCACTTTTTCTCTATCAACAGCAAATGCACCAAGCCAATTTAGCCACCAATGCATAAATGGATTTTCAAATAGTTCTTTTTTTGCCATATATGCAACACCTCTGTTCATGATACCGACAACCAAAGGCGGGTCAAGAGTGGACAGATGGTTAGCAGCTATTATATAGTCATTCTCATTTGGGATATTTTCTTTCCCCTGTACTTCTAATCTATAAACAAGTTTGAATCGTATCATGTAAAATATATGAGTTATAATATACTGAAAACATCTTCTCCAAAAATTATAAAATTCTGGATTCCTGTATGCAGTGTTGTGATTGTCTGTTTTTTTCGTATTTTGAGACATAAAACACCCCCTCTTTATAAAAAATTATACTATAAAAAATATGTTATAAATAGTTAATCAGGGTTATTTTTATTGTTTAATTTTTATTTAGATTTTTTCTTATTTTTATTTTTTTTATTTTCTTTTTCTTCTTCAAATTCTTCAGGGACTTTTTCGATTTCTTCTTTAAGGTCTTTTAAATCTTTTTTGTGTTTGTTGGCATTCAGGACAGAAGCAACATTTGACATTGCCAAAGAATTTAGTGTAGCCCTCAACAGAGCACTCCTGTCGACATATTGTTGATTATAAAAATTATCGCCGTCTTCTTCTCCTTCAAGTGGAGGGAGGTACATAGCTTCTGAACCATACTTCTCTTGGCTCATTTTTGCAGCAGTACCGGAAGGATCACCGCTTTTAAAATTAAAAGCGCCGCCGATTCCATAAAAACCTGCTGATCTATTATCTACCACTATACGACCTCATGCTGAGAATATTTAGAACAATATAAAAATATCCTCATAGTGTAATATAACCTCTAAAAATAAAATTTGCCAAATTGTGACAAAATTGTTACAATTTGATAAATTTTAGCAAAAAAATTTTTTCCGAGTATTTATATATACATTATGAATATACAAACTGCAAATCGAATGAATTTTAAAGCAAAATATATACAGCCAACATATGTGAAAAAGTTGGATGAATCAGGATTAAAATATATTCCTGAAAAACTTTCTTTTGTTAAGTTAGATAAGAATAGTTTTTCAGATGTATCTGCAATAACAGCTGTTGCAAAAATGTGGAGAAGTCGTTTGATAGAAGAGGTAGCTTCGACTTTAGAGAAGTTTTTAACTGGTGTTTACAGAACTTTATCATATGATGCATATGCTATAACTACTCAGAAAAAGAATTTTCAAAAACTTGATCCGAAAAAAATTGTATGTGTTATTGACGCATCACCTGAGTTAAAGGATAAAAGAGATATTTTTGTATATGATTTTGAGGTTATGCCTGAATTGCAGCGTGGTCAAAAAAATGCTGCATACCAGAAAGTAGGAAAAGGTACTATTGAATCCTTGAAGTGCTTATGCGATAGAATAACACTAAAGTCTCTTTATTCTGCAACAGGTTTTTACGAAGCAAACGGATTTAAATTAGTAAATAAAGACAAGCTTATTTATCGTTGGGAAAGATAAATTGAATTTGTAAAAAATTCTTAACAATTTTAGAAAATAAGTCAAATTATCATTAAAAAAATACTTTATATAACTATAGTAAGTGTGAAGTAGTATTTTGATGTTAGAAAAGCCCCTAAATTTAAAAATTAATAATTTGGCAAGAAGTTTGCAACTGTCTCCTTTTCAAGGAGTCGGTTTGACGCCGTACCCTATTCAAAATTCTCCCAGAAAGGATTCTTTTAATACAAATCCTTTATATACGGACTTATCTTCAAAGCAAAATTTGGAATTAATAATTAAGATGAGTCCTGAAATACAGGACATTTTAAGAGAATATAAGATTCCTCCCCGAATTAATATGCGAACTTTAGAAAATTTAAAAACAGGGCATATGATGGATGCTCGTGTTTTAACTGCAAAGATATATTCATCTCTTCCTGCCGATTTGAAGCAACAAATAAATTTAATGGATTTACAACAGGCTGCTATGCTCCATGATTACGGGAAAATATTAATACCGGATAAAATATTAAATAAAAAAAGCACATTAACTGAAGAAGAAAAGAAAATAATGGAACAGCATTCTGTTCTTGGATATGAATTGCTAAAACGACAAGGGGTAAAACCTGAGGTTCTTAAGTTGATTAAATATCACCATCAAACGCATGACGGAAAAGGGTATCCGGATATCGATGCAGATTTTGAATATACTCCTACAATGCAAGTACTTCAAGCGGCAGATAAATATTCTGCACTTACCGAGCAACGAAGCTATAAATCGGCATTGAATGAGGATGAAGCACTTCAAATATTATATGAAGATGTCGCTGATGGAATAATTTCTCCTGAAGTATATAACGCGCTAAAATCTGTGGTTTAAAAAGAGCGGATTTGCAATTGCAAATCCGCTCTTTTTTTATCAAAACCTATTTTGAAACAACTTCAAATAAAGCATTTACTACATTTGGATCCCATTTAATTCCTGCTTCTTCTTTTATAATTTCTAAAGCTTTTTCCTTATTCATTGCACTTCTGTAAGAACGGTCAGATGTCATTGCTGTATAAGCATCGGCAACTGCAATGATTCTTGAACCGAACGGGATGGAGTTTCCTTTTAAGCCTTCCGGTTCTCCTCCTCCGTTCCATCGTTCTTTATGGTAATGGATATAAGGTATAACTTCTGACAAGAAATTGATGTTCATTAATAAACTTACACCAACATTTGGGTGGTTTTGTAGTTTTTCCCATTCTTCTTTAGAAAGAGTACCTTTATTTGTAAATAAAGATTCAGGGAGTGTGATTTTTCCTATATTTTGAAGCAATCCTGCATAGTAAACCAAATCTGTTGTTTTTTCATTTAAGCCAAGTTGCTTGCAAAGTTTTTTAGAAAGTTCTGCCGTATTTTGAGAGTGAGCAACTTTGTATTGTCCTTTTTCATCAACAGCTTTAGCTAATTTTTCAACAAATGCTTGCTGCTGAGTTCCTAAATCACCGATAAGTGCTGTAAGTTCTGCTCTTCGGTATTGTAAATCTTTTTCTGTTACATTTATATCTTCAATTACGGATTCCGTTTCTTCTATAACTTTTTGTAAATGCATCGATGTGCCAAACAGACGCCCGATTGTTTCAATCAGTTGCATGTAAACATCTTTTATTACTTTTTCTTTGTAGGTTTCTATTACTATTACACCAACGACATGGGCATTATTATGAATAGGTACTATAGCAAGTGATTTTACGTCAAATTCTCTTAATTCATATATTGGCGTAAAATTATTAATTTCTGCTACATTACTTCTCTGAATCGGTTTCAATGAATTGAAAGTTTCTACTACTATAGATTTATCTTTTTGAGTGTATCCAATTTTTTTTGCATACATATCTTCATCGAAATCCACGGATGAACCTACTAAACCCAAAAGCTTATCTTCAAGACTAAGTCCTTTTGTAAATTCATTGGTTAGATAAATATGGCATGCATCTATATCCAAAATTTGTGTTAAAGTTTTTGCAATAGAATTGTACACAACATATTCGTCTTGAGAGCTGAAACCAAGTACGCACAGCGTATTATCAAGAGAATAAATAGAGATTAATTCTTTTAATTGTGACTTGATTCTTTCTGTTTTATTTTTCATATCTTTCCCGATTTTATTGGCTAAATCTTCAGAGATAAGATATTCAGAAATAAAGTCACCTATATTAAGTGCAAAAATTTCCTCAAGAGGATCATCTTCCATTAAATCTAATGTTTTGCCGAAAAGTGATGCACCTAACTCTTTTTCTTCTCTATCCGTCATAATTAACCTTCCTACGAATTATAATTTTGTTTCGTATTATATATAACGGCACAAATTTTAAAAACTTTAATTTTTTTTACAAAAATTATACTTTAGTTGTAGAAAATTTATACTATTATCCGAAAGTAGTGATTTTTAGAGCTTTACATTTTTTAACAGTTATTAACTCTGCAGACTTATTTTATTGTAAAATAAAGCTGGAATAACTTTTGTGTGAGGGATATATGGCAGAAAAAAAACGTATACTTATTGTTGATGATGATACTGAAATCAGGGATTTATTAGAATTCGATATATCATCAAGCGGATATTTTGTTGATACGGCTTGTGATGGCATGGAAGGGCTTAATAAAGCTTTGAACAATAAATACGATTTAATTTTATTGGATGTTATGATGCCCAAAATGAACGGGTTTGATGTTTGTAAAAACATTCGTCAAGCAAAAATAAGTGTACCGATACTGATGCTGACCGCAAAAGGTACAATTAGTGATAAAACAAGCGGTTTTGATAACGGTGCTGACGATTATTTAGTTAAACCGTTTGATATTCAGGAAGTACTTTTAAGAATTCGAGTTTTGTTGAGAAGAAATCAACCTCAGGTTGAAACGTATAATTCCTCTGAGATACTTGAGGCCGGTGAAATCGAAATTATACCGGATACTTTAGAAACTGTTATTTTGAATAAAAAAATAAAACTTACGCCTACAGAATTTGAAATCCTGTATTGTCTGCTCCAGCATTTTAATAAAGCTGTAACACTGGCAACTTTATTGGAAGAAGTTTGGGGGTATTCAAGTGATGAAGATGTTAGAATGCTGAGAGTACATGTAGGAGCTTTGAGAAATAAAATAGAACCGGATACAAAAAATCCTAAGTACCTTCACACTGTCACTAATGTCGGATATAAATTAACACCTTTTGGAGCGTAAAACAAAATGGTCAAATTTTTCTCAAAACGCAGGTTGAAAATAGCTGAACAAATCATTGTTGTAATCTTTTTTGCGGTGCTGATTCCCATGACAGTAAGCGGAATTATCATAAATAATATTAATCAACAGTCCAATCGTGCACAGTTGCGTTCTGCGGCTGTTATGATTGCAAACAATGTTTCTGAAGAAATTGATGTTTTTGTAAACTCAATTGATAATGAGCTTGCTCAAATTGTTGCAACATTAGAGTATTATAACTCCCCAGAACAGGAATCTAAGTATTTAGATACGGTAATAAAGAATTTGGTTTTCTATAAAGAATTGGCTGTTGTAAATGAGAGTGGACTTGAAAAGTATAGAGCTTACAACCATAGAGATAATTTATATGTGTTCGAAAGAAAATTAAAAGATGGCAGATATTTAGTAGCCGTAATTGATGTCGAGAGTCAGAATAAGAATATATTTAAGTCATTATTAGAAGATGAACGTCAAATATATGTTATTGTGAACGGAGAGCTTGCCGCATCAAGTAATTATTCTCAAAAAGGTTATGAAAACAGCATAGCACAGCTTCCGAAACACCTTGAAGATGATAAGGCTGTTATATATGGTAATACTAAGAATCAGCCGCTTGCCTATATAAATAAAACATCTCCGAAGGCTCTTGTAATAGTAAATACAACAGAATCTATTACAAAGGATACTATTGATTACAACAGAGATAAAATTATTTTATCTATTATAGTAACAATATTAACTGTCTTTTTTGTAGTTGGTTTGTATACTTCATATTTATATATCAATATCCGGCAGTTATTTAAGGCAATTATTGCTATTTCTAAGGGAAATTATGAACGTAGAATTCGTCTGTTAACAAATGTTTTTACACCGTTTGAGATTGTTTTCTTAGGTACGGAATTTAATAAGATGGTTAATCAAATTCATAAATCATATATTCAACTTAAGAAAAAAAATAAGGAACTGAAGCAATTAAACGAATTTCGTTCTAATATGATTGATACGGTAAGTCATGAATTTAGAACTCCTTTAACCAGTATTCAAGGTTATACTTCAAGATTATTAAGGCAGGATATTGAAATAGATGAAGAAACAAAACAAAAATCATTAAAAGTAATTAAACGTCAATCAGAACGATTAAAAAGAATGATTGAGGATTTGCTGGTAATTCCTGATATAGAAGGTTCAAGGCTGAATGTTAATATGGTTCCTATTCCTGTAAATACGGTAGTAGAGAATGCGATAACGTTAGTAAAAAATGATGCAGGGCGTGAAATCGTTAATAATGTTGAGGATTGTGCTATCGAAATTTTGGCTGACCATGACAGAATAGAACAGGTATTTGTTAACTTGATTGAAAATGCAATTAAATATGCAAAAGAGGGTTCACCTATATCATTGGACTATGAGATAGGTGAAAATAAACTTGTAGTATTAGTAAAAAATGATTACGATATAATACCTCGTGAAAAATTAAAAACGTTATTTGATAAATTTACGAGAGTTGATGACAAAACGACAAGAACAACGCGTGGAACGGGCTTAGGTTTGTTTATTGTCAAGGGTTTAGTGGAAGCTATGAATGGAGAAATTCGCATTTATTCCAATGAAGAATGTGGTTTCTGCGTTAAAGTTATGATGCCTATATCAGAGGGTTAAACTAATGCCAAGATTGCCGGAATATTTAAAAAGGCCGATTATTGATACAGAAAAAACAAAAATAGTAAGAAACATTTTGAGAACAAAATGTTTAAATACTGTTTGTGATGGAGCACGTTGTCCCAATAAGAGTGAATGTTACGCAAAAAATACTGCTACTTTTTTAATAATGGGAAATGTGTGTACGAGAAATTGCAGATATTGTAATATTTCAACAGCACAACCTGAACCGTTGGACTTTGAAGAACCGAAGCATTTGGCTGAAGCAGTAAGAGATTTAGGGTTAAAGTATGCAGTTATAACTTCTGTTACTCGGGATGATTTGCCGGATGGAGGGGCGGAACATTTTAAGAATTGCATTAATGAAATCAGAAAAATAACAGACGCTAAGGTAGAAATTTTAACGCCGGATTTTCGAAGAAAATTTTCAATAGAAGGGGATGATAGTGAAAGTCTTATTAACATTTCTGCTCTTACTTTAATAATACAAGGAAATCCTGATGTTTTTAATCACAACATAGAAACAGTAAAAGCTTTATTTAAAATTGCCCGTCCGCAGGGAGATTATGAATTATCTTTGAGTGTTTTAAGGTATATCAAAGAAAATTCCGATATTGTAACAAAATCAGGCATGATGGTCGGACTCGGAGAAAGCTTAGAGGATATAGAAGAAACTCTTGTCGATTTAAAAGACGCAATGGTTGATATTCTTACTATAGGGCAATATATTCAACCGTCAAAACAGCATATGGAAGTTTCTAAATATTATACATTGGATGAATTTGAAAAACTGAAGGTACTTGCACGAAAAATAGGATTCCAAAACTACCAAATAGCCCCGCTTGTAAGAAGTTCTTATAAGGCAATGCAAAGTTGGCAAAATTGCAAATAATTATGTATATCATTTTTCCAAAAAATTTAGTAAAATATGATAAGAAGAAAAATAGTCATAAAGGAGATTTTTTATGCCAAGCGTTAAAGAATATGTTGATATAGGATTTAATTTACATCAGGATGGAAAACTTGAGGAAGCAGAAAGTGCATATAATGAAGCTTTGAGTATTGATAGCGGTAATGCTGAGGTATGTAATCTTTTAGGTGTTTTAAAACTTCAGCAGGGAGATATTGCTTTGGCGGTTGAATATGTTGAAAAAGCTATTGAAAAATCTCCTCAAGCATATTTCTTTGAGACTTTGTTTCAAGCATATATCAGAAATAATGATTACGAAAAAATAATTGCTAAAAAAGATTTGGTAATTAAATTATTTCCTGATAATTTTTCTTTGTTATTTAATATAGCGCTGGCTTACAAAAATATAAGAAATAATAAAGAAGCAATAAAATTTTATGAAAAAGCACTTAAAATAGATCCGACTTCATATCAAGGCTGGTTCAATCTTGCACATTTGTACAGCGTAGAAGCACAGACTGCTAATGCAGTTTCTGCAATGGAAATTTGTAAAAAACTCAATCCTAAAGATTCTGAAACGAGGTATTTTTATTCAATAGCTCTTTTACGTGAAAAAAATTATAATAAAGGATTGAAATACTTTGAAAGCAGGTTATGCCGTGAAGCAGCAGTTGAAATTCAGAAGAAAACATATCCGAATAAAGTCAGAGATGATAATTTCTGGCATGGAGAAAGAATAAAAAACAAAACTTTATTGGTTTATTATGAGGCAGGTTTTGGTGATGTAATTCAGTTTGTAAGATATTTACCTATTGTTGCAAAACTTTGCAAAAAATTAATTTTTATATGTCAAAAGCCGCTAACACCTCTGTTTAAGGAAAATTCACAACTTGGAGTTGCGGAGTATATAGATTCGTTTGTACCAGAAAGTCGCTTGGATTTTGATGTTCATGCACCTTTAATGAGCCTCCCATACATTTTAGGACTAAAAGATGATGACATATTTGCTTTTTCAGGCGGTTATTTGCGAGCTAATCAAAATAAATATGAAGAAGCAAAGAAAAAATATTTTGATAATTACAAAATCAAAATAGGTATTAAATGGCAGGGAAATACATATTTTGATAAAGACAGAGTTATTCCCGCAGAAATGTTTAAACATTTGATAGGAATTGAAAATACGCAATTTTATTCTTTTCAGACTTTTGAGGGATCAGAAGAATCCGCTAAGCTGAAAGATATTGTAGATGTAGGAAAAGACCTGGTTGACTTTTCTCAAACAGCTGCAGCTCTTTGTAATTTAGATTTGGTAATATGTAATGACACATCATTAGCACATTTAGCAGGTGCGTTGGGAATTCCTTGTTGGATAATACTTCCGTGGGAAGTTAACTGGAGGTGGCATACCGACCTAAGTGTATGTGACTGGTATTCGAGCGTAAGACTTTTCCGTCAAGAGAAAATGGATGATTGGAATGATGTCTTCAATAAAGTTGCGCAAGAAATAAAAACAGCAATATCTGAATGACGCCGAGATAGTAGTTACAATACAATCCTGAATTATATTTACCCCAGAAAGAGCTCATAAAACTTTTACATTTATGTTCAGGAACTGAAATTGTTAAGAAACATTAAGCAAAAATATTAATATATTTCCAATTGTAACGAATTGTAAAGACGAATTTTTGTGCTTGAAAACAAGGCTAAAATGCAGTGATAATGCCCTACGGAACGGAACGGAACGGGACGGGACGAGGTCGAGGGAGAGGAAAAGTTTTGCCCTAAAGTTTTTCAAAAAAATGCCGATAATGGAAATATAACACAAAGCATTATGTGTTATATTTTTCGGAAATTATGTAAGAGTAGTGAAAAAAGAACAAAAAGAAAGGATGGTAATATTATGGCAATTATTAACAACAGATTTCAACCTGCTCAAAACTTTGTAAGAAACGAGTCAGTTAAGGGCAAAAAAGAAATTGAATTAGAGGATGTCAAATTAAAAAAGCCGGGTAAAACGGAAGAAGAACAACCAAATTATGAACAAAAACGAGATTTAGATGACTTGGTAAAAAATGGTAAAGATGGTGATTTCGCTCTTGATTGGCACTATTGTAATGAAGAAACTAGAACTATTGATTATAGAGTTTGGGTAAAGAAGGGTGATAAAATAGTCGCTCATACTGCAACTTTAGAAGAAATGCAAAGACTTGAGGATTATAATGGAAAATTAGATGTGAAATAAAATCTAATGTCTTTTGAGTATAGTTTTAATCTTGCAGAAACAATAACACAAGGAGCTATTATGTCAGAACTCAGTCAATTTGCGCTATATTCAATGAATCTTCAAGGAGCAAGTGCTATGTCAGATATTACAGATGTAATACACAAAGACTTGGAAGACCTGAATCATGATTATGACAAAGTAAAAACGTACTTACAAAAATATTTTAAAGAACTTAATAACCCGGGAGATACAGACGGGTTCAAATTTCCGAAGGTCAAAAAAAGCATTCTTTGCCAGATGGCGGAAGATTCAACAATAATGGTATTTTGTAAACGAAACGAATCAGAAGATATGGATTGGGTATACTTAAGTATTCCGCAAAAAAAATGATAGAGATTCATGTTTAGAAATATCAATAAATACTAATCGGTGCGGCAGAATGCCGCACCGATTAGTTTATATATGTATAAAATCAATAATCCTGTTGTCATAACCTTAATTATATTATATAATTAAACAGTAAGAAGAGAGATAGGAGAGGTTGATGGAAACATTAAACAAGAATGAAGGTTTGATTACTCAGATTATCGGACCTGTAATTGACGTAGAATTTGCACAGGGAGAACTTCCTGAAATTTATAATGCACTTAATATTACTACTGACGACGGAAAAATGATTGTTGCTGAAGTGCAACAAATGTTAGGCTCAAATAGAGTCAGAACGGTTGCAATGTCATCTACTGACGGTCTAAAGCGCGGTATGAAAGTTGTTAATACAGGTGAACCGATTAAAGTTCCTGTAGGTAAGCCTATTTTAGGAAGAATTCTTAACGTTATCGGTCAGCCAGTTGATAATGAAGGGCCGATTGAAACGAACGACTATCTTCCTATCCACAGAGAATCACCGAAATTGGTCGACCAAAATACTAATATAGAAATCTTAGAAACAGGTATTAAAGCTATTGATTTGATTCAGCCATATCAAAAGGGTGGTAAAATTGGTCTGTTTGGCGGAGCCGGTGTAGGTAAGACCGTTTTAATTATGGAACTTATTCATAACATTGCATCAGAACATTCAGGTGTATCTGTATTTGGCGGTGTTGGTGAAAGAACTCGCGAAGGTAATGACCTTTGGAATGAAATGAAAGAATCAGGTGTTATTGATAAAGTTGCGCTTATATACGGACAAATGAATGAACCACCTGGAGCAAGAATGAGAGTTGGTCTTTCTGCTCTTACTGCAGCAGAGTATTTCCGTGATTTTTCTAAACAAGATGTGTTATTATTCATTGACAATATATTTAGGTTTACTCAAGCAGGTTCTGAAGTGTCTGCGCTTCTTGGTCGTATGCCTTCTGCAGTAGGTTATCAACCAACACTTGCAACAGAAATGGGTGAACTCCAAGAACGTATTACTTCTACAAAGGATGGTTCTATCACATCAGTTCAGGCAATTTATGTGCCGGCAGATGACTTGACTGACCCTGCTCCGGCTACAACATTCTCTCACTTGGATGCATCAACAGTACTTTCAAGACAAATTGCATCTTTAGGTATTTATCCTGCCGTAGATCCTCTGGCATCAAACTCAAGAGTACTTGATCCTAATATTATCGGTGAAGAACATTACGAAGTAACAAGAAAAGTTCTTCAAATTCTCCAAAAATATAATGAACTTCAAGATATTATTGCAATTTTGGGTATGGATGAACTTTCAGATGATGATAAGCTTGTAGTAAACAGAGCACGTAAGATTCAAAGATTTTTGTCTCAACCATTCTTTGTTGCTGAACAATTCTCTGGCATCTCAGGAAAATATGTAAAATTGGAAGATACAATAAAAGGCTTCAAAGAAATTATTGAAGGTAAACATGATGATTTACCGGAACAAGCTTTCTATATGGTTGGTACTATAGAAGAAGCTATTGAAAAGGCAAAAACGCTGGAATAGAATAGCTGTACAAAACGTGAATCGGATTTTATACATATAATAATTGCGATTTATGGGTCACGACTCACGATTAAAGGTAAAAATATGAAATTAAAAATTATAACACACGAAAGAATAGTTTTTGAAGGCGATGTCGATGAGCTTGTTTTACATACGACAAGCGGTCAGATTGGAGTTTTAAAAGACCATATTCCGATTACAACATCATTGGAGATTGGTGTTACTAAAGCTAAAGTTGGTGATAAGTATAAATACTTTGCAACAATGGGTGGAGTGTTTCAATTTAAAGACAATAATGCTACAGTACTAACTGATGTTTGTGAAGACAGTGATGATATTGATATATCAAGGGCTAAAGCTGCAAAAGAAAGAGCGGAAGCTCGTTTGGCTGATAAAAATGCAGAAATCGATGCTCAGAGGGCACAAGCTGCCTTGGCACGTGCTTTGGCAAGATTACAAGCAACTCTAAATAAATAACAACGGAGCCATTTTATGAAAAAAGCCTTTTTTCTTCCATTAATAATCTGTTTTTCTGCACTAATTGTTTATGCAGGCAGGTCAAACTTTTCTGATTCATTAAAAAATTGTTCATACTATTCTGAAAGCGGAAATGTTAATACCGAAGGAATGGATGTAGCCTCCACAAAGCAAATTCTGGGATGGAAAGATAACAAATGTGTTTATAGAGAATCTGTCGATTTTCTAGGAACAACAACCGTAATTACGTGTAAATTAACAAGACCTCAAATAGATGAATTTTGTTCAGTTATTGATGCATATGAATTAGTTAATAAATATTCTAAAGAAAATGTTGATACTTCAAATTTAACTGCAGTACAAGACAATCCTGTTATAAAGGTGTGGAACAAATTTTTGAATGATAAAGCCACATGTTCTGTCGATATTGCTAAGTAATTAAACTGTTAACAGAGGTTTTCATATTGTTCAGGGAATTCAATATCATTGAGAAATTTTAATTTGTCAGCTTTCAGTTGCTTGTCTACCTTTTCATTACCCTTAAACAAGTTTAAGGTTTCGTTAGCATATTTTAAATAAGATTTTTTATACTTGTCAAAAATTCCTTGTTGTTGTAAATATTTATATACTTCTGCAACTACAAAATATGCGGTCTTTGCTTTATTTGCGTCATTCATGCTTGCTCCCATTATGGAATCGCTTCTCTGTCGGTAGTAGTAACAGAATTTGTCTAGAATATAGATGTCAGGAGAAAGTGTGAACATCTTATAATAAAACTCCACATCTTCGTATATAATATTTTCTCTCCATCCTATATTATTATTTATCAGGAATTCTCTGCGATAAGATTTGTTCCAAGTTATTAGCGGGAAGTTCGCAATATTATGCTCGTTAATTGTAAAATAGCCCCCTCGCATATTCATAAAATACGTACAGAAACTCATAGGAGCTGTTTTTTGTAAATCTTCTAGCCAGAATTGAGCTTTGAACCAAACTGAATTTACACCTGTTGTATTCATTTTTTCAACAACAGCACTAACTGTATCTTTTTCTATCCAGTCATCTGAGTCAATAAACAGCATGTATTCACCGGTTGCTTCTCTTAATCCTGTATTTCTTGCTCCACCAAGACCCCTGTTTTTCTCATGCTTAATAACTCTGATTCTTGAATCTTTTTTTGCATATTCTTCAACTATTTGTGCAGTATTGTCTTGTCCGCAATCGTCAACGCATATTATTTCAATGTTTTTATAAGTTTGTCCTATTATTGAATCCAAACACTGAGCTATATATTTTTCCACATTATAAAAAGGTACAACAATGCTAACCAGAGGAGTTTTATCGGAATTGTAACGTTCAAATTCTTCAGGAAAATTCATTGATTCCAAAAAAGCTTTAGTTAATGCTTTGTTTTGTTTATTCATACAAGCTTCTTTGCACATTTTTACACGATTTTGCATAAGTTTAAGTAGCGTAATTTTATACCGATCGTAAAGTCCTCTTTCTTTGTAAAATTCTTTTAAATGTTGTATTACTTTGTATAAATCTTCTGGAGAACCTTTCCCGCTCATAAATGTTGTTACAACAGAACCTGAACGAATTCTGTAAAAATACAAACAATCATTTATTGCATATACCCTTGGGTAATAGCTGTAATACTTGAAGTAAAATTCTCCGTCTTCATCAAATTTTATTCCTAAAGGCCAATGTAAATTTATTTTACGAATTGACTCTGTCTTGTACGCTTTCATTCCGCACATATCAGGATAAGATGCAATGTGTTCGGGATATAAGTCTATATATCCTCCTCTTATATTATAGATAGGTGTTTCTGCAAATTTCTTTGTATTTTCAAAATATCTTAAGCCGTCAAACCAGATACTTTCAGTTCCATTTTTAATAAATGTTTCTTTCAGTATTTGTAAAGTATTTGGTGCAATCCAATCATCTGAATCTAAGCAGAATAAATACTTGCCTTTTGCATTATCCAGTGCTATGTTTCTTGCTGCTGCAACACCCTGATTGGTTTCTTGATATATAATTCGAATTCTGGAATCTTTTTTTGCGTACTCTTCTACTATTTTTATAGAATTATCTCCGCCGCAATCGTCAACTGCTATAATTTCAAAGTCTTTAAGAGTTTGTGCTAAAACGCTGTCCAGGCAAGCTGCAATGTATTTTTCAACTTTGTAAACAGGTATAACAACAGTAAATTCAAACATGTCTTAAGCTCCCATGCTTTCAAGTTCAATGTCTAATGCTGCTTTTTGGAAATATACCGTATGATAAAAATCATAAACTTCACCATAATACTTGCTTAATTCCCAGCAAACGTCTTGCAAGCTTATAGCGAAGTTTGCATTGCAACTAACAATATACCTATCGTTAAAGAAAGCCATAGCCTTCTCTTTTTTATGGTTTTTAACTAAATTTGTTAAAATGTTTATGTATGCCCTTTTGTTCTCAGGTTTTAATTCTATAGCAAACTCATTTATATCTATATTGTTTGTACATTTAACAAGTATGTCCGAAAGATAGCTTTTTGAAGCTTTGAATTCTTCAAAATAATCTAAATCTGTGTTAGGGTTATCTTTGTAGTATTCTTCCACTTCTTCCTTTAGAATATCATAGTACCTCTTTAGTTCAAGAACTGTGTCATAATCTTTAATTTTTTGAGCGTATACAACCATGTAAGTAACTATATCAAATCTGTCACATAGATTAACAATATGTCTGTTATAATTTTCCTTATCTAAATCCGGAGAGATATCTTTATAGCCGAGTTCTCTAAGACATGATGCATATTTTTTATAGAAATCAGGATCTTTAAACTGAAAATATTTATTGTATGCATTAAGAGCAACTGCCTTATTATTTATCCTGAAAGCAAAAATATCTCCAATTTTTTGGTATAACTCGTGTTCTTGAGTTATATGCCAAATTTTTTCATAACAACCGGCTTTTTCTTGATACAATGCATTTTCTGTGAAAATATCAGATAATTCTATACAAATATCAACGATATTTTTTGATAAACATACATCTTTTGCAAATTCAAGTAATTTTTCTTTCATAAAGACCTCTCTATATCCGTATCTATTATATCTTAGTATAGATATTAGGTCAACGATGCCGTTATTATTATTCTTTTTCTGATTTTCTTGTTTTTACTTTAGGTACTACTGACATTCCCGGAATTATAGCGTACTCTTCAGGGTCAACTTCTTCTGTAAATACTATTTTTACAGGAATTCTTTGGACAATCTTAACAAATGAACCTACTGCGTTTTCAGGCGGGAATAAACTGGATTTTGCACCGGATGCTCTTTGAATACTGTCTATTTTTCCTTTGAATACTTTGTGCGGGTACGTATCTATTTTAATATCAACAGGCATACCTTTTTTTATTTTTTCAAGTTGAGTTTCTTTAAAGTTTGCAACAACCCAAACATCATTTGGAACGATTACAAATAAAGGTGTACCCGGCTGCACCATCATGCCTACTTCAGCTCTTTTATTTGCGATGGTTCCATCAATAGGAGCCTTTATCTCTGTGTATTCAAACGCTAATTCTGCTGCTTTTTTTTGAGCTTTTAAAACATTTAATTCAGCGTCTGCAACTTTTAGGCCTTGCGAAGGGTCTGTTGATAAAATTGCCTGTTCTGCGGTTATTTGTCTTGCAGCAACTTTTTCAAAATTAGTTTTAGACTTATCCAGTGTCTGTTTTGAAACTGCACCTGCTGAATATAGATTTTCATATCTTTCAACATCTTTTTTGGCAAGTTCTATTTCTGAGTTTGCAGCGTTTAAATTAGCCAGAGCATTATTTTGGTTCAAAAGAGCTTTTTTGTAAGCAGCATTAGCTTGGTCTAATTTGACCTGGTAATCTCTTCTGTCAATAATTGCTACAACGTCACCGGCTTTTACCGGTTGATTATCTTTTACCATAACCTTTACAATCTGACCGGCAACTTTAGGTGAAACAGAAACCATAGTTGTTTCAATATAAGCATCATCAGTTGATTGAGAACCGGTTAAATCATATATGTAATAGATTCCGAATATTATCAATATAGCTGTTAAAAACGCAGCCATATAACGTTTTTTTATAGGGAAATTTCTTGTAGTGTTTTCTTCATTCATTTTTCATTCTTCTTTCTTTTATATTTCAATTTTAATTGTATCGTTTAAAACATTTCGTAACTCTTTTAGCAAATCTCCGATTTTTGCAATATCACTATTATCAATTTTTTCTTTTACTTCCATGTAGTGAGGTCTTATCTTAGCAGCGGCATCTTCAAGTTTTTTTAACCCGCTGTCTGATAATTCAACCAATTTTACAGGTCGATTGTTTCTTATTGATAAAGTTCTTTTAATATAACCTTTTGCTTCTAAGCAATCCAGTAGTTTACCTGTATTAGCGCGGTCTTTCAAGATTAATTTTGCAATATCTCTTTGACACAGTTCTTTTTGTGTATATAAAGTGTCTAAAACGGTATATTCTTCTACAGATATGCCTGTTTTATACTCTTCAAAAACTTGATTACCCAGTAGCTTGCAATATTTGGCAGTGAGTTCAATTTGATAAAATATTGTATCTATAAAGTGTTCTCGCAATTGTCAGTCTCTTTATTAATGTTTATTTTACTACATGTTGCAAATGCAACATAACTATGCTATCATTCTTATTGTAAAAAATCAAGTATTAAACAAACTTTTTACAACTACGTAAAAAGAAAATTGTCAAAGAATAAAAATTCAACTTGTAAGGATTTTTATATGATTTATAAAAAGTTCTGAATTAAGTTGATGTAATGAGGAATTTATGAAAAAATTATTAGTACTGGCTTTATTAATTTCGTTCACTGGAATAAATTCTATTTCTGCAGCGAAAACATTGAATGCTGTCACTGAACAGAATGTAAAAAATTATAAAAAATATTATTTAAAAACAGAGAAGGTAAAACCATCTGATAACAAATATGAATATGTAAATTTGGCTTGGTGGAGTAATTTCAATGATGAATATTTAAATGAATATATAATAAGAGCCGTCGAAAATAACAAAGATTTAAAAATGGCAACTCTTGCAGTACAAGAATATTATCAAAATGTAGTTATGCAAAGAGCAAATGAAATTCCGACTCTTTCTGCAGGTTTTATGCCGGGATATGGAAAGATCATGGGCAAGACTGAGGGTAATTTCGGTTTGCCTATTATAGCAAGTTATGAAGTTGATTTGTTTGGTAAAAATCATAATAAAACAACATCAATCAGAAAGCTTTATGAAGGTACTATATTGGATGAGAAAGCTGCTTATATTGCAATAGCTTCTGCCGTAGGCTGTGTTTATGTGAATATAGTAAGATTAGATGCTATGGTGGATTTACAAGAAGATATTGTACAGCTTAGAAAAGAAATTAATGAAATTATGTATGTTGCAAATGCTGAAGGAATTGTTTCAACTTCGGATTTGGTTAAGTCTAATAAATCTTATGCAGCAGGGGTTGCAGGCTTGATAGATTTAAAAAAAGAAAGAACAAAATTGCTTCATCAATTAGCTGTATTAGTTGGTGACAGTCCTAACAATATTGAAGAATATAAAAGAGCTGATTATAGAACTTTAGCATTCAGAGGTAATGTTCCTGAAAATATAGAATCAGATGTAATATTGAAGCGACCGGATTACTTAAAGGCAGAAAAAATGTTAGAAAAGGCGGGCATTGATGTCCGTATAGCAAGAAAAGAAATGCTTCCGAAAATAAGTTTAGGCGGAGGTGTATTTTTTAACAATAAAAATATAGAAAGTTTGTTTACCACGTCTAATATGATATGGGGTCTAGGCGGTCAAGTCATGCAGCCTTTATTTATGGGCGGAAAACTCAGAGCTAATCTAAAAGCTAAGAAACTTGCATATGAAAGAGCATTAGAAAATTATAAAAAGGTTAATTTGACTTCAATGCAAGAGGTTAATGATTCATTGGTGTCAGCAAGTATGGACAGGGAAAAACTTTCTCGTCAAAAAGAAATACAAGCATTGGAACAAAAAGATTATAAACTTGCACAAGATAAGTATACAGAAGGTGTGATTGCAAAACTCGATTTAGATCAACAAAAAGAAAACCTTCTTGTTGTTAATAAAATGGTTTATGATACCGAATTTGACTGCTTGGTTGATTGCATTAACTTCTACAAAGCTGTAGCAGGAATGGACATTGCCGGCTAAAATCTAAATTATAAACTTCAGCAGATCTGAAATTTATACCCGTGACATTTTTTCTTTGAGTTCTTCTGCAGAACCTTCATAACCCGCTCTGCCCATAAGTGCGTATGTATAATTTTTTGCTTGTTCTACCCCAGGTTGGTCAAATGCATTAATGTTGTATAATTCTCCGGCGATGGCTGTTTGAACTTCAAACATGTAAAGCAACTGGGCAATATTATATTCATCAATTTTATCTATAGTTATTGTTATAGTCGGCCGATTGTGATCTGCTAAAGATACTCTTGTAGAATCAGCTTCTGCATTTATTAAATCATTTATAGTTTTTCCGCCTAAATAGCCAATACCGGTATATTCAAATATAGGAGGTATTTCCAGAGTTGTATCAAATTCAGCAACACGGATAAAGGTAATCAATTTATTATTAGGGCCTTCATTGTACAATTGAACTTGTGAATGTTGGTCAGTTGCCCCCAAAGCTTTGATTGGTGTCGGACCGACATTAACTTTTTCTCCGATTCGATTGTATGCTTTTCCCAATGATTCAGCCCAAAGTTGAGTATACCAATCTGAAAGGTATTTTAATCTGTTAGAATAAGGCATCATTACAGACATATTCTTGCCTTTTTTTATATCTAATAAATAATTGATTAATGCGCTCTGTGCAGCAATATTTTGACGTATATCCGTGTTCTCAAGAGCAGAGGCCATGTCCTTAATTCCATTCATCATTTGATCGATATCAAGACCGACTAATGCAAAAGGCACCAAACCTACAGAAGAAAATACCGAAAATCTTCCGCCTACATCATCAGGCACGTAGAAAATTTTGTACCCCTCTTGATCGGCAAGTTGCCTTAGTATTCCCATTTTTTTATCGGTTGTGACAACAATATTCTTTCTATAATCATCTCCGAGTTCATTTTTCAATATATCTTTAATAATCATATATTGTGACATAGTTTCTGCTGTATCGCCGGATTTTGTTATTACATTAACCAATGTTTTTTTTAAATCTAAAATATCTAAAAGTCCGTTTATAGAGTCTGGGTCGATGTTATCCAGAAAAAATATACGAGGAAGGTTTTTTCTTTGATCTTTTGTTAAAAAATTCCAGTATGGTTTAAGGAGAGCTTCCGTAACTGCAATTCCTCCGAGCGCGGAACCTCCTATTCCGAGCACCAGTAAGTTTTCGAAACGATTTTCTACCATGGATGCAAATTCCTTAACATACCAAACAGTTTCTTCGTTGTAACCGAGATTCATCCATTGAAGCTTTTCTCCGGCTACATCTTTTTTTTGTTTAAGGACATTTATTATATCTGATATTTTTTCGGAGTAAATATTAAATTCTTCTTCTAAATTTAAACCGTGTTCTTGACCGATTATCTCTGAGTCAGTATTCCTGCAGTTTAGTTTTAGCATTCTCATTTCCTATTATAATTTTTACTATTCTTATTTTACTAAATCAAATATGTTTTACAACATTTATGTATAAGTATCTATACCCTTGTTTTATTTTTGTTTTCTTTTGCACGCTTTTTTCGCCGCATTAAATCCACAAATGCTTCTAATCGTGTTATGTAGCCTGCTCTGCCGGTTTGTTCATCCATTATTAATGGTAAAATAGGAATTTCGTGGTCAATTCGCATTGTAGGGAAAATGTTTTGTGACATGATTTCCGGCATGCAAGTAAATGGTGAAATATGTATAATTCCGTCCTTACCTTTTTTGTCAGCGAATACAACATCAGAAATGCACTCCAAGGCATCTCCGCCAATATCTCTCATTAAATAAGGTTTAGCCATTCTTTCTGCTCTTTGCAGATGTGTTTCTTTGTTTTGAAAAGCTTTTGGAATTATAGCATCTTTTAAGAAACTTCCGACTGTAAGACTTCTTCTTGTTTCTACACCCATTCTGCCAAGTTCTCTTTCAATATTTTGGTTAGAAAATTCATCATTTACTAAGAATATTTCTCCGGTTATGTCTACATGTAAAACTTCTATATTTTCATCAATCTCAGTTTTTTCAATTTCTTTTAATGCTTTATCATAAGCTTTTCCTAATTCTCTTGTGGAATCAGCTTTGTCAATTATTTTTAATGCTTTTTTATAATTTTTTTCAGCATCACCATAGTGAATTTCTCTTGCTCTGTAGTATGAAAGAGCCTTATTTAAATCATCAATAGCGAAAATTTTTCTTGCAGTTATGTTGATTGCTCTCATGATTAAAATAGGGTCATTTTTACCTGAAATTTCTTTTAAGAAATTATATAACCCCTTGATGCCGTCATATAATGAGAGTTCTATATAGTTCGCTTTATAACCGAGATCTTTAAGTGTTGTGTAAATATTATTTCCATATTCTCCAAGTCTGCAAATGCCTGGGGAAGTAATCATAGCAACGTAGTCTGCTCCACCCTCTATTGCTTCAATAAAATTTCCTAATATGAGTTTATATGGCAGGCAGATAGCTTCCGGAGAATTTTTTGTGCCGTAAGAAAGCGTTCTTTTGCTTGTATAGGGTGGAATATACGGTTCTACTCCTATTTTTTTTAAACCGGCTGCCCAAGCTATTGATATGGTACCCATATGTGGAAATGCAACTTTTAATTTTTTATTTTTTTCTCTTTTTAATGCCATTTATATATCCCTCTAAAATTTATTATACATTAAACAAATAATATCAGTATTATATTTTAATTTGAAACGGTTTGATAATAAAAATACTGCTATTTATGTTACAATCATTTTATGTTAAATTTTCAAATCAGGGAAATCGTATCAAATGATATTGAATCAGAACTTAGAAAAATAGGTTTTGATGGAGGTTACTGTTACACAGCTGCAAATAAATTTAAATATAAAAATTTCAAAATAAAAGGGTTGAATGTTGCGCAAGCGAATATACTTAAGCAAACAGCATTAAGTGTCGGAGCGGATTGCGGTACTCACAGAGATGTTATAACCGGTAAAATTGAATTGTCGGATGTATTTCTTGGCGGTAGTATTAATCAGTTGATTAAGATAGCGGAAAAGCTAAAAAATCAGCCGTTTTCTTTAAACGAATTAGGAATTATGATTTTGGACTCTATAAAATCAGAATCCAGAAGTACAAAAATAGTGGGGATATTAAATGTTACACCGGATTCTTTTTCTGACGGAGGTAAATTTATAAAGCCAAAAGAAGCGCATAAACATTTAATTCAAATGATAGAAGACGGTACCGACATGATTGATATCGGAGCAGAAAGTACCAGACCGTTTTCTGAGCCGGTTGATGCAAAGGAACAAATATCTAGATTAAAACCGGTATTAGATTTTATAAATAAAGAAAAAATCAGTGTTCCTATAAGTATTGATACGAGAGATTCTGTTGTTGCAGATTATGTTTTAATGGGATAC
>CAMZGT010000019.1 GCA_947306495.1 uncultured Acinetobacter sp.
TATGCATTTGCTCTCGCAAATGCTTCACTATTCTATTGTCAAGGTTCAAACAAAACGTCCGCTCGTGCAGACAGAAATTCTTTAATGTGCTATTTATAATTTCTTCGTCTATTTTGTGAAGATGACCAAATTACTTAAATTCGTTCGGCTGCATGCTGCATCATCAACACGGGAAACGTTAAACCCATTTTTAATCTTATATCTTCAATGTAGAGTGTCAATCAATTTTATAAATATAGTTTACAATTCTTTACATTATTGACATAAGTTTCAAAGTGCTATTCTCAATACAATTGCTAATATTATATTTCGGCTTTTAAGTGGTGTCCTTCCGTTAAAACGGCTACCGTTGGCACCTATGTGTAAAACATTTCTTTACACACTCTTTTAGAGCGCGTTCCTCTATTATACTCATAAAAAAATATAATGTCAAGTATTTTTGTAAATATTTTTACACATTTTGTTTAATTGTAAATTTGTTGTATAAATATTATATGGAAAGCTTGGCAGAATTTATACAACAGAGAAGAGAAATGGCTGGTTTATCGATATATGGGCTTGCCGATAAGACAAATATAAAACTTGAAATTCTTGAAGATATTGAGACAGGGAAAGAATTGTTTTTATCGGTAACACAAAGACAACAACTTGCAAAAGTATTGAAGTGTAGTCCAAATGAATTAAGGGAGCATGAAAGGAGTTACGAGTTTCAAGTTGTTCCTGACGAAGTTATTGAAGACTTGAAATCAAAAATATTGAGCCATAAAACAAACCTGCGTTGCCCTATGTGCGGAGAGCCCTTGATAACCAGAATAGCAAAAATGTACGATATTGAGGACAATTTAATTTTGCAACCCAAAGCACATTGCGTTAAATGCGTGTTTCAGATTAAGGAATAGCCTAGCTACACTAACTAATATTCTATATGCTTTCTCTGTGTTATAATCTTCCTAAGGAGTTTTTATGGGTAAAAAGTTTATTCTTGTATTATCATTAGTTTTTTTGACAAATTTTTGTTATGCAAGTAGTAAAAATGATTTAAGAACTCTTTTTCTTAATAATCGTGCAAAAATTTGCGGAATTAATATTCGAAATTTTAACTCGCAAGATTTAAACGGTAATGAAATCATTGATTCTGACGAAATTAGCGGAAACTTTCTTAATGCAATAGAAAGACTTGATGAAATAAAATCATTAGGAATCAATACATTGCATGTTCTCCCTATCACACCAACGGGAAAACTTAAAGCTCTGGGAACGGCCGGTTCTTTATACGCAATTGCTGATTTTGAAAATATAAACGAACAGTTTGTCGACAAAACATCTGAATTAACATCAAAAGAACAGGTTAAGAAATTTATACAAGAATGTCACAATAGAGGAATCCGTGTAATAATAGATTTACCAAGCTGCGGTTCCTATGATTTATTCCTTAAGCACCCGGAACTGTTCATAAAGGATGATAAAAATCTCTCCATTGTACCAAGCGACTGGACCGACGTTAGATTATTAAACGCAGGAA
Organism: uncultured Acinetobacter sp.; assembly: GCA_947306495.1. Lineage (GTDB taxonomy): Bacteria > Cyanobacteriota > Vampirovibrionia > Gastranaerophilales > Gastranaerophilaceae > CAG-196. The sequence goes on from CAMZGT010000019.1 coordinate 1,523, forward strand.
TCGATGAAAATATCAATCAAGATTTGATAAATACACACAAAAATTTTATTGACATGATTTTAAATATGGGTGCAGATGGAGTTAGAGCTGATGTGGCAACGATAAAACCTTACAAATTTTGGGAAGAATTAATTAAGTATACAAGAGAAAAAGATCCTGAATTTCTATATCTCGCAGAGGCCTCTGATTCATGGATAGAACCTCCAAGCCAATATGCTGAGTTCACACCCTATGACGAACTTTTGAAAGCAGGTTTTGACGGATATTATGGTAGTTTCTTTAACCTTAAGAAGTGGAATGCAGAAGATTTATATGAACATATAAAATTTAATAACAAACTTTTAAAATCCTACAAAGAGGACAAAAGCGTTATTCTAAGCTTTACAACACACGATGAAATCAGTCCCATACTGATGCACGGTGAAAATTTTTCAATCATGATTTGCTGGTTAGAAGCAATACTACCTTATAATCCTTATTCTATCGATGGATTTGCACAAGGTGATGATTATCTATATAAGTGGACTAACACAAAAGCTGAAACAACAAGTACAGATGACGATACATATTTTGTACATAGAGGAAAATTAGACATATTTAATTTTTCAAGAAAACCCATGATAAAATCTCACTCTGTTCTTGAAAACTTTAAAGCTGCATATAAATTTAGATTTGACAATGAAGAAATTGTTACCAAAGGAAATTTTATTCCGTTAAAAATACAAGATAAAAAAATTTTTGCATTTATTATTGACGGAGGACAAGAGAATATACTGGCATTAGGAAATCTTGACTTCAAAAATGATAAGTCAAAAATTACTATTAAAAATTCAAGAATAAACAAAAATTTGAAATTTAATCTTATTCATGGTGATAATAATATTAAAATCGGCCGAAAAAAAATCGAGACGAGTTTAAAAGCCGGCGAAATAAAAATTATTAAATTCTAAAGGATTAATATATGAAACAAAGAATTATGTCAGGAATGCGCCCTACAGGCAAGCTACATCTGGGTCACTATTTGGGAGTTATTGACAATTGGGTGAAGTTGCAAGAAGAATATGATTGTTTTTTTTCTGTTGCAGACTGGCATGCTCTTACTACAAAATATGATAAGACAGATAATCTTAAGCAAGACATACTAGATGTTGTTATGGATTGGCTTGCTTGCGGTATTAATCCGGAAAAATCAACCATTTATGTTCAATCGTTGGTTCCTGAAACAGCAGAACTGCATATATATCTGAGTATGATTACACCGCAAAACTGGGTAGAACGAGATCCAACCTTGAAAGACATGACAAAAATACTTAAAACAAAAGAAGGCATGGGGACTCAGGTGAATTATGGTTTGATGGGATACCCTATACTTATGACAGCAGATATTCTTACATTCAACGCCGATTTAGTACCTGTTGGAATTGATCAAGTAGCACACGTTGAACTATCCAGAGACATCGTAAGAAGATTTAACAACATTTACAATACTGATTTCTTCAAAGAACCACAACCAAAATTAAATAATTGTTCACTAATCTGCGGTCTTGACGGAAATAAAATGGGTAAATCATTTAACAATGATATAAAAATTTCAGATACAGCAGATATTACTGCGAAAAAAGTAATGACTGCTATAACCGATAGAAGCAGAATGAGAAAAGATGATCCGGGTCATCCTGATGAATGTGAAGTAGCATTTAAGTACTGGAGAATATTTGGTGAAGTAAATAAAGAAAAAAATGACATTGATACAGTACGCTGCGAATGTGAAAATGGATTAAGAGGATGTGCTGATTGCAAACGCCTGCTTGCTTCAAAAATTAATGAGCGCATGGCTGAGATTCGTGAACGCAGAGCATATTACGAACAACATCCTGAACTTGTAGAAAAAATTATTAGAGAAGGTTCTGAAAAAGCAAGAATAGAAGCGCAAAAAGTTCTTAAGGAAGTAAGAAATTTGGTTAAAATGTATTAATAACAAGGAGTGCAATGAGAATATACAGCGTATCACCAATCAACTGTAATTTAAATTTTGAATCAAAACCTAAATTATCGCCATCAACAATCGCAGATATGGCTGTTTTTGGACACCATATCTATGAATATAAAAAAGGGATTCGAAATTTGTTTTTAAAAACCACAAAAATGCAAAACAAAGATATTATTGAGAGCAGACTCAATAAAGAAAATATTGCATATACAATCCACGAATTGCCGAACAAAAATAATATTAATGTTTATTTTGGAGCAGCGGAGTGTGTTGATGTAGTAAAATCTTTTAAAGAGACTAACTTGAAAAATTTAACAGCAGAACAAGATTTTATACTTGGCACAATGCTTGGATACAGCCCAATTGAAGAATGTAAAAGATATTTAAGAATATTAAAAGGAGAAATAAAATTAAATTCCGAAGGAAGAGATAAGTAGTTTCTGCTACTTTTTATCACTTCTTTGGCGTAATGAAATTCTTACAGGAGTCCCAATAAAACCGAATGCTTCCCTGAGTTTATTTTCCAAATATCTTTTATAATGATCTTTTAAAAGCTTTTCATCATTCACAAACAGCACAAATGTTGGCGGTTCCGTTGCAGCTTGTGTTGAATACATTATTTTTAATCTTCTATTTTTTATTGTCTGAGGCGGATTAAGAGCATACGCTTCATTTACAACTTTATTTAAGAGTCCTGTTGAAACTCGTTTTACGTACTCTTGATAAACTTCGTTTACCCTTGTAAAAATATTATTCAAACGCTGGTGAGTCACTGCGCTTATATATATTTTAGGAATGTAACTCAAAAACGGAATTTCATTTTCTAATTTTTTTTCAAATTTATTAACGGTATTGGATTTTTTATCTTCTATTAAATCCCATTTGTTAATAGCTATTACCATGCCTTTGCCTGCTTCAGTAATTATAGAAGCTATTTTTTTATCTTGATCTGATATCCCATTAATAGCTTCTGTTGCATCAATAACCAAAAGTGCAACATCACATTCTCTTATTGAACTAATTGCTCTATCTACTGCAAATTTTTCTATACCATAATCTACTTTTGCTTTCTTTCTTATTCCTGCAGTATCAATGATTACATATTCCTGGTCATTATAATTAAATCTGGAATCAATACTATCTCTGGTCGTACCTGAAACATCAGAAACAATAACACGTTTTTCACCTAAAAGCGCATTAACAATAGAGGACTTTCCTGCATTGGGTCTGCCTACAATAGCAAGCTTAATAGCAAATTCTTCCACTACGTCTGTATCCACCTTAAAATCTTGAGTAATTTCATCAAGTAAATCACCAACTCCTCCAGACCCGTGCAGAGCTGATATAGCAATAGGTTCACCTACTGCAAGAGAGTAAAAATCACTAATCATTGTAATTTGATTATGTGAATCGACCTTATTTACCGCTAAAAAAATCGGTTTATCAGACTGTCTTAAAATATTTGCTATGTCCTCATCTACAGGAGTTACCCCATCAATGCCATCTACGACAAATATAATTTTATCCGCTTCGTCACAAGCTATTTTTGCTTGATCATATATGGAAAGCATAATGTCATCATCATCACCAGGCACTATACCTCCTGTATCAATGACAGTAAATTGCTTATTTTGCCATTCAACATCAAAATATATTCTATCTCGTGTTACACCCGGGAGGTCATCAACAATTGACTGTCTTTTTCCGACAAGTCTGTTTACAAAAGTAGATTTACCTACATTTGGCCTTCCAACAATTGCTACTATAGGTTTTCTTTCCATAGAAAGAGTCTAACATAAAGGTTAAAAAATGTATATCACCTCATGAATTTTGATATCTCAGCCTGTATAGAATTAGCTTTAACTATATACTTAGAAAGCTGATCATATTTTTCAAAAGATTCTCCGTAAGGAATGTGCATCGACATAAGCTCATCAACGTTTTTATTAATATTTTCAAGTTTATTCAATGAGTTTCTTATTTCAACCAAGTTAGAAAATTTATCGGAAAATTTTGATAATATAGAATTACTTATTCTTCCAAATATTTTTTTTAAATTATCAAGTTTTGTTGATATATTAACAGCGACATTACCTGATATTCTCGCAGAAAAACATGATGAATTGTAAGATTCTTTCAGTTTTACCAATTCAAGTTCTAGAGTTTTTTTTCTTTCAGATAAACTTTCAGCCAAGTTATAGTCATTAATATCTCTGGCTGACTGAATCTGATAACATAAACTTTCTATTTCTTCCTCTGTTTTGGATATCTTATACTCAAGTTTTAAAATTTTATCATCGATATCCTTATATGCACCGTCACGCAAAATATTAAAATCATAATCATTAATATGTTTAATTGGCTCTGATTGATTATATTGTAATGAATGAGCATCCTGATTCAAAAAAAAGTTTGAACACAAACTTTGATTAGAAGCTGCATCTTTAGTACTACTTATAAATTTATCACCTTCCATACAACAAATTATACTATCAATTAATAATTTGTTCAATTTTTTGTTTCATTACAACCGCGGGATAATAATCTGAAAGCATTTTTAAACATTCATTTATATAAAAATATGCTTCTTCATAATTTTTAAAATCAAAATAATATTTTGCATACATGAAATGCAGTTCGGGATCATTGTAAAACAAACGTTTCGATTTTTCCATATATTTTAGGGCTGCAGAATATAATTTATTAACAAGCATCACTCTTGCTGCAAACTTATATGTTTCTTGATTAATATTCGATAAAAATTCCAAAGAACCTAAAAGCAGTTCGACATATGTTATTTTATTATTTCTTAAAAGAAAATCCATGTCTATTTCTAAAAAATTACGAATTTGAAAATACGTTGGAAATTTTTGTACAAAACCCTCTAATATAGAAATCAAAGCCATGCCCCATGAAGCTCTTGGTGAATCAATAAATTCAAAAACTCTCTTTGCAGACTCCAATTCGTCATTTAGAATAGCAAGATACGCGTGTTCGACAGTATTAGGAAATATTTCCAATTCAGAACACTCACAATCAAAAAAGAAAAAATTATTACTGTTGAGCCTCGTCATTCTTACGATTTATCTTTATTGATTTAGATTGTTTTTCATCAACTATAAATTCATCTGTTTTTTGCGATTCTATATTTTCATCATTAAGAGTAGTTCCGCCTTTTAACAGGTTAGAAACAGAATCCACTGCAGATGTATCAGTCGTCTTGCCGACAAGGTTGGCAAGTTTAATTTGTAAATAAATTTCTTCGCGATAAATTTTATACTGCTTATCCGCTTGAATAGCAATTTTTGCAGAACCATTTTTAGCTTCAACAACAGTTATTTCAATGTTGTCGTTTATCATTATTTTTTGACCGTTTTTTCTAGTAATTACGAGCATGTTTGTCCTTCATCTATCTTAAACATAGGGTAGCTTATATCATATCCTGAACCTGAAAGTACGACTTGTCCGGCTTTATGATTATCAAGATTGAAAATCAACGGAGCCAACAAGTTTATAGTTGTGCCATGCGGATTATCTTGAGGGATTGATGTTATATTCATTACTAACAAACTTTCCGCACTCTCTATATTAAGGCTTTCTATTACGCTATCGTTTAAATCAACCGAGTAATCATATTCTAAAGCAGCAACTGATATAATAGGAAACGCTAAAGAAGGGTCATCAACTGACTGCAGCCACTTAAAGAGCGAATCCTTATTAAGATCAAGAATCACATATTTTTTTAAATCATCGAAGCCTATAATAGGAAGCACGAAATCAAATACTCGTGAATCATCGACTTCTATTTGTCCAAATTTTAAAGTGTCTATTTTCATTTACCCAAATTCCTAAAATCCTGTATACATTTGACTTGATAACATAGCCTGAATCACTTGCGGACTTAAATTAGTATTTCCGCTTTTTTGATTCCCAAGCAATAAGCGCAGCATGTCATTGCTGCTGTTATTTTGTTCTCCGGTTAAGAAAGAAAAATCTGAACCGTAATTATTACCAATATAACCGCCTAAACCTGCATTTTGTAAAGTTCTTAAAGCTGCGACGATTTCATCGTTAGTAGGAACTTCACTTGAAAAATCTTTATAATCTTTAAACTCCTGAGGAGAAATATCTTTACCTCTATTCATTTCTCTCATTAAATTTTCGATTTTGTGTTTTTCATAATCACTTCTGACTTCTTTGGAGAATCCTGTTCCGAATCTGCTGCGTATAAATTTATCCATATCGGTTTCACCTTCTAAAAGTTCATTACATTTATCTGGTGATTCCAAACAAGTTTTTCCTTTCAAAGCGTAATATTTAAGTTGTCCTCGTGGTGAAAGATTTAAAACTTTTTCATAATTGTCTATTGCTTCTGATTTTCTCCCTACTTGTACGCAGGATATTGCCAAATAGTAGTATGCAAGCGCATTAGAAGGGTCTTTTTTTACTATATCATTAAAAATCGTATAAGATTGCACATAGTTACCTGATTTATACGCTCTAATACCTGTAGACAATGCAGAATTTGAAACAGCTTTTGCCACTGCTATATTAACCGTAGACATAAGCAATAAAAAACCGAGTAAAACTGCTGCAAACTTTTTCATATTATTATCCTTATTATGCTAAAGCTCTTCTTATATAATACCCCGCTCATCAAAATAGGGTATACACCATATAATTGAATTATACATTATTTTTATAATGATAACAAGCTATCTGTCAACAAAAAGTCACAAATTTCATCTTCCAAATGTACGCCATACAGGCCATTTATCTCTTTTATGAAATAGCATGGACTCGTAACATTTACTTCAATAATTTTACCGTTTATTACATCAAGACCTGCCATACTTATTCCCATTGAATTAAGTTTTTTTGCTACTTCAGTAAAATTATTCAGTTCCTCTTTTGACAGTTCTGCTTCGACAATAAAGTTATCATTATGAGTATTAAATTTGAAATCATCACCTGAAGGTAATTTTTTTACACAATACTTCAAAACCCTATCACCAAGAGTGAGCACCCTTTTGTCACCGGATTTAACCTCAGGAATAAACGCTTGAACCATAACCAGCGTAGTTTCATTATTAGTCATAGTATTAATAATAGTTCTTGTATTTGGGTCACCTTGATAAAGATACATAACACCGGAGCCGAAACATCTGTTTAACGGTTTTAAAACAATCTCTTTGTGAATTGTCAAAAAAGCTTCTATATCTTTTAGCGAAGCAGAAACAATATTATCTGACATAAAATTTTTAAAATACACGCTGTGTAATTTTTCGTTAAAATCTCTTATTGCTCGAGGAGAATTTACAACTCGGGCATGCTTAACAAAATCAAAAACATAAGTTGCATTAATGTAGTCAATATCAACAGGCGGGTCAGGACGAAACATAACGAGATCGAATTCGTCTATAGGCAAGTCTTCTTGAACATTTTTATAATAAATATTTTCATCAGAAACAAAAGATTCGAAACATCCTGCATAAGCCGTATCACCTTTCAAAGATAACTTTGGAATTATTGTGATATAGACTTGATTTTTTCTGTCTAAAAAACCCTTTATCATCCAAAAATTGGTAACTAATTTATTGAATTCAAAATATTTAAATTCAACTTTATCAATAACAAATAATATCTTCATAAAAAAATCCTCAATACCAATTTATCATTAATAATAAGCAAATACAATATAAATAAGTTAACTAAAAACATTTTTATAGTAAAATATAAATATTGAAGTTGGAGGGAAATATGTCAGTTGTTTTGGAACAAAAACAAGGATTAATAGCCGGTGACGGACTATTGCCGGTAAAGATGGCTCAATATGCAAAAGAAAACGGATTCGATGTTGTTGCAATATCATTATCAAACGATAATTATAAACAGCTAAAAAAATACTGTTCAAAAGTTTATTTATTTGGTCCCGGTGAAGCATTAAAGATAGAAGAAACTCTTAAGAATGAAGGAATAAAACAAATTACTTTTTTAGGTAAAGTGAGCAAAACGGTACTAATTAAACGTCCTAAATTTGATTCAAAAGCTTTGGATTTTATAAAAAAGGCTGTCCGACTTAATGATGACAAAGTTATGTTAATGATAATAGAAGAACTTGAACAAATTGGCATAACAATTCTTGACCAAACTTTGTTTATAAAAAATTTAATGATACCTTCCGGAGTTTTGGGGAAAATACAGCCGACACAGGAACAAGTTGAGGATGTAAATTACGGATACTGGCTTGCCAAGGAAACAGGGAAACTTGATATCGGGCAATCAGTTGTTATAAAAGATAAGATGATTATGGCAGTTGAAGCTATTGAAGGAACAGATAAATGTATTAAACGCGGATGCAAAATAGCGAAAAAGAATGCGCGCATAATCAAAGTAGCAAAGCCATCACAAGATAAAAGGTTTGATATACCTGCTATAGGATTAAAAACAATAAAAACTATGAAAAAATATAGGGCTGATTTAATTGCAGTTGAAGCCGGAGAAACAATTATAGTTGATAAAGAGAAAGTGGTAGACTATGCTAACAAGAATAGTATAGTTATCATGGCTGTATAAAATATATACCCTCCTTTTCAGGAAGGGGCAAAATCTTTGATTTTGGGGTGTGGTTTATGTCAGGAAAAATTTTTATTATCACAGGTGAATACTCAGGAGATATACACGGGGGAAGAGTTTTAGAAGAATTGAAACTATTAAATCCCGATATTGAAGTGGAGGCTATCGGAGGAGAAAATCTGAAAAAAGCCGGAGCGAAACTTTTTTGTGACCACGCTAAAATGTCAGGTTTTGGTTTTAGTTTAAAAATGGCAGCAGAACACTTGCAGCTTGAATCAAAAGTTACAAATTACATTTTAAATGAATATAAACCGGACTTAGTTTTACTTATTGATTATGGCACATTTAATTTAAGAGTTGCGAAAAGACTAAAAGGCAGCGGAATCAAAGTTGTTCATTATATTCCGCCTCAAGTTTGGGCAAGCAGAAAGTGGCGAATCGAAGGAATAAAAAAATATGTAGATAGGGTTCTTTGCATATTTCCGTTTGAAGAAAAGATGTATAAAGAGTATGGAATAGATGTTTGTTATTGCGGTCACCCTTTGGTAAAACAGCTTCTCCCAAAAGCCGATAAGGCTGAATTTTTCTCAAAACATGGCTTAGATATTAATAAACCTTTGGTTTCTGTTTTCCCCGGTTCACGCCCTCTAGAATTAAAGTTTTTGGCAAAGACTCTTATAGAGTCGGCAAAAAAATTACAAAAAAAACATCCTGAAATTCAGTTTTGCATATCACATGCGCCAAATCTTTCAGACGAAGTTTTTGACAGATATGTAAAGGAAGTTGATTTCAAGGTTATTAAAGGCGAGAATCAGGCTTTATTGAGCGTTTCTGATTCTTTAATTTTGGCATCAGGAACTGTAGCTTTAGAGGCAGCATTGTACCAAGTACCTATGATAATAGGATACAAAGGTCCTTGGATACTTTATTTTGCATATTTATTGTTCAGATGTATAAAACGAGTATCGCTGCCAAACATTGTAACTGATATGGATATAGTACCGGAGCTAATACAAGCAAAATTTAGTTCTGATAATATAGTTTATGAAACTGAAAGAAATTTATACGACAAAAAATATCGAAATAAATATATAGAAAATTTGGGGCATGTCCGCGAAAAACTATCCGACAAATACTCGGCTCAGGAGGCCGCAAAATCAATTAGCAAGATGTTGTGGTAAATAGCGGAATTCTTCACCATATCTAAAGAATAAAGGCGCGAGCGAAGCTCGCGCCTTTATTTGTATTCATGTTGAAATTTACAAATTACCGCCAAGGTTAATATATTCAGCAATAATATCGTCAACAAAATCTCTGAAGCAAATTTGATATAAATAAGAGTCACTGGAGTTATCATCAATTGTTAAAGCAATGCCGTATTCATCGTCATTGATAAAATAGGATCATCACTTGTTAAAACACTATGGTTATACACTTCATTTCTAAGCTTTCCTATATGATAGTCACCATTATCTATTAGATCTTGTTGACTTGGTCCGTCATCATCATAATAAGTTATTGGTCCTTTTTCATAGTATCTATTTGCAACAAGCTCCAATGCTTGAGATAATATATTTAAATCCAAACCTGCGGATGACAATACATTAATAACTTTTTTCCCAAGATTTTTTAAATTATTAATAACATTTGACTTTTCGTTGTTCCACCCATGGCCATCATCATCCATTATAATCTTTAAAATTACATTTTTATCACCATTATAAAGTTCAGAAAATTTTTGATTTTTATTATTACTACAAATATCTTTTAAGTTCAATTCTTGGTCATTAACTTTACTTACAATATCATAAACAAAATTTTGGCTGCCGGTAGTTATTTCTTTGTACAACAATTTATCGAAATTGTATAATGTTAATTGAACAAGTTCTTGTGCAGTTATTCGACAATTATCAGTGCTGCGGGTTCCGGTACCCCAAAAATTATCATTTACAAATACACTATGTCCTGCTGCACCGGAGCCATCACCAGTACCGTAAGGAGTATCGTTTAATCTATGATCAACACTTCGTCTTTGTGCTTCTTTGAAAAGTTTTTCAATAATCTCATTTGAAACTTGACCTGAATATTTTTGTTTAAGATTTTTTAGCAATTGTTCCATCATTTTTTGATAAATTTTATTTTGTTCATCATTTTGCAATTTTATACCGTTATCATTATCATACTGCACATTACTATAATTGAACACATAATTCCTTTTGTTACCAGTAGCATCATATACGTTCCACTCACATTTAATTGAATTTAAACCAGAATAACCATAACATGTATATCCAATGTATAATTTCATATCTTCCGGCTTATCTTTTAAATGTAAAATCATAGCCTTTAAGTTATTTAAAACGCTTTTTATGAAATCAGCAGTATTAATATCATTTTTACCACATTCATAGTCATTATATGTCATAATCCAAGCAGCTTGGACCAAACGTGCATAATTTGTGTCTATTATCTCTTTATATTCCGGTTTATCTTTTAAATAATTTTCAAGTTGTCTACACATTGTATCATATAAAGCCTTTGTATCAGAACTTTTAAATACTATATTGTTTCTACTATCCAAGCCAAATCGACCATCCATTTTTTCGTTGCTTGCATTTATTATAGTATTGTATCCATCACTCAAAAAACTATCTATATAATTACTTAAATTAATGTAGACTGCTTCTTTTTCCAGTTTATCTTTCTCGATTTTCTCAAAACGTTCTTTAATTTGATCCAGAAGTGCATTAACCTCTTCTGCAGTTTTGCAAGAGGCTTTTATAGCTTTAATAAAATCATCAATATTGACAAGATTTGTACCTTCGTTATGTTTAATAATATTATTTAATTCAGATAAATTAACATTAACATTAACATTACCCAATAAATTCTTAATATAAGTTTTTATATCATTAATAGCTTTATCGTAATTTTCTTTCTCTTGTTTTTTAATTTTTTCAATTTGAGTTACTAAACCTTTATAGAACTGTGAATTTTCAAACTCATTTATTATATTATTTGCAGATTTAATCTCTTTAAAATCGCTAAACTTAGCATTATTAAGTTTATCCTTAATAAAATCGTTAACCGCTTGATCGTATAATGCTTTATAATTACTATAATCAGTATCTTCCTTTAAAGAATTTTTAATTTTATTAGATAAAGATTCTGTAAGTACAGCTTTTTGTAAATCATTCAAATTTGAGAATTCATCAGTAGTATAACCATAATTACCTAAATTGGGATCATAATATCCGTCATCAGCCGTTTTTTTATATTGTTGAATAACCTCTTTAATAGCGTCTTTAATGCTATCAATATTTAAATTGTCACTAAAATTAGATCTAAGTCCGTTAGAGAGGTTATTTATAATATTTTGAAGGTCAGTATCGTTACCTGGATTATATGCCGAATTATTGAAAACTGAACTAATGTAGTTGTTGACGAATGAATTAGTAACAGCTGTAATTACCAGTTGAGGTAACTTTGCATTAATATATTGTATCCCCTTTTTTCCGAATTCACCTTCCTCAGCGATGTATCTTTCTATTTCAGCTAGCAAAGTTGTTCTGATAGTTTTCTGTATGTCAGGTTCATTATTAATGCCCTTAATACTATTAAGAGCGCCATTAAGCCAAGTTTCACCTTCCCCAAAAGCTATTATTTTAGCATCTAAAGCTTGTATCTCATCACCATCAAGAACTGAAGCATTAGTCATAGTTTTATTAATTTTGCCTGTGTTTTTAACATCAAGTGAAGAGAAAAAAGCATCAACTGCATTAACATCACTTCCATTAATATTAAGTGCTCCGCATATAAATTTGCGAAACTCAAATCTTGTAACAAGACCGTCTTTTGTCTTACCGTCAATACATCCGTCAGCTTGGTTTTGCCAATCTGTATTATTTTTAAGAAATTGATAAATTTTGACATTTAAATTCGGATTGATGCTTGGATCTGACATTTTTTACTCCTTTTTCTTTTTCCCTTTTTTCTTATTATATATATCGGCACAATTTTTAAAAACTTTAGAATTTTAGCGTAAATTTTAAAAAATTGTTACAAAACTTCACATAAGGTGGTAAAACAACATACCCAGCCTCCCTCCCACCCACCCCCAGATATTATAACAAAACTTTTCAGAAAAGCTGAAGCAGATACAATGAATTATTACTGTTTGGATCATGGCACAGACGGTTCAGAACGAGACGATTGTCCATACGGAACTGCTAACGGATCAGGAGCAAGAGGTAATAGTTACGTAAACGACGATGGCAGTGGTAAATTCTGGGGTAGTAAAGATGACAGAGATGATGACGGACATGAAATACTTATGCAAGAACTTGTACAATTAATCTTATACAATTTTGACAAGTTACTGTACAAATATCTTACTACCGATCAAATTGGATAATAGAGTTGATAGTTATGAAGCTTGAGCCTCTTCTTTATTTGGAAGATGTAAAAGCTCAGCCTGCTGTTCCTTTTCATCTTGTTTTTCCACCATTTCTTTTGTTATAGTGAATTTCTTAATATCATGCTTTGACGGAATATCATACATAACATCAAGCATCAATTCTTCAACTATAGAACGCAACGCTCTTGCACCTGTTTTACGTTTAATAGCCTTTTTAGCTATCAACTCAACAGCCTCAGGTTCAAAATCAAGTTCAACCCCATCCATTTCAAGCAGACGTTTATACTGTTTCAGAACTGCATTCTTAGGCTCTGTCAAAATCATCTTCAAAGTATCTTCATCCAATGCATCTAAAACCGCATAGACAGGAATTCTGCCGATAAATTCAGGTATCAAACCAAATTTGAGCAAATCTTCAGGCTGTAATTTTTTCAGCAGCTTTGAAGCCTGTTGTTCCTTTTCGGCCTGAGTAGGAGCAACATTCCCAAATCCGACGGAAGAACCTTCCTTAACTCTGTGTTCGATTATTTTATCCAAATCAACAAACGCACCGCCCACTATAAACAAAATGTTCTTTGTATCAATCTGTATCATATCAGCTTGAGGATGCTTCCTGCCGCCTTGCGGAGGAACATTAGATATCGTACCTTCAATAAGTTTTAGTAAGGCTTGTTGAACACCTTCACCTGAAACATCACGTGTTATAGATGTATTTTCTGATTTTCTTGCAATCTTATCAATTTCATCTATATATATAATACCGCGTTCAGCTTTCTTAGCATCATATTCAGCGTTTTGGTATAAACGGAGAAGAATATTTTCAACATCATCACCAACGTATCCAGCTTCTGTTAAAGTTGTTGCATCTGCCACCGCAAACGGTACATCCAACATCTTTGCCAATGTCTGTGCCAAAAGAGTTTTACCTGAACCGGTAGGTCCGACCAACAAAATATTTGATTTTTGAATCTCTACATCATCCTTATCACTTGTTTGATTGTGCTTAAGACGTTTATAGTGATTATAAACAGCTACGGAAAGCAGTTTTTTAGCATCATCCTGACCCACAATATGCTGATCAAGAAAAGCTTTTATCTCATGCGGCTTCGGAATAGGTTTTTCTTCACCACCGTCAACCGTCTTTTTATCTGCCTTTTCGCCATCTTTATTTTTGTCTTTTTGTTCAAAAAATTCTTCGTCTAAAATCTCATTACACAATTCTACGCATTCATCGCATATAAACACATCCGGGCCTGCTATAAGCTTCTTCACCTGATCCTGTGTTTTTCCGCAAAATGAACATTTTAGTCTGTCGTTTGATGTCATAATATCTCCGTTGGAATAAATCCACTGCTATTTATAAGTTTGACTTTATTATCCGTACTTACCGCTTTTATTAGCTTTCTTTAGTAATTACTTTATCTATCATACCGTATTCAAGAGCTTCTTGCGGTGTCATTATATAATCACGGTCTGTATCTTTTTCGATTTTCTTTATTGATTGACCGGTATTAGACGCCATAATTTCATTCAAAGTCTTCTTAATTCTCAGAATTTCTTGAGCTTGAATTTCAATATCCGTAGCTTGACCTTGTGCACCGCCTAAAGGCTGGTGAATCAATACTCTTGAATGAGGAAGAGCCATTCTCTTGCCTTTTGTACCTGAACACAACAAGAATGCACCCATTGATGCAGCTTGTCCCAAGCATATTGTTTGAACATCCGCTCTGATATGCTGCATTGTATCATATATTGCAAGTCCTGCTGTTACGCTTCCCCCCGGAGAATTGATATACAACATAATATCCTTTTCAGGATTTTCGCTATCCAAAAGCAGCATTTGTGCGACAATTAAGTTTGCAACCATATCATCTATCGCAGTGCCTAAAAATATTATTCTTTCTCTTAATAATCTTGAAAAAATATCAAAAGCTCTTTCGCCTCTGGATGATTGTTCTATTACTGTAGGTACGTAACTAGCAAAGCTCATTTTTCTTTCCTTTCTTATATAAACATTTCAACTACATTATACATTATTATATTTGTTTCACAAATAGTAAATTTGTATGAAATTAGAACTATAAACTTATTTCATATTTATTGGGTCATTTGCATTATATCATAAATACCAAGAATATCCTAATTTTTAGAATTTCTATACATAATCTTTGCCAATATGGCATTTAATAAATATCCCGCTGTCATTATACCGCCAGCGTACAAAAAGTTTTTATTATTTTTTGCAACAGTTCCTTCTTCCGCCAACAAACCTCTGAATAATAATACAAATGTAGGAAAAAGTGTACAATTTGAAATGTAATTATTTAAATAAGTTCTAGCGACAGAGTTTTTCCTTATTAATCCTGAAGCAAAATATTGCTTTACAGCAGATGCAAAATTCACCCCTGTTTGTTCAGCCTGCTGCTCTTCCTCTTTTGTCAACTCCAGTTCGTTTTTGTATAAATTTTTTAAATCAGTTAAGTCTTTTTGACGAGCCATATCCTTTTTATACTTCTTACGATTTTTATAATAGTCCACAGTACATTCAAAAGAGGATTCCTCTTCTTTGTGCAAAGCAGGCTTCCCCTCTGTTTCATTACGAAGATTCTCCATAGCTTTTAATCTTGATGCTTGATATATATTTTTTAAAACAGGCAAACTTGATAGCTTCCCTGAAATAAACATAGGAAGAGAAAGAAATGCCATTGATAAGTACATCGCTCCGGTTAAATGCTTGGTATCTTTCTTAAAAAGTTTCGGAACAACCGCTACACCCGCTGTAGAAAGGGCTGTTAATGCAGTCAATCCTATGTTCATGCCTTGAACAACTTTTTGTTCATATTTAGAAGCCTCTGAATCATATTTTTCAAGTATTTTATACATGTCATCCGCATCAGAATTCGCTTCCGCAGTACTATATTTCTCTCTGACAACTGATTTGTATTTAGCAAAGTCTTTATGAATATTTGTGATATGCTCCCAACTTGTGTGTAAGTATGGATAATAAATCTGTGATACTGCGTACTTACGCTTCATTATAGATTCATGGCGTTCGTCTTCATGAATTTCTTCTTTTTCATCGTCTCCCAATGAAACAAAAGCATTCTTATTATCGGCATTTTCAGATAAGAATTTATAGTACCCTGATCTAACCGCCATTTCATCATTTTTTGAATTAGCTTTATTAAGAATCCAAAAACCGATACTTGACAACAACGTCATAATACCAGCTTTCGCGAACATTTTTGATTTATTGGCTGAATGAAAAGATTTCGCCTCTATCGGAAACAAACAAAGAAAAGGCACTAAAAATACAACAGATGCCATGAGAATTCTCGTCAAAGAAGAATTTTCAGAAACATCTTGAATAGCATTAGAATTATTCTGAGAATTTTCTAACAAATCTAAAATTACAGAATTGTCTTTTTTGCCGGAACGGTTTAAAAAAGATTGTTTAGAAACAATGTTGTTGACGGAACTGACTTGCATCGTATACTCCTAACCAAATTTTACAAAAATATAGAAAATAAAGCAATCTATTTTAATTATAATTTATTATTTGTAACATAACTTGACAAAAATTTTTAATTGGTATATAATGCACCAGTATATTACACTAGCCAGGAGAAAAAAGATGAGAGTTAATTCTGTCCAATGCTACAGCTATGCGAAAAATGTAGTAAAAAATCAAAATTTAAACAACAAAATTTATTACACAGAACCTACTGTGGAAACTGAGGAAAAACCTGTTAATTTTAAAGGTGCAGGCATGGGCGTTCTTGGTGCAATTGGTGGCGCTTTAGCCGGTTTCATTGCCGGAGGCCCGATTGGTGCACTAGCCGGTGTCGTAATCGGAGCAGGAGCCGGTTCTCAAGCCGATGATACAGGCGAATTTGATGATTTTGAGCGAGACAGCAGAACAAGATATGACAGCTAAGACAGTATAATAAAAAAGGTTCGGTTAAAACCGAACCTTTTTTTACTCTTCATTAAACATGTCCTTACCCACAGAACAAAGAGGACAAGTCCAATCTCCAGGCAGATCCTCAAAAGAAGTTCCAACCGGTACACCATTATCAGGATCACCTACTGCCGGATCGTAAACATAACCACATACTGAACATACATACTTTTGCATAATTTTTCTCCTTTGTTTTTTAATAACTATTAAATTAACACATTAAGTGAATTTACAATTTTTTCTGCAACGTTATCTAATTCTGCTAACTGCTCTTCTTTCAATGACGATTTTATACAAATTGACTCATCTAATATTTCCGTACCTTTTATACTTTCTAAAATATTTTTCATTGCCCCCCCGCACGTAGGAGCCCAAGATCCGTTTTGAATCAACACTACTTTACGATTTTGAAGGTTGTGGGCAGCTATATTATGAAGCAGTATTTCCATAGTTTCAAATATACCATTATTATAAGTTGTTGTTGCAAATACTATGTGCGAGAATTTAAATGCTTCAGAAAGAATATATGAAGGATGAATTTGAGAAACATCATATATTTTTATACCTTTAACTCCTCTGTCTGCCAATTTGCCGCCCAGAATATTTGCCGCATTCTCTGTATCACCATATACAGAAGAATATGCTATTAAAACAGATTTTTCCTCAGCTTCATATCGCGACCACTTGTCGTATTTTTCTATAAATTTGGCTATATTATTTTTAATTATTAAACCGTGCAACGGATATATAGACTTAACATCTAATGCCGATATTTTTTTAAGCAGCATTTGAACCTGCGGGCCATATTTACCAACTATATTTGTATAATATCTTCTTGCTTCACTCAAATAGCTGCAATTGAAACATAAACCTTCATCCGTCAAATTCCCGTTTATTGCACCAAATGAGCCGAACGCATCTGCAGAATATAAAACTTTATCAGTTTTATCATAGGTGACCATTACTTCCGGCCAATGCACCATTGGCGCCATATAAAAAGCCAGCTCGTGCTTGCCGAGCGACAAAGTATCACCATCTTTTACAACAATAACGTTCTCTTCAGGTGAAAAATTAAAAAATTGCTTAATTAAGGCAACTGTCTTAGTCGAACAAACGATTTTTACGTCAGGATAAATTGAAACAACATCTTCCATTAATGCACAGTGATCAGGCTCCATATGTTGCACTATCAAATAGTCTAACTCTCTGCCATCCAGTGCCGCTTCTAAATTTTCAAAAAATTGACTTGAGCATGCTTTATCAACCGTATCGAACAAAGCAGTTTTCTCATCCTTAATCAAATATGAATTATAAGAGATACCGTTAGGTATTGGGTACGCGCTCTCGAAAAGTTTTAAGCGTCTGTCGGAACAACCGAGATAAATTGTATCTTCTGATAATTTTCTTATATCGTACATTCTAAATTTCCTTTATAATATTTACTCTTACACTTACTCATATTATTTATCAAAATAACCTATATAAGGAAGATTTCTGTAATCTCCGTCATAATCAAGTCCATATCCTACTATAAATTTATCATCTACATCAAATACGTAGAAATCCGGATTAACTTCAACTTCCCTTCTCATACTTTTATTTAAAAGCGAACAGAATTTAAGACTTTTCATTTTATAATTTTTATTCAAAAAATCAATTAAGTAACGTGCCGTGAGACCTGAATCAACAATATCTTCAACAATTAGCACATCCTTCCCGTTTAAATCGGATAAGGACGCATCGAGAGCATTAACATTTCCGCTTGAAATAGTTGATGAACCATAGCTTGAAAGTCTTATAAATTCCATCTTCACAGGCATAGTTAAATATCTGACCAAATCTGATGCAAATATAACTGCACCTTTTAAAACACATACCACGTAGAGTTCTTTGTCCTTATACAAATTATTTAACTTACTTGCAAGATTTTTAACTCCTTGTTGAATTTCTTCATTAGTAAGGTATACTTTTATCTTGTCATTTTGCATAATTATGTTTCCTTTATCTCTATTACATGAGTCGGATTTTTTTGCACACTTATTTTGTTACTTAAACCCACTCCGGCTGCCCATAGAACTTCATTCTCAGAACATAGTAGCGGAATAGTATCACGCACGTGGCGTCTTATACTTTTAGCATTCATATACTTCTTTAGTTTCATACTTCCTGACATTCCAAACGGAGAAATCGTATCACCGTCACGTCTTGTTCGCATAATAAGCGGAAATTTTATTCCTGTAAAATCTACATATGCAAAATTTGAAGTTGACTCAGGAAATACAAATAACTTATCCGAATGAAATTTTTTAATAGAAAATATTTTGCCGTTAAATTCGTATTCTCCCTCTCCGGATATCTCTATTTCTTTTGGTTTTACAACCTGCATCTCTTTTTTTCTTGGAATAGGTTCTATAACGTTTTCATCAGCATAAAGCCACAACGCTGTTGCCAGAGAATGAGTAGCTCCATTTCTTGAATTAATATTATCCTCTATAAATTCGTAAATCTCCTTTATTTTTTTATAGTCATAATCAAGACCTATGTGCTGAATATAACCATGCAATATGCGCATTTTCACAGGTTGTGACAAATTTTTATATTTAGGAGACAGTATCGTGTCATCATCAAAAATTTCTTTCTTAATTGCAGATAAATATTCTTCAATTATTTCGTTGTCATTAGTTGCATTTAGAGCAAGTGTATTAAGCGTATCTTTTAGATTTTCATTAATTTTTTCAAGAGCAGGAATAACATTTAGTCTTAAATAATTACGTCTGTACGCAATATTAGTATTTGACGAATCATTGTTTGGAACTAAATTATTATCATTACAGTATTGCACAATTTCTAAACGACTTGTTTTCAGTAAAGGCCTATAGAAATTTTGACGTTTTTCTGCTATACCTCTAAGACCTAAAATTCCAGTGCCTTTAACAATTCTATACAATACGGTTTCTGCATTATCATCTTTATTATGAGCAGTAAAAACAGCATCAGCATCAAACTCTTCTAATGCTTCTTCAAAGAACTCATACCTTGCTATTCTTGCATCATTTTCAGTTTTTTTTAAAGTTTTTGGAGCAAGTTTTACGTAAAACTCAAAGCCTTTTGATGAAGCAAAAATTCGGCAAACCTCCTGTTCTTGCATAGATTCTTCAGCACGCCAATTATGATTAAAATGTGCTGCTATAACGCGCATTTCATAAAAATCAGGTTCTTCTTTTATTTTTGATAAAATATCCAAAAGACACATAGAATCATACCCACCGGAGAATCCGACAATTATGGTTTTGTCTTGAAGATCGTATTTTTTTATAAAATTTGCAATAGTTTCAATCATTTCTTTTAAATATTTCGATTTGCGATTCCATGCCTGATTTCCACAGAATCTACTCCCAATTGATCTAATGCTCTGAACGCAACTGATGTAGGTTCGTCCAATATCGCCAACAATATATCAACTGCTTCTATTTTTGTCTTACCCATTTTTTTTGCCGAGATCCATGCTTTTTCCAATACCTTTTTTGCACGATTCGTAAAAGTTATTTCTTTTTCAAAATATTCATTACCGTAGCCTACGATGCTTTCTACAATTAATCTGGCATCCTTTAAATTTACTTCCAAATTGTTTAATACTTCGTAAGCTTCATTTGTACCTTCTGCTATTATACCCAGTAAAAGCATTTCCGTACCGACCACATTTCTTCCAATTCGCCTTGCTTCTTCTTTTGCGAGTTTCATTATACTCAATGTTTCAGGCATTTGTTTTTCTATTGGTTTAAGAATATCTTCTGATAGTTTTTCACCGTTTACGCCGATTGAATTTATGATATCATATGCAATTCCCTTTTTTGTTTTTAAAATACTTAATACAATGTGTTCGGGAGTAACAACAGAAGAGCCTAATTCTTTTGCAATTTGAATAGCTGAGTTCATCATAAGAAAAGCATTCGGGGTAAAAATAATTTTTTTGCCTTCAAATTCTGATTGACGTGATTGCTGTTCCGCTAGTTTTTGTTCAAATGTCTCGGAATTAACTCCATATGAATTTATCAGATGTACTAAATTGGAATCTTGATTTTCCAAAATAGAAGCCATTATTTGTTCAGTACCTAATATTTCATATCCTTTTGCAGATAATTTAGAAACAGCCCTGTCAAAAACTTCTGCTAAGGCATCCCCTTCATATAATGACTCGAAACTGTTCTTTTCTTCATCATCTTCTGCTTCAGGGTGTTCAAGTTTTTTAATTTTTCTTTGAACTAACTTTGCCAAAATATCTTTGGCTTTGTATACATCAAAATTAAATTTTTCTAAAATCGAAGAAATATTCGTCTGCTTATCTGAAATTACACACAAAAACAGATGCTCAAAAAGGATATTTTCATTTTCTGATTTATTTGCCAAATCAAGCGTCCGCTTTAATAAGTCCTTATAAGCAAGACTAAACGGAATGTTTTCAACTTTCTTTGACGTTTTAACAATAAAATTTTCAACTTCTTTTCTTAAATCGGCACAGGAAATTCCTGCCATTCTGAATATCTTTAAAGAGACCCCTCTTGCTTCACTTACTAATGCAAGCAGCAAATGTTCGGGCATAACTTCTGAACAGCCCATCTCTTTTGCAAATCTTTGACTTTCACTGACTACATTAATAGCACGTTCGGTAAATCGTTCAAGCAACTCTATTCTTCCTCTTCTTCCAATGATTGAATATAGTCACAAACACGATTAAATTCTTCCTCATTTTCAATATTTTGGAAATATCCTTCATCCTCTCCGTCTTCAACATATTCCATAACTACAACTTCTGAATCTTCATCTTCTTCATCAGATTCTAATGGGAACAATAACGCATACGTTTTGCCTTCGAAATCTATTACGTCATAAATTTCACATTTTACAACTGTTCCGTCTTCCCAAACAATGTCAACATAATTTTGTTCTTGTTCTAAATTTTCTTCACTCATAATCATTTCCCCAAGTATTGTTCAAGTATAACACAAGCACTTTCAATATCAACCAAACCTTTGTTTTTACGAAAGTCAACTTTTCTTTCTCGAAGCCTTTCTTCTGCTTCTTCGGATGTTAATCTTTCGTCCTCTAATATTATATCAAAACCAACAAATTTTTGTGAAAAATCTATACAATCCTTTCCTTGATACCCTATTGTACCATCCATATTTTTAGGAAGTCCGACGACAATTTTTTCCACACGATTCTCTTTTGCAATTTTAGTAATCTCTTCCACAGCCTTATCTTCCGGCTGACGCTGCACACAAGAATGAGGAATAGCTATCATTTGTAAATAATCACTAAGCGCAACACCTATTCTTTTTGTTCCAACATCAAGAGCCATTACTTTATGCATTATCTACCCACCTGGCTTCAATACCTGATATTATTATATCTAACTGTAAAAGTTTGAACTCTTCTTGTTCTGCAGTCGAATTTTTATCAAAAATAGTTACAGATTTGCGCTGATTTTTTAACAAATATCTTTTACCTATATAATATTCGTAAATACTTTTACGAATAATATTAGTCAGAAATTGGTAGTTAGAACCTAAAGAATAAAATACCTGTGCCAATTCTATATCACCTTTTGTGTATCTTAAATAAGCTGCCATATTGAAAGATATTAGTTTATACGCAAGCTCGTGAGCATTATAAATACTGTCATAATTATCTGCTACAAACTTATCTAAATCCAAATCAAAATTATTTTTTTTGTAAGAGGCTGAGAGTTTTTTTATAAAAGCGGCAAAGGTTTCAGATGTTATTTCATCAAAGAACCAATTTTGAACATACTCACTCAAACACAACTTATCTACTTCTTTTTGATTTAAATCTTTTTTCTCAAGAGGGATTTCCGGTTTAATCGGTTCTATATCAAGCATTATACTTTGCCAACATATATATTCATACGGTATTGGTTCTCCGTTAATGTGAGAATTCTCCTCAGATTGATTTAGCAAATACTTTGCAACACCTGCAGGGATTTCATAACGTTCCTGATAATTATAAAACTTATCAACAATACGATAAAAATCCTGCTCTGTCATACTGTAAAATCCAAATGCATCTAATACACCCCACCTTGGGTTTATGACAATTGCCAAAAATTGTAAAGTATTATTTTGTCTTTTTCTTGAAAATATAACAGCCATATTTCCATGCCCATCAGGAAAGGAAATATAAGTCTTATAGGGTTTAGAATCATTTAAAATTTCTTTGTAAAATTCTTCCGTTTTATCAACCCTTATTCCTGACATTTTCAATTCCGATATTGCTTTGTTTATCCTGCTCTTTATACTCTCAGGTGCATAGTCTAATGCTGCTTCAAGAGCATGATAAGCCAATTGGGACTTTGTCCTTCCCAAAATTTCCAACGCCGTATACCCGACTTCAGAATCAATATAGTACAAAAATACAGGAATTAAGATATTTGCAAGACTATCATACGCATAATCTTCTTCCAAAGACTTTATTAAAATAATTTTATCATTATCAGATATCGCATTCAAAAAATCCATAAAATCTATTTGAGCTTCCGGATTCATAATAGCAGTTTCCAAAAGCTGCTTAGTTTCTTCATTTATCAATTCGTGGAACTGCTCAAAATATCCGCTTATGACATCATAATCTATTTTATTGCCCAAATCTTTAAGCATATTGAATGCTACCATTTTTATATGATCATTATATTCGGGTTCTTTTATAACATTCCACAACTCATTATTAAGAGTTTCCTTGTCAATTAATTCAGTTAATAACCAACATACAATCATCGATTTCTGTTCATTTGCATTAAGTAATTCACGAATTAAAATGTCCAAAACAGCTTTTTTATCTTCTATATTTCGTAAATCAGTTAATAAAGATACATCCGGTTTAACAGCGGAAGACAGCGCTGCAATCGTAGCTAATATTTCTGCTTTGATTTGAAGTTTATTCATAAAATTCCTCTAACTATAAAAAACGAACATGAAAATTGTACAGTAAAAACAGGTATTAATCAACAGAACTCAGAGCGCTTCCAACGCGGCGATTTTCATCGTTTGAACATCCGGAGTTTTTCCTGTCCATATTTGAATTGCTCTTTGTGCTTGATAAATTAACATATCCAACCCGCCTATAGTTTTTAACCCTCGTTTTTGTGCTTCTTGAATCAAAACAGTTTTTACAGGGTTGTATACAATATCATATATTATAGTATCCTTGCTTAATTTGTCTAAATCAGAATATTCAAGAGCCATTTGATCAGCCATAAACCCTTTCATACCAATAGGCGTAGCGTTAATAATAATGGCAGAATCTTCAAGACTTCTTATATTCTGTATTTGATAAACATTAAATTCTGTTTCCGGAAACTTTGCTCTCACATAATCAAGTGTTTGTCTGGAATTAATAATATTTCTTGAATAGAAATCAATATTTTTAACACCAAGCTCAGACAAGCCGACAACAGCGGCTCTTGCGGCTCCTCCTGTCCCAAGTATACTGGCACTCTTTCCATTCAGATTCAAGGTATCAGGAATAGCTGCTTTAAATCCGTAAATATCAGTATTATATCCCACAAAAGATTTATCATCTGCTATTTTTACAGTATTAACGCACCCAGCAATATTTGCATAATCATCTATGTCGTCAAGAAACAGTGACATTGGAACTTTCAGCGGAATAGTAACATTAAACCCTTTATATTCTTTTGTCTTTAAAAACTTTATTCTTGAAATAAGCTCCTCAGGTGGAGTTTCTAATACATCATATGTACAAGATTCCCCAATGCTTTCCAATCCTGCTTTTTGAATAACAGCTGATATTGAATGTCCCAAAGGGTAACCTATTATTCCAAGTTTATACATAAATCTCTCCTCTAATTATATTTATTATACTAGAAATATACTATTGTTGTGAAGAGTTAATATAAATTAAAAGCTTAAACAGAAAAGCGGTGCGGCATTCTGCCGCACCGATCTGTTATTGTTTTAGCAGGATTATAATCTGAAATATAGCTGATTATTTTTTGGCTTTAGCCGCCGCTGCTTGTTCGTTATTAGACTTAACATCTGTTACTAATTGTTCTGAAGCTTCTATAGCTCCGAAAAGTGACGGGAGAGTAAGTTTCCCTAAGCCTACATTAGCCTTTACTATTCCTTTAGCCACTCATCTAACAAATGCAGCAGCCTTTTCTCCGAAGTCGGGTCTCTTTTGTTCTATTTGTGTCTTTTGCTCAGCTTCTTGTGCAGCTGTGTGTACAGAATTCGGTTTAGCTGCCACTCCTGTAGCAGCAAGGCTTAATCCGGCAATTACTTTATCGGCTTCTCTAATTGGTGAACCACCATATGGTTGAATACTTGTCATGAAGTTACTCCTTTCTTGTTTTACATAACTCAAGTTTTAATTATCAAATTTCACTCTTAAAACTTACAAATAAATTTACGGCATTTTTTGAAAAAAACTTTAGGGCAAAATTTTTTCCTCTCCCTCTCCCTCATTCCGCCCATTCAGTAGGGCATTATCGCTGCATTTCAGCCTTGTTGTCAAGTTTAAAAATTCGCCTTTATAATTCGTTACATTTGGAAATATATCAATATTTTTGCTTAATATTTCTTAACAATTTCAGTTCCTGAACATAAATGTAAAAGTTTTATGAACTCCTTCGGGGGTAAATGTTAAAATTATATGAGATCCTTCGGTTATCAAATTGATACTTTCCCTCAGGACGACAGGAAAACTTGTAGTTACAACACAGACCTATTATATTTCCTCCCCCGCAAAGGATGATTGGTAATTAGTAGTCTCAGTTACCCCACTAACCTTCAAATTGCTCTGCGACTTCGAAAGGTTGCTCAGAGAGCTTCAGAGTTTCTCTGTCAATAATACCTCTTTTTAATTCTGTAAATGATGCTTTTCTGGAATTAAATTTTTTCTTCAAAAATTCATAAGCAACTTTCGGATCACATT
The DNA here is from genome assembly GCA_947306495.1 of uncultured Acinetobacter sp. Taxonomy (GTDB): domain Bacteria; phylum Cyanobacteriota; class Vampirovibrionia; order Gastranaerophilales; family Gastranaerophilaceae; genus CAG-196. Next base: position 27,437 of record CAMZGT010000019.1, read on the forward strand.
TTGTTCCGCAAGTAAACAAATCGACAGCTGCATAGCCTAACTCAGGCCATGTATGAATCGCCAAATGGCTTTCCGAAATTATAACAACACCACTAACTCCATACGGATTAAACATATGAAAACACTTTTGAACAATAGTCGCACCACACTCAAGAGCCGCATCTATCATGTACTTTTCTACCTTGTCACTGTTATTCAAAATATTTGAATCACATTCAAAAAATTCCGCCAATACGTGTTGACCAAGATTTACTCTTTCCAAGTTCTGCTTTTCAAGCTCTTCTAATGATGATGATACAATTGTCAATTCATGTGCCTCCTATTCTACCGATGCTATGTGCACCAAATATTTAGTAACTTTTATATATTACTATAAAAAATAAAAAATTTGTATTTTTTACACTTTTTAGAGGAGATGTTAAGATTTTGTTACAATTGAAAATTTAAAATAAGCTTAAATACAAAGATTCATATACAATTCTCCTAGTGGGTAATATTGAACTATTACATTCTTTTTGTTATCATTTTAACAATTATAATAATAATTACACTTAAAATAGCCAAATAGGGATATTGGAGAGAGAATGAGAAAAAAGATAATAATTATTGTATCTATTATAACTGCTCTAATACTGGGGCGAATGTTTATATCATATTTTAACAAAACTGCCGGAGCGAAACAAAAAATTGCTGCAAGCAAACCTGCTGTTACAATAGGAACGATTGAAACCGCAAATGTTCGACGCGAATACACAGCCACTGCAAGAGTCATGGCAAAATACAGAGTTGACGTCCTTGCACGTATAAGCGGATACCTCACAAAAAGCTTCTTCAAAGAAGGTGATTTCGTTAAAGCAGGACAAATATTGTTTGAAATAGAACCCCAAGAATACTCATATGCAGCAGGAAGAGCTAAGGCGAATCTTGATAATGCAAAATCACAGCAATTGTATTATGAAAAACAACTTGCAAGATATAAGGAACTTGTAGCAAACGATTTTGTTGCTCGTTCAGATTATGACAACGTTTTAGCACAAAGAGATGCATACAGAGCACAAGTGCAAAGCATGGAAAGTGCATACAGAGATGCTCAAAGAAATTTAGGCTACACAAAGGTCAAATCTCCGGTTGACGGAAGAGTCGGTATTATTGACGTTACAGTAGGTAACTTTGTATCAATGAACAGCGGACCGTTAACCACAATCAACAGTGCTGATCCTATGTACATAACATTCACGCTTGAATCTAAAGATTTTGCGGATTTGGTAAGAATTGACGGAAGCGCTAATGCAAACAGAGAAGTAGAATTTATATTCAGCTCCGGTCAAAAATATAAACACAAAGGTCTACAGGATTTTTACGATAACAAAGTCGATGAATCAACAGGTACAATAACTCTCAGAGGTACATTCCCAAATCCGGAAAATGAACTTATACAAGGAGAATTCGGACAAATTATAATTTATTCAAATAAAAAAGATAACATGCCTATGGTCCCGCAAGCTGCAACAATGGAAGACCAAGTTGGACTGTTTGTATACGTTTTAGATGAAGAAAATCTGCCAAGAATGAAATATATTAAAACTATGGGACAATCCGGAACTAATTGGATAGTTTCTGACGGCGTTAGCGTAGGAGATACAATTATCACAACCGGCATGCAGAAAGTTATTCCAGGAAATGCAGTAAGAATTGTTGAAAATGTTGCCCCGGATGCAGTTCAGAAGAGAAACCCAAACATTTTTAGAAAAATAATTGCGAAAATAAAAAAGATTTTTAGCGGAGGAAAAACTAAATGAAAGAAAATTTCTTCGTTAAACGTCCAAAATTTGCTATTGTAATATCTTTGGCCATAATTCTTGCCGGATTATTGTGTTTAACGACATTACCGCTTGAGGAATATCCGTCAATTACACCTCCGCAGGTAATAGTAAATGCGACATACAGCGGAGCAAACGCTGATGTTATTACTTCTACAATCGCATCACCCGTTGAGCTGCAACTAAACGGCGTAGAAAACATGCTTTATATGACATCCGAATCAAGCAATGGGATGTATAAATTAACTATATATTTTGAAGTAGGGTCAGACCCTGACATGAACCTTGTTAACGTACAGAATCAACTGCAATTGGTTACACCAAGATTACCCGAAGAAGTTCGGCGATACGGATTAACTGTTCGTAAATCAACCGGCGGCGGAGGTTGTTTATTCCTGGGAGTAACGTCACCCAATCATACATATGACGCTCTGTATTTAGCAAACTATGCATCCATGTTTTTAAAAGATGAACTTGCCAGAACAAAGGGTTGCGCCGGCGTTAGTGTATACGGAGCCGGCGACTATTCTATGAGAATTTGGTTAAAACCTGACAAAATGGCAAGTCTTGGAGTTTCCACGACAGATATACAAAATGCGGTTACAGCACAAAACACCCAAACTCCTGCAGGTAACATCGGCGTTGAGCCTATGGAAACTCCTCAAATGATGAAATTTACTCTTCGAACGAAGGGTAGACTTAAAACAGTTGAAGAATTCGAAAATATAATCGTAAAAGCCAACACAGACGGCTCTAATGTAAAAATTAAAGATGTTGCACGAGTTGAGCTCGGAGCGGAAAATTATTCTACCAGATCCATAATTGAAGGCAGAGAATCAGCTATTATTGCAGTTACTCAATTGCCGAATGCAAACACTATTGACTTGGTTAATAAAATTAACAAAAAAATGGAAGTTTTAAGCAAAAAATTTCCAAACGATATGGTTTACCACGTACAATACGATGTTACTGAATTTGTAAGAGAATCCATAAAAGAAGTTGTGTCTGCAATTATACTTGCAATTATTTTGGTTTCGGCAGTCACATATTTGTTTTTGGGAACCGCACGTGCCGCTTTCATACCATTTTGTGCAATTCCTGTATCTTTAATTGGTGTTTTTATATTTATGGCAAGTATTGGTTTTTCCATAAATCTGCTTATATTATTTGCTCTTGTGCTTGCAGTAGGACTGGTTGTTGACGACGCTATAGTTGTGCTGGAAAATACTCAAAGGCACATACAAGAAGGCAAATCACCGCAAGAAGCAACGAATATCTCAATGGAAGAAGTTTTAGGCGCGGTTATAGCAACTTCATTAGTATTGATGGCTGTATTTGTACCGGTTTCTTTCCTTGGCGGAATTACGGGAAAAATGTACAGACAATTTGCAGTATGCATAGCTACATCAGTAGGCCTATCAACTATAGTAGCTCTAACTCTTTCTCCTGCTCTATGCTCAATGATATTAAAATCAGGAGAAGAAAAAACTGATTTTGAATTTATTCAAAAATTTGAAGATTGGTTTAATAATATCAGGGATAAATATTTAAATGTTGTCGGATATTTTGTCAAATCTCCGAAGAAAACGCTTAGAACTCTTATCGGAATAGTTCTCTTTATATTTATAATGTTTAAAATTACTCCTACAGGTTTTTTGCCTGATGAAGACAGAGGAGCTATGTTCCTGCAAGTTCAACTGCAAGACGGAGCGACTTTAACACGTTCTGCTGATGTAGTAAAAGATATGTGTGAAGAAATTCTGGAAATCCCCGGCGTACTTTCTACATTATCAATTAACGGTTTTAATGGCGAAAATACGGCATTTGTCATTGTAAAACTTGCGCCATGGCATGACAGAAGAGCAAAAAAACTTTCAATAAATTCTATCATGGCTCAAGCAAGACAAATTTCTTCTAAATACACCGAAGCAACAAC
>CAMZGT010000020.1 GCA_947306495.1 uncultured Acinetobacter sp.
GTGTTAGGTTATCCCTTTTGCCATGTATATCGGCAGAAATCCCAAAAACTTTAGAATTTTAATTTAAATTGTTACAAAACTTTACAAAAAAATACTTCCTGATATTAATCAGAAAGTATTTTTTGCTTAATGAAGAATAATTTATACAAGTTCAACTGTATATTGAGCGTTTTTCTCTGCGATTTCAACTAAACTCTTAGCAACTGCTATCATAGAAATTTCCGAATCAAGTTTATTAATACAAGAACCGCATCCTATAGCAGATGCACCGGCAGCAAAAGCTAATGAAGCTGTAGTAGTATTTATACCTGTAGCTGTCATAATAGGAAGTTCAATATTTCGTGACAATTCTATTGTATTGGAAATAGTAAGTTCAGCTCTTTCAACAAGACCTCTAACACCATTTGAAGGCATTTCGTTAGAGAAGTGTCCTTCTGTTTGGATTAAATCAATTCCTATAGACTCAAGTTCACGAGCTAGGTTTATTTGTTCAGTAATTTCTAATTCCCCCGGTATAGTTACACAAATGTATGTATTCGGGCAAAGTTTTTTTGTTCTTTTTGCAAGGTTTAAAACTTGTGATGCAGAGAAAGATATTCCTTTTTTGTAAAGTGCATCAAAGTTTCCAAGTTCAATCGCATCTGCGCCCATAGCTACAGCATGAACCAGTTCTTCAGGGTCTATAGATGAAACAAATATAGGTATATCTGTCATATTTCTTACCATTAAAATGATGTCAGGATTTGCGCATATATCAATAGCGCTTGCACCTGAGTTAGAAGCTGCTGCTACAACTTTTTTAACGTTTTCTGCATCAAAATTATCAATACCCGCAATAATCTTCACTGCTCTTTTTTCATCTAATGCTTTCTTAAAATTTTCAATTCTTGACATTTTTTTCTCCTTCTTGTCGATAGTGACTGAAATTTTTTCACTGCGTTATATTATACATTAAAATTTGAATACACGCAATACATACCTATTTGCGCTTTAAAAATAATCTATGTGGTGCAATTGTTAGATGTTACTGAAATTGTAAAACTTTTATATACTATATGAGGTTTTTATGTTGAAAAAAATATTATTGCTGCTCACGATTAATGTTATTTTACCTGTTTCTGCCTTTGGTGTTAAAGAGAAAAGCGGGGTGATTATATATGAACAAATTAATCCGGCAATCGTAGCCGTAGATTCTCAATTGTCAGACGGTGTATCATGTGGCACTGGTTGTATTATTGATAAAAACGGAATTATTTTAACAAGTGCCCACGTTTTGGATGAAGGGAATGACATTATTGTGACAACAAGTAACGGAGAAGATTATAAAGCGACAGTTATTAAAAAACTAGGAGAAAACAAAGATATTGCACTATTGAAGATTTTAGCTCCGAGAGAGCTTGCAACCGTGAAACTTGGGGATTCAGAGAAAATAAAAGTCGGAGAAAAAGTTTTTGCTATAGGTAATCCTTTTGGGTTTAAAGGTACTTTTACTCAAGGTATTATATCAAGAATAGATTATGTGAAAAACAGAATACAAACAGATGCTGCCATAAATCCGGGGTCATCTGGAGGTCCCTTACTTAATGCAAAAGGCGAGATTATAGGAATAAATCAGGCAATATACAACCCTGATAATAATATTTCAAATATAGGCATAGGTTTTGCGACTCCTGTTAATTTAGTAAGGATGTACTTATTAGAATCTGAAAATAAAATATAACTTAGTGTAACAATTGTACTATAAACTTGACATAATCTGCATTTACTTGGAAAATAGATTAGTAAAGGGGATATGAAATGACAAAGCAAACTTTTTTGCATGACAGACATGTTGCACTTGGCGCAAGAATGGTGGATTTTGCAGGTTGGGATATGCCAGTGCAATACACTTCCATTATTGAGGAACACAAGAATGTTAGAGAAAATGTGGGTTTGTTTGATGTTTCTCACATGGGCGAAATTGTAGTTACGGGTAAAGATGCTGTTGAATTTTTGAATAGCATTGTTCCTCAAGATATATCTTTGCTTAAAGATTCAAAGGCTGTATACTGTCAATTGACAAATATGAATGGCGGAGTAATTGATGATTTAATAATTTATAAATTAGAAAATCAAAAGTATTTAGTTATTGCGAATGCATCCAGAGTAGATGAGGATATCAATTGGATGAGCCGCTGTGTAAAAAATTACGATGTAAATATAATTAATGAATCACATAACTATTCTATGATTGCGGTTCAAGGCCCAAAAGCGTGTGATTTTATAAAATCTCTTGGTGTTATATCATTACCGCCGTTTTTTTCTATAGCAAAAGGTTTTATATTTGGTATTGATTTGTGGATATCAAGAACCGGCTATACAGGAGAAGACGGAGTCGAACTTATTGTTAAGAATAAGTATGCAGTTGAACTTTGGAATAATTTGCTATCAAAAGGAGAAAATTTTAAAGTTAAACCTATAGGCCTCGGAGCTAGAGACACGCTTAGACTGGAAGCCGCACTTCATTTGTATGGAAATGATTTGGATGAAGGTACTACTCCAATAGAAGCAGGTTTATCTTGGTCTGTGCCTAAAAATAAAAAAGCTGATTATAATGGTAAACAAGTTATTATGGATCAGATATCATCCGGAGTTACTAAAAAACTTGTCGGTTTTAAAATGTTGAACAAGAATATAGCAAGACATGGATATGATGTTTATTACAGTAATGAATGTATAGGACATGTCACTAGCGGTGGAATTTCTCCTTCAAGAGGGGATAATATCGGTTTAGCATATATAAAAACTCTTGACAATTTAGCTGTAGGCTCTACAATTCAAATAATGATACGTGACAAATTGCATGATGCCGAAATTATTAAAAAACCATTTGTTGCAAAAAGAAATAAAGAAAATAATTAGTATATAGGAGAACTGTTTAATGGATGAAAGTATGTTATGTACGAAAACTCATGAGTATGTACTTGAAAAAGACGGGAAATATGAATTAGGAATTACGGATTATGCTATAGAACAATTGGGAGATATTGTTTTTGTTGAACTCCCCGATGTTGGTAGTAAATTCCAAAAAAATGAAGTTTTTGCAACAATTGAGTCTGTAAAGGCAGCTTCTGAAATCTATATGCCTATATCAGGCAAAATAGTTGAAATAAACGAAGAAATTGTAAACAGTCCTGAGCTACTTAATGATGAATCATATACGGAAAAATGGTTTGTAAAAATAGAATCTGATGCCGATCAGGTTGAGTTTGCAGATTTGTTGGACTACTCAGATTATAAAGAAGAGATTGGTTAATGGATAATTTTATTGCACATACTGATGGTACAAGAGAAGAGATGCTCAAGGAAATTAACAAGGCATCAGTGGAAGATTTGTTTATTCAGTTACCTGTTAAACTAAATGATTTCAGATTAGCAAACCCTCTTTCAGAAATGGAAACTCAAAAAAGAATTAAGTCTATTTCTAAAAAGAATAAAACGGAGTATATCTCTTTTCTTGGAGGCGGTGTATATGATAAATTTATACCTGCAGCTGTTGGCTATGTGGCACAACGTTTTGAATTTTTGACTGCTTATACTCCATATCAGCCCGAAATATCTCAAGGAACTTTACAAATTATATACGAATATCAAACAATGATATCACGTATGACTGGCATGGATATTGCTAATGCGTCTATGTATGACGGAGCTTCAGCTTGTGCTGAAGCAGTTCTTATGGCACATAGAATTGCCAGAAGCAAAAAAAATAAAGCTCTAGTATCTTTAAATCTGAATCCTGAGTATATAGAAGTTATTAAAACGTATGCTTGGGCGAAGGGTATTGAATTAGAATGGTTTGAAAATATTCCGGATGATGTCAGTGAATATTTTTGTGTTTTGTTACAAAATCCTGATTTTTATGGAGAAATAATTCAATTATCTAAACTTGATACGATATTGATTGTATGTGCTAATTTATCATCTTTATCTGTATTAAAACCACCGTATGAAGCAGATATTGTAGTCGGTGATATTCAACCGCTTGGTATAGCTCAAAATTTCGGAGGGCCGCATGCCGGATTCATGGCATGTAAGGATGTCTACATGCGTCAAATGCCCGGAAGATTGGTTGGCAGAACTGTAGATGCAGACGGAAATCAAGCATTTACTCTAACGATTCAAACTCGTGAGCAACACATAAAACGAGAAAAAGCAACAAGTAATATTTGCTCAAATCAATCACTGATAGCGTTATCAGCAACACTGTATTTATCTCTGGTCGGAGAAGCAGGATTTAGAAAAACAGGAATTTTATCAGCAAATTATGCACACAAGCTCTCAAAAATCTTAGCAAATAAAGGAATAAAAACATTAAATAAGAATTTCTTTAATGAATTTGTTATTGAAGTAAATAATGCTGACGAATTTTTGTCAAGATTAAGAAAACAAAACATTCTTGGTGGGGTAAAACTTGATGCGACAAGAATTTTGGTATGCACGACAGAAATGAATACAGAAGAAGATTTGCAAGCTTATGCTGATGCAATATAAATACAAATTTTACTGTTCCAGTAAAGTTTTTTCTCCGTATGCAGTAAGTCTGTACTCTGATGCTCCGACAACACCTGTTAAATCAGGCAGGCACTCTATGTAATCTCGATTTATAGCTTCTTGTAGCACGCTGTGGTCAATTATTACCGCTAAGTTTTGCATTAATTTTGCATTAAGCTGCTTGAGTGTAAATCTTGGTTTTTGTTCATATTGAGTAAAGTAATATGCGGTAAGTAATAAATATTCTATGTTCTTTTCAACTTTTCTGCCGCCGATGTAATTTAAAAACGCATTATCTTTTTTAATTGTAGGGTTAGGCTTGAATGACAATTCAGCTTGAGGTGAGTGCATAGAATTATCCAATACATTTTCAAATGGTACATTATTGAGGGTGTAAGTCTCTTCTTGTTTGTTAGTTTCAACTTTTTCATCACTTTGGCTGTTGTATATTGTATCAAGCTCTTTTTCTCGTTCTTGCTTAATTCTCTCTTCCGCGTTCTGTGTCTGTGGTAACTTTTGTAGTTGCTCATCAATTTTTTGTTGAGTAATTTCTTTTTCTGTATTTATTTGGTTAGTTACCATCTCTTTGCACTCACGCACAATTTTCTTTTGTGAATATTCAGAAGCTTGTTTTACCCATTTAGAAAATTGCTCAACGACGAAGTCTTTGTCAGTTGTTGCAAGCGAAAGCTCATACTTACCTTTTGTAACTTTGAATGAATAAGTTGACATAATTTACCCCTGAATATAACCTTTATTTATTATCTTGTAATAATTCTTCTCTCCATTTATTTAATTGTTCTTCAACAAATTCCAAATCATCAGATTTTAGTTCTATCTCAATGTCACCTTTTTTCATTTTAAAAACGTAATCGTGCATACATCCTCCTTAATGTTTAAAGTTTACCTTAAATTATTAAAAGTTTCAAGTATTATGCTATTTGTAAAAAAATCTCGTTTATTGTATAATGAAATGCGAAAGGACTGGGGAATTATGTCTTTTTTGTCAACAACGAACGTATCGTCTGAATTTTTACGTGACACAATTCTGGATAGATTAAGCCTAAACAATGATGAAACCTCAATCGAGAGATTGCGTCGTTTGGTTAACAGGTCGGATGAAGAACAAAAAACCTCTGTTGATAATTCTGTTATAAAGAACCTAAACGATGGGAAATATGAGATATCGTTAAGGCAATACACTGATCTAAATAATTATAATGCAGCTATGATATCTGTATTTGGAAATAAATCAGCAAACAATTTTAGAAATTACATAAACAATATTTTGAATAAAAATGATGAGGATAAAACTTTTACAGCGAAGGATATGATTAATAATTTAAAAGAGCAAGGTTTATCAGAAAAAGATGCTTTAAAATTGTATTCTGCGTTGCATAAATATTCTTTAATTAATTCTTACAAAAATTATAATTTTATAAGCGCAAAAATTTAGATTTACGGTTTTTAGTGTATAATGAAAAAGTAAATATAAAGAAATGAGGTTTCTTAGAAAATGAAAAAGATTATTATTTGTACGTCCCTTGCAGTATTAGGCACTGCTGTGTTGATGAATGTTAACAACAACTACGAAATTCAAACATCCAATTTTGAATTTAAGAACGCTTATTCAATGACATTAGGTTATGATAAGTCGATGAGTGAAAAAACTGTAAAAGCAGCTGTTATTGATAGTTATTTCAGAAATGTCGCTTCAAACGGCAAAATAATCAGATGGAATACTGCAACATTCCCGCTTAGGGTGTATATACAAGATTCTGCAGATGTACCTGAATATTATAGAGAAATTGTGATGAGTGCATATCAATCATGGCAGAGAGCAAGTGAAGGATTGGTGAAATTTGAATTTGTAGAATCACCATCGGATGCAGATATGAAGTGCTATTTCAAAAACACTGATAATACAAAATCAATAGGTATTCATGCTTTTTCTATAAACGGAAATAAGATAGTGGATTCTACAATAGTATTTAACAGAAAAGATGCAAAAGGACATAGTTTAGATTCTAAACAGCTATTTTCTTCAGCTTTACAAGAAATAGGTCATTCACTAGGTTTGACAGGAAAAAGTAATAGTATTTATGATGTAATGTACCCTATAGGAACTAAATTCAATACTGAAATTACTACTAGAGATTTGAAAACTCTTGCTTTAGTCTATTCTGTTATTCCTGATGTAACAAATGAACCTTTAACCAGTACTGAAAAGTCTGGTTTATTTACCGTGTCAGAAGTGTTAGCAACACTCAATGTGCCGGTTACAAATGAAACAAAAAATCTTGACGATATAGTTGCAGGTGATATTAGTACTCATTTGGCACTTGCTGAACAATACAGACGCCGTGCTGAGTATGATAAAGCGTCTAAAGAATATCAAGCAGTAGCTCAATTAAAAAATGATAGAAGAAGCAAGTCAGAAGTATACTATGAAGTTGCAGTTATGTATCTGGATGCGGAAGAATATTCAAATGCAAAAAGTTGTGCAGAAATTGCAATGGCTACTGATACAAATGATTTAACAGAAACATTGCCTGCTCTGATTGATTATTATACAAAGCGTTCAACTTCAGCAATAGAACAATTGGAAGTTATTTTGAAGCACAACCCTTATAATAAACACGCATATAAGCTCCTTTGCCAAATATATCGTGATAAACATCAAGAAAATATGCTTAATGCTACAATCAGAAAATATGGCAAGACTGCCGGAGATAATGAATAATTATTGTATTTACTTAATTAAAAAAGGGGATTTTGCAATTTGCAAAATCCCCTTTTTATCTAATGAAGTAATATTTAAAATGGGTTATATTAATAATGTGAATACACTTTACATGCCGTGAATACCCGCTTTTAATAAAGCTTATAGGATAAGAGTTTCTATCTGAGAGGTATTAAACGGTAAGGGCAGAGGTGTTTTCTGCCCTAATATTAATAAAAGAGAAAGACATTGTACTTTCTCTTTTATTTATTAGAAAAGCATTCTTCATAGTATAAATTTTTAAAATCATCTATTATTTTTTTTGATTCTGATATTCTTATATTTAGTATGTTAAGTTGAGTATTCAGGTACTTAATTAAATCAGCGCTGATTCTGTTTTTATTATATATAGTGGAATCTTCATTTTCACAGATTTCTATAGGTATCATAAGTGTTGATTGTGCCATACTCAGGTAATTATTTATTTTATCTAATTCGTTTTCGATAAATTTTATACGTTTTGTCATATTACCTCCAAAAATTTCCGAATAGTATAATATATATAAATATATTATAATTGATAATAGGTGATATAACAATTTCGTGTTTATAAAAAATGGAATAACCAAAATTTAGTTATTCCATTTTTTGTGTGTAGGATTTAATTAATGTTATACCTTCATTTCTTTTTCGAATCCAAATAATGAGCTTATTGATTCATCATCATGTATTCTTGAAATAGCTTGTCCTAGTAATGATGCAACAGAAAGTTGCTTTACGTTTGAAGGCAAATCTTTGGATGCCCAAGGTATTGTGTTTGTTACTATACATTCTTCAATTGGTGCGTTTGCCAATCTTTCTCTGGCAGGACCAGAAAGAACTGCGTGTGTAGCTCCTACGTATACACTTTTTGCTCCTTTACTTTTGAGGAGTTTTGCTGCTTCACAAATAGTACCTGCTGTATCAATCATGTCATCAAACATTAAACAAACTTTTCCTTGAACGTCGCCAATAATATTGGCAGCGATAGCTTCATTATGCTTATCACGTCTTTTATCTATGATTGCCATCGGGCAGTCAAGTTTTTTTGCAAAGTACCTTGTTCTGTTTGCACCGCCCATATCCGGACTTACTGCAACCATATCATCTGGTTTTATTCCCAAGTTTTTAACATAGTCTACAATAATAGGTGCAGCAAATATGTGATCAACAAGAATATTAAAGAACCCTTGAATTTGACCGGTATGTAAATCCATCGCCAAAACTCGATTTGCACCTGCTGTTGTAAGGAGGTCAGCTACCAATTTGGCAGTTATGGCTTCGCGACCTGATGTTTTTCTGTCCTGTCTTGCGTATCCGTAATAAGGTATAACAGCAGTTATTGTTTTTGCACTTGCACGTTTAAATGCATCAATTATGATTAGTAGTTCCATTAGATTTTCATTAACCGGATTACATAACGGTTGAATAATAAAAACATCATCTCCACGGATACTTTCTTTAACTTGCACATAAATTTCACCGTCTGCAAAGTTTTTTACAACCATTGGTCCGACAGTCGTTCCAAGATAATCAGCAATTTCTTGTGCAAGCTCCGGATTTGAACGACCTGCGAAAAGTTTTATGTCATGTGTGGGGTTAACTGCTTTTTCAAGCTGAGGATAGGTCATCTCAAGTACCATTTTAAATCCCTTTCATAGTTTGTGAATAGTTCGCTTTTCTATTTTACACTTAATATTTATTTTTAAAAAGGGTTTTTTACAAAATATTAAGTATATATTTAAAAACTTCTAAAAATAAAATTTTCTAGCTTAGTAAACAAAGTTATACGAATTATTGTAAAGATTTGTAAAAATTTTTCTGAAAACATTAAAGTTTTTTTAATTTATACCGATATATATAGTACGAAAAGGATAACTAAAAAGGAAAAGCGATTAATATGGGAATGGGCGCATCACAAGTTAGATTACTTCAGTTGACCAATCGAAATCTTCAGCTTGGTGAGGATCTGGTGAAGCTTTCAAATGAAAAAATGGAATTGTCGCGTGCCAAGAATAAAATAACTTTGGAATACAACAAATCACTTAGTGCAAAAGTTTTAAAATGGACTAATAATGCAGGTGTTTCTTGCACAAATTTATCGTATTCATTATTAATGAGACCAAATTCAGCAAATCAAAACAGACCGTATTTGTTAACGGATTCTGCAGGAAAAGTTATACTTGACAGTAAATATGCAGAATATGCAAGTATGATATCACCTGACGGCAGAGCCGGCGGTGATTGGAGCGGAGATACTAAGGCAAAAATATTAGCTGCATTAACAGGTATTTCTGAAGATAAAATTAAAAATTATGATTCTACATATGCAACAGCTGAAGAGGCAGAAAAGGCGTTGGAAAAAGCTAAAACTAATCGTGATAAAGCATTAGAGAACGCAAGAACATATGTTAATCCGGAAAAAGTTGGTAATTATATAGGTAAAGTAGGAAATATAGACTTTACCTCAAGCTCTTCTATAGAGTTAGGCACAAGAACGGAAGCTATTTCCATATTAAACACACTTGCTTCCGGTATGGTTAATGCTATGAAAAATTATCTTGAAGAAGATGACTTAGAAAAGTTTAAAACTGCTTGTGAAGAAACTATTAAAAATAATTATATTAACAACAGCTTGTCCACTGATGAGTTGTTTAATAATACTGCAACTAATCCTGTTCCTCCTGCAATTAAGAAAAACAGTAAAGGAAATGCAGAACTGGATGTAAATGCGTTTTTAAAAGTAATTATGTCGCAGTACCATGGCACGCAGAAAAGCACTGATAAAGGAAATATTCAATATGCGGTAGTTGATTTAAAATCTGATAAATATCAAGCTTATTTGGATGCACAAGAAGCCTATGAAACAGCGAAAGCTGATTTGGCATCAGCTAAAGATGCTAACAGTCAGATATTTGACGGTGAAGTTCAATCAAAAATGAAATTTTATGACCAATTATTCACTGCTATAAGTGAAAACGGTTGGAAAGAAAATGATAATATCGTCGATGAAGATTATTTTAACCAATCTTTGCAAAATAATAATTATTTTATAACTACAATGTCATATAATGATTCTTACGACCCAGAATGTGATGCAAGTTCTTGTACTTATAAGTACAACTATGAGCAAGATTTAGCATCTAATAATGAACAAATTGTTATGGTAAATGATGAAGAAATTAGAGAAAAAGCTCTTACGGATTATACGTATCAAAAAGCTATAATTAACTCTAAAGAAACAAAAATAGATCAAAGAATGAAAGATAAGGAAACAGAACAATCCGCTCTTCTAAAGATGATTGATTCCATAAAACAAGTATTAAATGACGATGTTGATACTTATTATAAGGTATTTTCAGCGTAATATTTTTGTGCTACCCTGAACATGTATTGTTTAAGGGTATGATATATGTTTGATTCATTGTCTGATAAGTTACAAGATATTATAAAAAGGACTGCAGGTCAGAAAGAATTGTCTGCTGAAAATATGCAAGATGCGCTCAGGGAAATACGTCGTGCTCTATTAGAGGCAGATGTTAACCTAAGGGTAGTAAAAGCATTTATCTCTAATATTAAAGATAGGGCAGAGGGGGAAAATGTTGTTGCTGGTGTAAATCCTTCTCAGCAGCTTGTAAAAATTGTTCATGATGAATTAATTGAGATTCTCGGAAAAGAACTAAAACCTCTTGATTATTCAGGTCATCCTAATATTATAATGATGTTAGGGCTTCAAGGAAGCGGTAAAACGACTTCTTCCGCAAAATTAGCTGTCAAATTAAAAAAAGAAGGCCGAAACCCTCTACTTGTTGCGTGCGATGTGTATAGACCTGCAGCAATAACACAACTTAAGACATTAGGAGAACAAATAAATATTCAGGTGTATGCGGATGAAAATTCTAAAAATGTTCAGGGAATAATATCATCTGCAGTTAATTACGCAAAAGAAAACGGTTATAATACTTTAATTCTCGATACCGCAGGACGTCTCCAAATTGATACGGATATGATGGCCGAGCTGCTGCTTATTGACAGGTTATTTCACCCTACTGAAAAACTCCTTGTTATTGATTCTATGACAGGGCAAGAGGCTGTCAATGTGGCAGAAAATTTTGATGCTCAGTTGGGCATTACAGGCATGGTATTAACAAAACTGGATGGTGATTCCAGAGGCGGTGCTGCATTAAGTGTCGTATATTGTACTCAAAAGCCAATAAAACTCACCGGAACAGGCGAAAAATTAAACGCTCTTGAGGATTTTTATCCGGCAAGAATGTCGACAAGAATTTTGGGAATGGGTGACATCGTATCTTTAGTTGAGCGGGCACAAGAAGTCTTTGATGAAAAGACTGCGAAGGAAATGGAAAGAAAAATGGCAAAGGCTGAATTTTCATTCAATGATTTCTTAAAAATGCAATCTCAAATGAAGATGTTTGGCTCAATGGACAATCTGTTGGGAATGCTTCCGGGGCTAGGCTTATCTAAGGATGACAGGCAAAAAATATCTCATGAAGGAGAAAAACAATTCAAGCGCATAGAAGTCTTTATTCAAAGTATGACTCCGGATGAGAGAGAACACCCTGAGCTTATTAATTCATCAAGAAAAAAACGTATTTCTATAGGTTCAGGAATTTCTATGCATGATATTAATCAGTACATAAATCAATTTGAACAAATGAGAAAGATGATGAAAGGTTTTTCTGATATAAGGAAAAATATAGGTAAATTCAGCGGCAAATTAGGAGAAAATGTGGGTGCAAAACTTTCTGCACATCAAATGATGAAAAATATGAGAAGGTTTAAGTAATGAAACTTATTGTCGGACTTGGTAATATCGGAAACAAGTATACATTTACAAGGCATAATGTTGGTTTTATGCTTTTGGACTCTATTGCTATAAATTCCGGACTATCATTTAAAGAGAATACACGCTTAAAATGTCTTATGGCAAATTTTCGCAATGGTGTAAATGAGTACTTACTTATTAAACCTACTACATTTATGAATTTGTCAGGTGAGTCAGTAAGAGCTGTTGTTGATTATTATAAAATTGATATAAAAGATATTTTAGTTATATTTGATGATTTATCTTTAGATATAGGAAAAATAAGATTTAGACAAAATGGTTCAGATGGCGGTCATAACGGCATAAAATCCGTAATAAAATATATGAGTACAAGTGAAGTGGCTAGGTTGAAAATAGGAATAGGTCCTCAGCCCAATTTACCGTCTGAAGTTTTTGTGTTACAAAATTTTTCTAAAGAAGAGCTTGAAATTCTAAAGGTTACATTACAAAAAGCCAAAGAAGGCATAGCATGTTATTACACAGAAGGAATGCAGGCCGCACAAAATAAATTTAATTAGGAGAATATTATGAATATAGCAGAACAACTTGAAGAAAATGAAAAATATGATGAAGCATATTTAGAATATCAAAAAATGTTGGTTAAAGATGAAGGAAATGTAGATATTTTGACACGTTTAGCACATTTATCTTTGATTTTAGAGAAAAAAGAAGATGCAAAAAAGTACTATGCAAGAATTTTAGAAGTGGATCCTGCAAATATTCTTGCTCATGAACAACTGCTTGATATATTTATAAATGAAGATAAATTTAAATATTACTTGTTAAGGGGTAATATGCATGCATTACAGCAGCAAATGAGCTATGCTAAAAGCGATTATAAAAAAGCGATAACTAATGCAAAAGATCAAGAAGAAGCTCTTCCGGCAAGGTATTTATATGCAGGTTTATGCGAAGGTCAGGGAAAATATGCGGAGGCTATTGATGAATATTTAAGAATAGCTGACTATGATGAAAAAAATCCTATTGTATTTATAAAACTTGCTGAGTTGTATGAAAAAACAGAAGGTTTAGTTTCTTCTATTCAAATACTGGAAAGAGCTCGAAGAGACTACGGTATTAAAGATTATGATGAAGTGCTTGCAGGGTATTATATTAGAAATTCTCAGCCGGAGAAAGCATATGAGCTTACAAAAAACGATTTAACAAAAGCTCGAGCTTTATTTGATATGAATAAAAATGAAGAAGGATACCAAGTTCTAATGGGTATGGATGAAAAATTTAAGTCTGATAAATTATTTCATTCACTCCTTGCACAGTACTATTTCCAGAAAAATATGTACCAAGAAGCGTTTAAAGAAATTGATGAATATGAAAAAATGGTGCCGAATTCTGCTCTTGTATATCAGATGCGTGCTTTAATATACGAAACTATGGGAGATTCATTTAATGAGCATTTAAATTGGGGTAAGTATAATATAGTACGTCAGGATAAAGACGTTGCTTTAAATGAGTATATGACAGCATATAGATTTAAAAATGATGATATTGATTTGATAGAAACAATTGCTGCCCTTTTAGAATCTGAGGGTGATAAAACCAAGGCAAGCGAATTCTATGAACGCTTAGCTGATATTGACCCTAAAAATTCCAATGCACTTCAAAAGTTAGCAGAGTTTAGAGAATCAATTGGTGATAATTGTGGGGCTCTTGATTATCTTGAGAAACTAAAAACGGTTGACCCAAGAAATCAATATTTAGCTGCAAACTATGAGCGTCTTCAAAATGGAGACGGAAGCGGAACTGGCATCATAGACTTTTTAAAGAGTATATTCGGAAACCGGATGAGATAGTATTTTACAAATACGTCGTAGGTTATCGCTATCGTTCAAAAAACTTTGTATCAAAATTTTATAAGGATATTTTATGAAACATAAAACAGAATTATTAGCACCTGCGAAAAACAAAGAAACAGCATTTGCCGCAATAGATTGTGGCGCTGATGCGGTTTATATAGGCGCGTATAGCTTTGGTGCAAGACAGGCCGCAGGTAATTCGCTCGATGATATTAAAGAAGTTGTTGATTACGCTCATAAATTTTGGGTAAAAGTCTTTGTGACAATAAATACAATATTAACCGATAGTGAATTAGAAGATGCAGTTAAACTTGTACAGGAGTTGGATAAAATAGGCGTTGATGCAATACTGGTACAAGACATGGGTTTACTAAAAAAAATGGCGGAACTGGTTGAACTATGTAAAATATCCGTTCCTATTCATATGAGTACTCAATGTGATAATAGGAGTTTTGAAAAAGTAAAATTTTTTAAGGAACTTGGTGTTTCAAGAGTAGTTTTAGCAAGAGAATTAAGCTTAGATAAAATTAAACAAATTCACAAAGCAGTTCCAGATATAGAATTAGAAGGGTTTGTTCACGGTGCGTTGTGTGTGTCATACAGCGGCCAATGCTATCTAAGCCAATATATAGGCGGACGTTCAGCTAACAGAGGAGAATGTGCACAGCCTTGCAGAAAAAAATATACTGTTATTGATGACAACAATAATGTAGTTGCTGAAAATATTTACCCTCTCTGTCTTAAAGATTTCAATGCATCTGCTCATATACAAGAAATGATAAGCAGTGGCATTTACTCTTTTAAAATAGAAGGACGTTTAAAAGATATAAGCTATGTAAAAAATATCACTGCTTATTATAGAAAAGAATTAGATAAGTATTCTCGTAAATCTTCCTCTGGAAGAAGCTTATATACATTTACTCCGAATCCGGAGAAAAGTTTCAATAGAGGATTTACAGATTATTTTTTGTTGAGTAGAAATAATTGCTGCTGTATTGATACGCCAAAGTCAAAGGGGGAATATGTTGGTGAGGTTTTATTTGTAAATAAAGATAATAGTTTTACGATAATGACTGATAAAGAAATTTATCCACAAGACGGTTTGTGTTTTATGATATCAGGAAGTTTTGATGGAGTTCTTGTTAATAAAATAATTGATAATAGAATATATCCAAACAAAAAAGTAAATATAAAAAAGGGCACAATAATATACAGGAATTTTGATATAGAGTTTGAAAAAGAAGTTTTAAAACCGACAAAGCGCCAAATAGGTTTAAACGTAGAATTTAAAAACGGAATGTTAATTCTTATAGATGAAGATGGGGTAACTTACAGTGCTAAAATTGATTTGGCAGAATCGGCAAAAAACTCGGAGAATATGAAAGAAACATTTATAAAGCAGTTTTCCAAAACAGGAGAAAGCGATTTTTATATCACAGATATAAAAATCGCATCAGAACTTCCGTTTATGCCGATAAGCGAAATTAATCAACTTCGCAGGGAATCGCTTAGTGCGCTAATGCAAACTCGACTAAAATGTTACAAAAGAGAAAAACAAAAACCATTGAAGAAAGTAAAATATTATATCAATGAAGTTGATTATAGAGCAAATGTTCATAATAAAGTCGCGCAAAAATTCTATTCTGATTCAGGATGCGAAGTTTTGGAACCTAGTTTAGAAACCAAAGTTCCCAATCGTCAAATTGAACTTATGCGAACAAAACATTGCATAAAATATACTTTAAATATGTGTAAATCTCCTGTTAATTTGCAGTTAAAAGATGAATATGGTAAAATTTATCCGCTAAAATTTGATTGTGATAATTGTGAAATGGTTTTATTATCTTGTAATTAGGTAGTTGTTTGTTCTTGCTGCTTTTGCAGTGCGAATTCTATAAGCTGTTGCTGACCTTCTTTAGACTGAGCAAGCATTTCACCCTCTACCTTATTTGCAACGTCTGTACCAAGTAGCCAATTTCCTAATAAATGTCCTGCGGACATACCGATTGAACCGACAGTGAATCCGATTAATGCTCCAATTGCAGTCCCTACTCCCGGACAGAATAGTGTCCCGATTTTGGCACCGAGCCAAGTCCCGGCAGCTCTTCCTAAACACCATCCTGTTGTACCCAAAGCAGCTTTGCCGGCAGACTGTCCTAATTGTTTCATGCCTGTTGAGGAGTCTTTTTTGAATGCTGTAACTATTTTACCGGAACTTGCGATTGATTCCATAAGCATAAATCCTAAGAAATCTTTTTTGAAAGTGTTTTTGAGTAGATTGCCAATATTGCCGTTAGCTGTACTTAAAAGAGCTTCTTTTGTTTTAGCAAGCTCAGATAATCTTCCGCTTTTGCCGACCTTAGCTTTATCTGCCAATCTTTCTGCTATTGAACGGTTTTTACCCCAAAATATTAATTTCCCATCCATACCGCGTGCAGCTTGTAGTTTTGCAGTATATTCAGCAATTAAATCTGTATTTTTATATTTTATTGCATTACCAAGCTCTCTAACAAGTTTTTGAATTTCTTTTTCATCCCCAGGATGGTGGTATCCTATGGGTCTTCTCAACCATCCGGAAAGATATTTTACCTTTCCTTGAGTGTCACGCGTAGCCTGTTGAGCTGCAATGTATGCATTTTGCATTAACACCGAATTTTCTTTCATAAATTCTTTAGGAACATTTTTGAATATTGATTCAGCAGCTTTAAATCCTTCCTTGGCATTTATAGGATGTACAAGAGATTGTGCATGTTCAAATGCCATCCAGCTTAAGCCTCCTGTTGCTGCTCCTGCTATACCTTCTTCTAACACGTTATTGTTTGCATAAAACTCTATTAATGCGTTTTTGTCTTCTTCGCTGAGTTCTTGACTGCTATTTTGTTGTGTATTATTTGTGTCAGTATTACATGTATTATTAGTATCGTTAGAAGTGTCTGTATTTCCGCTAAAGTTTATGTTCGAGCTGTTTGTACTTTCGAAGGAGTTATTCGCTGTATAAGGCATACTAAAACAATTAAAATTAGAAATGTTAGGGAACCCTGAGTTGAATCCCCAATTTTGTTGATAATTATACGTAGGCATCTGCCAACTGTTAAAATTATTGAATCCCCAGTTTTGTTGAAAATTATATGTTGGCATTTGCCAATTTGTATAATCGTTAAATCCCATAGTCATAATTAATATCCCTTATATTTATAAAGAGTTTTGCTATTTAAAAATTGCTCAATTGCAACAAATCTTTACAAATAGCTCCTCTGTTTTTTTGTTAAAATTGAGTAATGAAATGCGGATTTGTAACTATTCTAGGTCGACCGAATGTCGGTAAATCAACTCTTTTGAATCAAATTTTGGGTCAAAAGATAGTTATTGCAACTGATAAAGCTCAAACAACAAGAAAGCGTATCAAAGGAATATTAACAGATGAAAAAAGTCAGATTATATTTGTTGATACGCCAGGGGTTCACAGACCATTAAATAAATTGGGAGAATTTTTGCTTGATGAAGCGAAGATTGCGGTTCCTGATGCGGATCTTATTTTATTTTTAGTTGACGGTTCAGAACCTGCTGGCAAGGGGGATAAATGGATAGTTGAAAATATTTTAAAAAAATCTGCAATCCCGGTAATTCTTGTAATGAATAAATTAGATAAAGTTAAAAATGTTAAAAGAGTAGAAGAAAATTTACTTACATATAAGACATTGTTTGATGAGAATGTTCAAATTGTGAGAATTTCTGCTAAGACAGGTAGAAATAAGGATACATTATTGTCTAATATTTATAAAAGGTTACCTGAAGGAGATAAATTATATCCTGATGATGTTGTAACTGAAGAATCTATGCGCTCGGTTGCTGAAGAAATAGTTAGAGAAAAAATTCTACTTAATACGTCTGATGAAATACCTCATTCAGTAGCTATTAAAGTAGAAAAATATGAAGAAACGGATGATATTGACCGAATATATGCCACAATTTATTGTGAAACAAAAAGCCAAAAGGGAATTCTCATAGGAAAAGGCGGAAATCTCTTGAAAACAGTTGGAACTGAAGCGAGAAAAGAACTTGAAGAAATTGTAGACAAAAAAGTATTTTTAGGATTAGAAGTAAAAGTTGAAAAAGATTGGCGTAAAAAAGATAAAGTTCTTAAAGCGTTTGGTTATGTAAGTGAATTATAGAAAAAAGCAAATTTATTTTTTACAGGTTTTTATAAGTACATATAATAGTTAGGAGTATAAATATGAGGATAAATGAAGTAAGTTCATATGGTATATTACAAAGTATAAACAATAGACCGAACTTTAGAAGGGATTTTGCTATTCATTCGCGGTGGGGAGCTAATTTTAATAAGCAAACCGGCAAAACAAATTTTCAATTATTTTCTTATCCAGATGCAAAAGCGGTTTTTGTTGAAATAGCGGACAAAACACTTGGCAAGATGTCCAATGTAAAAGAACGAATTGTTCAAGTCTTAGCAGCAGCCGGAGCTGTTTTAACGATAAAAGAAATTTTGCCACAAGATAGACACTCCAGAATATATAGAATGCAACACGATGGTGCCGGAGTTTATAAGGCAGACGGAATAACTGCTAAACCTGAAGATAAATACAGATACATTATTGTAACTGCAGATAATAAAGTTAATCTTGTTAAAGATCCGTATGCTAAAAAACAGGAAAATATAAATGGATGGAGTTCTATATATGACATGAACAATTATGAATGGAAAAACACAGCATGGCTTGATGGTAAGGATTCCAGACGTATTGTACGTAACAAACAAGCAAATTTGCGAGGTTTAGAAAAACTCATAGTAGATGAAATTAATATACCGACATTAACCAAGAATGGTACTTTTGCTGCTGCAATTTCAAAAATTGATGAGATAGCATCAGCAGGAATAGCTACTGCAATAGAACTTTTACCCGTTGAAAATACATATTCTATGCAATGGGGCTATGATGGTGTAGATAAATTTGCTGTAAACGAGAAATTAGGCGGAGCTGTAAAACTCAAAGAACTTATTGATTATGCACATGGGAAAGGTTTGAATGTTATTATTGACATGGTTCCCAATCACATAGGACCTGATGGAGATTATCTGCCGCAAACCGGACCATATGAAAAAGGAGCCGGACAATTTGGCGGCGAATTTAATTATGAAGGTAAAGATAATAGATATGTTAGAGATTATATGGTAAATGCAGCTTTGTGGTGGGCAAACGAATTTAAAGTTGACGGATTACGTTTAGATATGACAAAAATGTGTGGTTCGGATTATTTGTTAAAACAAATAGTTTCGGAAGTAAATGAACATAATCCAATGGTATTTTTAATTGCGGAAGATGCGCGTGAAAATAAAGAATCAGTTACCAGATATGAAGTTGGTAAACCCGATCACGAAACAGAGTTAAAGCTTATAGACATGTCAGTTGATTTTATTACTAACAATAATTGGTCAACCACTCCTCAAAATATTGGTTTTGATTCTGAGTGGGATTTCAGGTTTATGCATACTCTAAAAAATGCTATTATTGGAGGGACAAATTTGGATGTCTTAGATGATAGGATTAAGAACTCTAATTATAGAGTTAAGTATGTGATGAGCCACGATGAAATCGGAAATGAGGACGGTACCAGGTTAATACCCAAAATTATTTCGCGCTATTTGGATTTATATAATAAAACTTATGGCGAATCAGAAGCGGAAAAAGGTCAAAAAGCTGCCCATTTGGGGCAAAAATTGGCTGAATTTATTGTTTCAAAGGATTTTGAAGTGTTTTCAGATGAAGAACTAGAACGTTTTGAAAAAAATATTGGTCTTAATTGTTTTATATCTAAAAAAGATTTGAGAGATGCTTTTTGTACAGCATTTGCAAAACAAAAACTTGCATTTGCAACTGTTATGACGGTGCCCGGTCCGAAAATGTTTTTCCAAGGTGACGAAGAAGCTGATTTATCATATTTCAAATTTTTCAGAACATTTTCAAATCCTAAGGCTGAATTACCGACAGAGGAAATAATTAGGCAAAAAGGTTATGATACTAATGAAATTGTAGCAAGACCTGACTGTATAGTGGGACGTATAAAATCGGATGGTATCTTTAAAAATGTAAATAATAAAATGCGACATTTTAACAGAAAGCTTGTAAGTATATTAAATTCAAACCCTGCACTATTAGAAGGTCAAATTGTAGGCACATATACAGATTATAACAATAATGTACATATTCATCATTTAAAATGCGATGATAATGAAATTTTAGTTATTAAGAATTTTGGTCAAGGTTTTTATGATAAAAATTATGGATATGATGGCTTCCCTCAATATGGTGTTTGGGAAGAAATTTTATCAAGTGATGCAAAAGAATTTGGTGGAGAATTAAAAGCCGGTAATAGGCGAAAAGACATTACTTATAATAACCAAAATCTTTCAGTAGCTGCAAATAGCGTTGTTATACTCAGAAAAATATAGGATGCTATTTCAATAGTAATTTATAACCTGCTTTTAAATAGTTTTTTATTTCGGTAAAGTTTCGTAGAGAAAAAAGGGTTTTTAATATAAATTTTGGTCGCAGATAAAATCTTTTTATTGCGGATTTATGAAGTTCCATTATTCTTTTTTTTGATAAATCATGTGCTCTTGCAACAGGTTCATAGTATGAATTTGTATAATCAATCTCATTTGTTATAAGTTTATTCATCATAGCATATGCAAAATATTTTGTTCCGGGAAGTGGATTTGCTGTATAAAAACTTACGAAGTTGCTGTCAAGTTCAATTGCAAAACGAATTGTTTCTTCCGCTGTTTTTTCAGTTTCCCAAGGAAGCCCTATAACAAAATAATTATAAATTTTGATTTTATTTTTCTTAAGAACTTTAACTGTATTTCTTATTTCATTAAGAGTAATTTTTTTGCCGATATTATTCAAAATTTCTTGTGAACCGCTTTCTACACCAATACTTACCAAACGACAACCTGATTTGTACATCCAAGAGGCCATTTCATTGTCCATAGTATTAGCTCTGGTATTAGCTGACCAAGTAATTTTTATACCGCTGTCAATTATTTTTTTGCATAAATTTATGGTCCAATTTTTATCAATGTTAAAAATATCAGACCAAAAAATAAAGTTTTTAATATTATATTTTTCTATACATTCTTTTATTTCTGAAATAATATTTTCCGCAGAACGTTTCCTTACATTTTCCCCTGCAACCGGTGTAGCCAGGCAAAAGAAACAGTGATAAGGACATCCTCTTGAAACTTTTATAACCGCTTGCACCTTATTGTTATCAGGTCTTTTATATTTAAAATTATCAACAAGATGCCTTGCAGGAAACGGCAAACTATCCAAATCCTCTATAAAAGGTCTCATTTCATTTTTAACCGGTTGAAAATTATCATCCGTGTAACAAATTCCTAAGATATCCTCATTTGGAACTCCATCCAGAATATCTTTTAGTGTGTATTCTGCTTCTCCCACAATCACGTAGTCTACAAACGGGTTTTCATATGTAACATTCGTATTGTAAGTTAAAAAAGGAGCTCCTTTTACTATAATTTTAATGCTGGGGAGATGCTCTTTTATTATTGCCAGAGTTTCCATATCTGACCTAAAAGTAGGCATTGCAATATTCGCGACTATAAAATCAGGCTCAAATTCAAGTACATCTTTTAACGGTTCTCCACCCTGACTGTAGTCTTTTATTTTAGCCTCATATCCGCATTTTTCTGCAATGGCAGCTAAATACATTAAATCAGTTGGCGGAAGCGGCGGGATAACAATTAAATCCTTTGTCGGCTGTTGACATCTGTCTTCACGATTTATTGTAGGTGAAGGCGGGTAAATTAACAATACCTTACCTCTGTTTTTAACTGTTTCTTCTTTCTCCATTTGTGCTCCACAATGTTAATATAAACAGGTATTTGCTTGCTATTTACACGTCAGTTTCTGTTTTATCTTTTACTCTAGATGCTATTATGCAAGCTGTAACTAAGCAGGCAGCACCAATCAGAAATGTATATTCCCAATGATAATTTACTCCGTCAAGAACTGAAAACGAGCATTTGTTTATAAACCATGAAACCAGTGTGCATACAAATACTTGAGGGCCTGCTATAAATATATTAAATATTCCCATCACTGAGCCTTCGGTACCAGGCTTAATGTACTGTGATAACATTGCAAACGGTAGTGCACAAATACTTGCCCAACCAATACCTGATAATCCCATCAGTATTGCGACTACCTTTACGTCGTGGCAAAATGCCATTCCGATAAAGGCTAATGCCATAGAAAGCATTGAAACTATGTGAACTTTTTTATTACCGGCTTTAACTGATATTATACCAATTGGAATTGCGACTAAAAAGCAAACCAAATTAAATATTGCAAAACATATTGATGAAAAGTTTGTCCCTGAAAGCATTTGAGCGTCATATGAGGATTTAATTACCTCATTCACTCCTGATAAATCAGGAACGCCAAATACCGTATGAACTGCGTATTGTGTAAAATATATCATCATACACATATTACCAATCCACGTAAAGAACTGCATCCAGCATATCTTTCCTACTTCCGGTGATAGCGCAAAAAAGTCTTTAAGTGATTGTATAAAATTAAAATTTTCTTTTACTTCTGCTGTTTTGGGTTCATACTTATGTTCCTTTATCATCATGCAAGTCCAAACCATACCTAGTGTAAAAGCCAGTGCGGCCATTATAAATTGCGCACTGATTGTCATTTGGTAGTTAAATGCCCATTTAAGGAATGGTGATGTTCCTGCTGCGACAACTGATCCTAACCCTATAGCAAGGCTGATATATGAATTGGCAACAGAATGCTGTTCTTGAGGTACTACATCCGGCACTAAAGCTCTGTACGGTCCTTGTGCTATGTTTACACAAGCATCAAGTATCCATATCATAACAGCTGCAAAACACAAAGCTGCTAAAGGATGGATGCATATGCCGAGAGTAGAAAATATTGTATTTGTTATTATTTCTGAGTTTGGCAAAGCCCAAAGTGCTAAGGCTGATAACAATGCACCGCCAAGCAAATACGGTCTTCTTCTTCCAAAACGAGAAGTCGTTTTGTCGGAAAGGGCTCCGATTATTGGTTGGACGACCATTCCGGTAAAAGGTCCTGCCAGCCAAATTAAACCAAATATAAATGGAGATGCACCAAGATTTTCGGTTACAGGCCCCGACAGTATAATTCTCATTTGCCATGCAAATTGTAACCCAAAGAAACCAAGTGCAAAACTTAGAAATTTCGCAGTTGTAAATTTTTTTAATGCGTTATCTTCCATTTTATAAACTCCTTCTCAAACGGTTATAGTAACAAGTTTACAGATAAAACAATTAATCGTCAAGATAATATTGTAATTAAGAAAAAATTTTTATATAATAGTTTTTAATATGGAACAAGAAGATAAAAATAGAGTTTTTTATATCGATCTTGCCGTTGAGGTTCTTATACTGTTGATAATCGTGTGTTTAGCAGTAGGTATTTTTTTAACCTCTAATATAATTAAAACCAATAAAGAAAACAGCTATAAAATTTTTATGCCGGATGTTGATGGTCTGATAGTAGGTTCTCCGGTTAGAGCAATGGGAATAGAAATCGGATATGTAACTAAAATAAAACCTATGTATGATCAAGTTTACGTTAAATTTTTAGTTACTGATAAGTCAGTTAAAATACCGCAAGGTACTCGTGCAACTGTTGAATTTAGCGGTATGGCAGGTTCAAAATCATTAGAGTTATATTTCCCTAATGAGGATACATATATTGAACCTACAACGCCAATTTTGACAGTAGATCCTCCCAAACGGCTTCATGATGCCGTTGGTCTTTTAAATGATATGTTTAAGCACATTGGCTCTATGATAACAACATCATCTATATTTGCAAGAAAATTGCAGACAATCGAGATACCATCCGGAATTGGCAACAGTAATCCTTCTGAATTTTTGAATTTTGCGGATGATATGTTAGATGTATCAATTAAAAGAGTAAACGAATTAGGGAGTAAATTAAAACATGGAACAAAATAACAATTTGAAAATAGTATCAAATCCTATTGTTAATCAAAGCTTATGTATTATAAGGGATAAAAATACTGATACACAAGGCGTAAGGTTAGCAGCAAGGAAACTAACAAGAATATTGTTGTATGAAGCAACAAAAAACCTTCCTCAAAAAGAGGTTAACATAGAAACACCTGTTGACAAATGTACAGTAAATACCATCGACGACGACATTACAATAATAATCTCTCCAATACTTAGAGCAGGTCTTATATTTACTGATGAAGCTGTTGATATTTTACCTCAAGCAACTATAAGGCACATTGGTATGTATAGGGATGAAAAAACTCTAAAACCGGTATGGTATTATAATAAAGTTCCTATGCCGGTGGATAATCCTAATAAATACTATGTTTATATTACTGATCCTATGCTTGCGACAGGCAATTCTTTGAAAGAAGCTATAAAATTATATGTTGAAAAGGGCATTCCGGAAAAAAATATTTGTTGTGTATGTATGATATCTGCTCCACAAGGTATAAATGCTGTGTTTAATGAGTTTCCTAATATCACTCTAATTGTTGCTTCAGTTGATTCTCATCTTAATGAAAGAGGATATATTGTACCGGGAATGGGTGATGCGGGGGATAGAATTTTTAATACTTAGCATGCTTTCACAATATCTTGTTCAAAAATTTTTGAAATTGGAAAATATATTAATCAAAAAATTTAAATTCATATTATTATAATAATATGGACAATAGAAATGCAAATAATCTTACAAAAAGAGAACTCGAAATTCTTAAGCTTGTAGCTATGGGTTACACAAAAAATCAGATTGCAGAATTAGTTTGTGTTACAATTCACACAGTAAAAGCTCATCTGGAAAGCATTTATTTTAAAACAGGAGCACATAACAAAATTCAAGCAATAGTAACAGCACTAAAAAAGGGGTTATTGGAACTTGGTGAACTCTAAAATTTTGATGCAACTTCAATTTTTGCAGCTTTATAGTGGTTTAAGTATTCAATTGCATCATTAGGGTTGGAAGCTATGTAATACAACTTTTCAGAACCGGATTTTGCAAAATTTTGCGAAATCATTTTATCGAAGAATGTTTTTAAATCATCATAAAACCCGTTTGTATTTAACAAAATTATGGGTTTATTATTATATCCTAACTGCTTTTGAACTATCATTTCAGATATTTCTTCTAAAGTGCCGAAGCCTCCTGCAAGAGCTATAACCGCATTAGATATTTCGTCCATTTTCGCTTTTCTTTCGCGCATTCCGGATGTTAATATAAATTCATCACAATCTTCGGGATTCCCAACACCAAAATCATACAGTTTTTGCGGCATTATACCTATTATACTGCCGCCATTAGCTTTGACAGCAGATGCACATACGTACATCATTCCAAGTCGACTTCCTCCGTATACAATGTTATATCCGTTTGTTCCTAAAAGCCTTCCTAATTCAGAAGCATCATTGTAAAAAATTTTTTCTAAATTATTTGAAGAAGATGCAAACACGCACACATTACTCATTAATGGAAACTTCCTCCCATTAAATAGTAATTTGAACAGCATAAACCTGTTCCGCCTTTTGAACAATCCTGTTTTTGTATATTAATATCGTCATTCTTGCCAAATGGCTCAAAGGTATTTTCATAAATATAGTATCCGAATATGTCTTTTCCCCAGGTATTAGGTCCTTTTATTCCATTTACATCATACATTAATATGCCTTTTAGATTAGTTTTTGAATTAAAAAGTTTATATGCAACAACTGCCCCCTTTTGAGTCTTGTAATATTTAAAAAATGAGTACTTCTCATCAGGATAGTTTCCGTTAAGGAAGTTTGTTGAATATGATTTTATTGCATTATCTCCTGTTTCTGCAAGTAATGCTGTTTCAAATGCTCGTTCAAAATTGTAGTTTTCTGATTCTTTCTGGATAAAAACAGAATGTATTATTGTAGAAAATTCAGGTTGAACTCTTTTCCAGGCAGCAATATTTTGTGCTTGTCTTGTGTCGTCAAGTGATAGCGGAGCTACAAGCATCGCCACTATAAGGAAAATAACAAAAAGTATAGAAACTTCTACAATTGTAAATGCTTTTTTCATAACCCTCTCTTTTGCATATTAATTTGCCATTTCAATATTATGTTTTTCTTCTAATAGTTTATCGTAAATCCATTCAGGTACAAAATTCTTACCAAGAATTATTTGACCGTTCATTATATTTGGAGCGTGAAAATCAGAACCGCCAGTGACGATGAGTCCTAAATTTTCTGCCATTGAAGAAAAATATTCTACAATAGCAGGAGAATGTTTTCTATGATATGCTTCAATACCTCTTAAACCACAACTCATTAGGTTTTTGATAAGTTTTTCTGCAATGTCAATGTCATATGGATGCGCAATTACAGGAATTCCGCCTGAATCATATATAACTTCTACAGCTTCAAACGGACTAACCGTGTTACGCTCAACGTAAACAGGTGAATCTTTATGGATATATTTACTGTATGCCTCCATAACATTACTTGTACCACCTGCGTTTGTTATAGCTTTAGCTATATGAGGGCGTCCTATTGAACCGCCTTCAGCAACCATCTCTTTCACATCTTCAAATGCAATTCTAATTCCTTCTTTTTTTGCAAGAAGTCTTAAAATTTCTTTAGTTTGTTTTATACGTGCTTGTTGTTGTGTCTTTAACAAAGCTTTGAAATCTGACTTTGAAGTATCAGGAAAATATCCAAGTATGTGTACTTCGTAATCTTTATATAAGGTATTGACTTCTATACCGGGGATTATTTTAAAATCAATATTGCCTTTTGATTTTAAGTAATCTAATGCTACATTGTATGACAAAACATTATCGTGGTCAGTAAGTGATATTACTTGAAGTCCGGCATCAATTGCTAAATCAACTATTTTTTCCGGAGAAAAAACGCCATCTGAATAGTAGGTGTGTATATGAAAATCGCCTTTCATAGTACACCTCCTCTATTAGGTAACAAGACATTCTTCTTCGTCATTCTTTGTTCCTCTTTCTATATTATTGTCTATAACTAAATTAATTCTTTTTATTATTGATGTTTTTGTTTTTTCAATTAATACATCAACTCCGTTTATTTGTGCTATAGGATTTTCTGAAATTTCATATTTTTCAGGTAAACTGGTTGATAACCTTTTTAGTGAAGTTTCAAATTCCATACCAATTACACTGTCTTTTGCTCCGCAAAAACCGACATCGGTTATGTATGCCATATTATTGTATATTTGCTCATCTGCGGTTTGTACGTGTGTGTGCGTTCCAAAGAATCCCTTTATAAGCGCATTGTCATTATTGTTGTATTTATGTGACAGAAATTTTGAAAAACAAATCTTTTCTGCTGTAGCTTCAGCATGAAAGTCAATAATAATATGTTCAACGCCAACTTCTTTTAATCTATCAATTTCCTCTGTTACAACCTGCCAAGGAGAATCGATAGGCGGCATAAATACCCTCCCAAGAACATTCATAACAGCCAATTTTTGTCCTCTTATATCAAATATTTGAACACCTTTACCTTTTGTGCCTTTAGGGTAATTAATCGGACGAACAAGATTATCTGCTTCATCAATATATTCATAAATGTCTTTTTTATCCCAAATATGATTACCTGAAGTAAAACAATCAATTCCGCTTTCGGATAAATCAATATAATTTTTCTTTGTAAGTCCAAATCCGTGAGATGCATTTTCAATATTTGCTATAATAAAACATTCCGGATCCTCTTTCTTCAACAACTCAATATATGACTTAACGGCAGTACGTCCTTGCCTGCCGGTTATGTCACCTAAAAATATTAATCTAATATTGCTATCGTTATTTTGCATTATTACTTTGCTATCTCTGTTGTTCTAAATTCTCTTACTACCGTAACTTTTATTTGTCCCGGATAATCAAGTTCGTCTTCAATTTTCTTTGCTATATCTCTTGCAAGTTTTTGTGATGCCAAATCATCAAATATTTCTGATTGGACAATGACACGAACTTCTCTTCCGGCTTGAACTGCAAATGACTGTTTGATACCTTCATAGCTATTTACAATTTCTTCGATTTTTTGTAAACGCTTGATATAAATTTCCAATGTATCTCTTCTGGCACCCGGACGTCCTGCTGAAATTGCGTCAGCAAGCTTTACTAAAACTGCTTCAATTGTATTTGCAGTAACATCGTCATGGTGAGCTTCAATAGCGTGAATTACTTCTTGTTTTTCACCATACCTTGAAGCAAGATCAACACCAAGCTGTATATGCGTTCCTTCTTGAGTTTGGTCGACAGCTTTCCCTATATCATGCAATAAGCCTGCTCTTTTTGCTGTATAAACATCAGCTCCGAGTTCAGCGGCTAACATACCTGCTATATGACCAACTTCAAGAGAATGTTTTAGTACGTTTTGACCGTAACTTGTTCTGTAATACAGACGGCCAAGATTTTTAATAAGTTCTTTGTTTAAACCCATAATACCCATATCAAGAGCAGCGTTTTCGCCTTCTTTCATAATTTTCTTTTCTACTTCTTCTCTTGATTTTTCAACTGTTTCTTCAATCCTTACGGGGTGAATTCTTCCGTCTTGAATAAGTTTTTCTAGTGCAATTTTTGCTATTTCACGTCTTACAGGGTCAAAAGAAGACAAAACAACTGCTTCCGGGGTGTCATCGATAATTAAGTCAACTCCTGTCAAAGTTTCAAGAGTACGAATGTTTCTTCCTTCTCTCCCGATTATACGTCCTTTCATTTCATCACTTGGCAGAGAAACTACTGAAACAGTAGATTCTACAACTTGTTCCATCATGCATCTTTGCATTGTTGTTGTTAAAATTTCTTTTGATTTTTCTAGAGCGTCTTCTCTTATTTTTGCCTCATTTTCACGAATAAGCTGCATTTGTTCTTGTGCTAAATCACTTTTTAATTGTTCCAATAGCATTTTTTTTGCGTCTTCGGCAGACATTCCTGCAATTCTTTCAAGCTCTGTTGTTTGCTTTTGTATAATATCGGCAAGCAAATCTTCTTTTTCGATAATGTGGTCTTTCATTTTATCGAGTTCAACTTCTTTATCTGTGACTTCTTGAATTTTTGACTCGAGAATATCTTCTCGCTTATTTAATTTACTTTCAATTTGAGCAAATTCTCTTCTTCGTTCTCTTTCATCTTCATTTAATTGTTCTCTTTCGGAATGCAAAGCTTCTTTTGCTTTAATCAAAGCTTCTTTTTGCATAATTGATTCTTTTTCCGATAAATCTTTTTTTGCTTGTTCAGTTTGAAGTACAAGATTTTTGTACTTAACTCTTTGCACGGCAATAACAGCAATTAGCACAACTGCAAACAAAATTGCCACGTAAAGTAATCCATTCATCTGGCACCTTTTCTCTTTCTATTTTTTTATATATACACAAGACACGGGTACATATAACCTACCCGAAAGCTATTAATATTTAATTAATCTTCTTTTCTATTGCATATATTTTCAAAAATTATTATGTATAATACTATACCTATATACTAGCATATTATTCTGTATTTGTATATATAATTTTAATTTGTAAACATTTGTAACAAAAATGATTGATATATGTTATAAAAAATTACTTTGGTGGAATTAAATAACTATATGGCAAAGTATGCCTAAGAAAATCAAAAGGATTTACCCCTGATGAAATACG
>CAMZGT010000021.1 GCA_947306495.1 uncultured Acinetobacter sp.
AATGAACTGTACCCGAAAAAGTGGACAATGAAAATTTAAATTGTTTAATAGAAAGAAAGGAGTACAGAAATGGCAAAAAGACAAAACCAATTTACACCGGAACAGATAGAAATACTATTTAAGAATCCTAATGTAGAGAGTATTAGTTCTAACACCATACGATTTACATCCGAGTTTAAGGAGCTGGCTCTCAAAAAAGACAAAGAAGGAATACCTGCTTTACAGATATTCAAAGATGCAGGATTTGATTTGAATGTTCTCGGAAAAGAAACACCTAAAACAAGTATCAGAAATTGGCGTCACAGAGAAAAAACTCTTAACAAGAATAATACCCAGTATTTAGCGAAAGAAGTCAAGAAAAACAAAGCTCTGAAAAGTATCCTGGAAGAAAACAGATACTTGAAAGCGGAGAAT
This sequence comes from uncultured Acinetobacter sp., assembly GCA_947306495.1. GTDB lineage: Bacteria > Cyanobacteriota > Vampirovibrionia > Gastranaerophilales > Gastranaerophilaceae > CAG-196. Next base: position 415 of record CAMZGT010000021.1, read on the forward strand.
GAATTTCTAAAAAAGTTACAAGCTCTGTCTGTTCTGACAGAGTAAAACCCATAATTAAGTTCCAAATAATCTCTACTATGAAAGATTATCCTATATCTTTGCTTTGCAGAATAGCAGGTGTATCCAAAAGCGGATATTACAAATGGTGGAAGAAGGCAGATAAAGTTAAAGATGAGTTTGACATATTGTTAATTGCGGAAATGTTCTTTAGAAGTAAACAAAAAGCAGGATTCAGAACAATAAAAATGAAGCTTTTGACAGAGTACGGAATAATAATGAACCACAAAAAAATAATAAGAATAATGAAAAAATACGGAATGACAACAAAAATCAGAAGAACAAATCCATATAAATTAGCTGCAAGAATACGACAGGATAATATTGTTTGTCCGAATTTGGTAAACAGAAATTTTAAGGAGCAAAATCCAAATACTGTCTATTCTACTGATATTACATACTTAAAATATTCCGGGAACACTGCTTTTCTAAGTGTAATGTTAGATGTAAAAACAAGTGAAGTTATTTCATACAGTTTATCCGATAATCTTCAGATGGGATTTGTAATTGATACAATAAACTCAGGAATTAAAAAATATCCGACAGATAATCTGATAATACATTCTGACAGAGGGGTTCATTACACTAATAATGTTTACCAAATGCTGTTAAAGAATAATAATATTCAGCAATCAATGTCGGCTCCTGCAACACCGAGAGATAATGCACCGATTGAATCATTCTTTGGGCATTTGAAAGATGAACTTGATTACAAAAAATGTAAAACTTTTGAAGAATTATCTGCATTAGTAGATGATTACATGTATAATTACAACTATACAAGAAAGCAATGGTCGAAGAATAAAATGACACCAATCGAATACAAAAACTTTTTACTCGTTAGTTAATTGTCCACTTTTCAGGGTACAGTTCAAAAACCGAGTTTAAATGCCTTTTAAAACCCGAAGTTTCAAAACGTCCTCCGGCAAATCCGAATACAAAATCCAAACAATTACAATATCAGCTGTGGGAATTATACCGAGAAGTTTGTGACGGAAGCGAATATCCCGATATGCAAATCGCTGAAGCACACCCAAGACATTACGAATATGTAAGCATTCAAGTTTCGGGGTTACAAATGATTCAAACAATAAATACGCAAAACGGATATGTCGCATCAGAATTAAGTATGCGTAGCAGAGAAAAATTTGAAAAACTAAAAGAACACAAAGATGAAATTGAAAAAGAAGTTGGCGAACTAATATGGGATGACAATGAGAAAAAGGATACTGTAAAAATCAGAAAAACATTCCCAATTGATGTATATGCCACTAAAAATCACAAAAAAGCAGTTACAAAGTTAATTGAAATCGGTGCGGAACTCAAAAACATTGCACATAAATATTTAGACAACTAGGTAATAGACAGGCAGGTAATAAAAAGGATAGGATAATAAAATGAAGATAATTGTAAAAAACAGACGGAATCACAACGAAAGATTTGAATTGACATTAGATGAATTTAAAGCTAAATTCCGGAATGAACTTACAACAGCAATCAATTCTTATACGCATCAGCAGGAGCAAAAGGATATGTTAAAGCCTCCGTTTATGCATCAGAATACCGATTACAAGCAAGATTTTTATCAGGACTTGCGGTGGAACTTCAACAATTATGCACCGACAAATTATTACATAGAAAAACAAATATAATAGCGAATAAAGGGTTTGAGTTAGTCTCAAACCCTTATTTTTAAATTGTGTCCGAATGATACAAAATATTCTAAAAACAGTTGAAATATGCTGCCACACAATCGATTAATGTGTATGTAAACGAAAGGAACTGATAATGATTGAATTAAACGGAATATATAAACTAAAACATATTATCGGTCCTGTGCATAATGATACAAGTGATTTTAAAGTTATCGGATTCAGCGAAGATAAAAAAGTTGTTGGATGCATAAAATTAAATGGCGAGGATGCCGGTGAGAGTTTTGTTTTTGAAACAAAATGTTTAATCGATCCTGAAAAACCTGACGATATTTACTATGGCGAAATAATAAGAAAGAAAGGATAAAACAATGACAAAAACAGTATTAGGAAGCGAAAACACACAGTACGGATTTTATGGAACTATTTACAGTTACAATTCAGAAAAAGAAACAGAACGCAAGTGGGCAGAAGCATTTGAATTACTACTTAATTTATCAGGTCTGACTCCTGCTGAAATTAGAACTTATCTTGATAGCAGAAGTGGGAGAAAATTAGCAGACTGCTGCAACGACTCAAATGATGATGTAAAAGCAGTAATAATAAGAGAATATTTTAAATGGGTTGATGATGATTTATTTGAATGCCGAGTTAAAGACCTTCAAAATATAAGCAGAATGTTATTCGGAACTGTAATGCACGATGATATTACAAATCAAGATGTAGTAATATTATGCGAGGGAACTAAAAAATATAGAAAAGAAAAATATTTCAAAGTTATTGATAAAAACGAAAACATATACATAACAAGAATGGATTTTTTAACACCAAATGAATAAAAAAAATCCCGATGGGATGGCTCATCGGGAGTGTGTGTAAAATGCACCGGATATCACAATTTAGGCTTGGAGATTTGTCTTCTAATAATTTTTGCAACTTGTCGTTGAGTCATATCACACTCTATTGCAAGTTTATTTAAGCTGTAACGTGTGCCGTCATATTTAGCGAGGATATATCGTTCCATTGCCTTTTTAAAAGGTTTGCGTGGGATATTTAGGGTTAATCCTCTTAATGCCGTTATTATGCGAACAGAGTCCTCTAATCCGGCTTCGTCAGCTATTGTTCTCAAATCGTCTGCTTGAATGTCGTTCATTTGAACATAGTTTTGCCACGGGTTTTTCTGCATAATGTCCTCTTCTTAATTTTTGACGGAAATGGTCTCATCAGTTAACGAATTACGTTAAGACGGGAAGCTTGCATCGATAGCCTCCCGTTTCGACCTTATGGATTACAACAAATTTACAACTGCTTTATCAATCTCAGCTTTGGATTTTAGTAAAACCTCCAACTGGGTTTGTTTTGTTTCGTGTTTCTGAATAAGTGTAAACATTTTGTCTACATCATCAAATCTTGAAATAAACGATTCAATTCCGCAATTTTTAGTAGATTTGCGTTTATTAAAACTCAAAAATAAATCTGCAATTTCCACTTTGTTGTCCATAATTTCTTTTTCAAGATTTGCGATTTGTTTATCAATAATCTCGCTTGCTGTTGTTGCCATACTTTCCTCCTTTATTTGTTTATGGTCTCATCAGTTAACGCATCACGTTAAGACGGGAAATAGTTTCCCGTTTCGACCTTAAGAATTAGAATCAGAAAAAGAATCTTCTATGTTTCCGACATATTTTTTGACTTCTTCTAACAGCTCCAATTTGCCGGCAATAATTTTTGCGTTGTTTTCCAACTTCATAACTTGCATAAAATATTCATTGTTACGTTTTGCATTGCCGACTTCACAGTCTGCTTTTTGTAATTGGTATTTAAGCATACTGATATTGCTGTCTAACATTTCGTGGATTGATGTCATTCTTCTTTCCATTCTTGCGATTTTTTCTTCTGCGATTTTGCAAGCGGTATCCGTTGCATCTTCAGAATTATCTTCAATGATTCCTCCATAGAATGAGTTGTTTGACATCATTCGCATCTCCTCATTTGTTGTGTCTTTTGACATTGCTGTGGTCATAATTTTCTCTCCTTTCAAAATTAATTAGTATTTACATTTGTGCGGCCACACGTTTATTTTTATAACTTTTATGCATTGCTTTAATGCTCCGAATAACATTATTCGCCCTATCTTTAGTTAGAAACATAATGTCATCGACTTTAAATCTGAGTAATAAATAAGAACGCAGGGTATATTTTTTTAATTCTTCAAACTCTTCAACACCTTTTTTCCATAAATATTCGATATAGCGAAGTTGTTCAGGTGTTGCCATATCTTCTCTATCAAGTCCATCATATTTTAATGGTTTTTTATTCCATCTTTTCATATCAATAGCTGCATTTTTCATAGCATCAATGACAATAATTGCTTCAGCTTTAGTAAGTTGTTTTGATGAAGTTGCATCAAAAGACTTTAAATATTCAATGTATGTGTCATCATCCATAAATAATGCTTTTTTTAGAGCGTGTATGATTCTAATTTGTGAATTCGTAGCCATAATAAATCCTCATATCTTCACGTTCTAAATCTCTGCCATGTTTGATTCCGAGCTGTACCCCCAAGATAAAGATGGATAAGCAAATAATAACAATGTGTAACCAGTTAACGTCAGTATAAATTTCCTTACCATAATTCATAACCTACTACTCCCTATCCATCAGCATCCTAGAAGTTTCTTTAACAATAGTTTCATCGACCTCTGCACAGCCGTTTAATTCAGCTATGCTGATACTATTGCAAATCAAATGTTCCAATCGTCTGGTGTTACCACGACAAGCTCCCAAATAAGTTAATGCTAATTCAGGTTTTTGTCCTGCTCCGGCGATGATATCTTTGACATCATTTAGCACCAGACCATCCAAATATTTTTTATACATAACTCTTGAATAAAGTTGGTCGTACTGATTTTGTCGACCTCTCAAATTCTGCAATAAAACATCTCGCCCGATTAAAAGTAATCCGACATTAGTTTTATCGTGAATTGCACGAGTTATTTCTAAAGCTTCTCTGCGAAGATTTTCTGCTTCGTCTACAATAATTAACCTTCCGGAACCTTTCAGCTTATCAATGACTTCTTTCATCAAGCTGTAAGCACTTCCTTTACAAGAAAGTCCGAGTTTTTCGTGTAATTCCAAAAGAATGGAACGAGCAGTATAACTGTAATTGCTTTCAATCAGAATAGCATCCATATACTTTTCAACATACAATTTAGCAGCAACTGTTTTGCCAAGTCCTGCTGCACCGACACAAACACCGATTCTGCCTCTAGTATGACAAAGTCGTGCAACTTCAGTTATATACTGTAAGATTGAAATATTTTTAATTGGTAAGTTCCAATTATTATAACGAGCTTTTTCCCTTTTAATGAAATTTTTGATTTTTTCAATAATATTTTTATCATCAGCGTTATATACATCATTTTTCCATTGGCTGATAGTTGCCGGAGAAAGTCCTGTCGCTTTTGCGACATAGGAATTCGTCAAATCGTAACTATCCATTAGTTCTTTTAATTCGGCTTTTGTTTTATCCATTTACAACGACTCCTTTTTCTTGCTGATTTCCACGTTCGGCAAGCTTCTTTTCAGTTGCAAATAAATAAATTGTCCGTTCTTTCTTTTGCTTAGAGACTCCTAGAAGTCCTTTTAAATCTTGCTTGCCATGTTGCTCCATCTCTTTACGTTTACGGACAGCCTCATCCATTTTTGTGTTGGCAATTTTCGTTACTTGTGGTGCTTCAGTTTCCTTTTCAACTTGGAAATAAGCAGCTTTATAATTCTCACATTTTTCCGTAATACTAATTTCTCTTGTTTTTTGTATATATGATTTTGTGAGTTTAATATTACGTTTCTTAATTGCCATCGCAGTCTTAAATTCTTCTTTTGAAATCTCGTCAGCATGAAGTGCTGCGACAGCATCTACAGCCTTTGCAACTCCGACAAACTCATCATTATCGACTTTAAACACCCAAGCTTCTTTGAAATTTTGAGGATCACGCCTCAAATAAACTTTTAAATTGGTGCAGTTTAACATCCAATCTGACCAATAAGTAATGCCGAGTTGTCTGTCTTTTATGCCGTTTCTGCCAACCGAAAAATTCCGAGAGATTCGGGTGCAGAATAATTTTAGAGCTTCGTGCGAAACAACAACTTTTTCTTTAAATTCTTCTTTGAATAAAGCATCCGGACTTTTGCCGTTTAAAATTTTGCTTTCATAGGAGGGTCTTTTATTTAAAATATTAATAATAAAATCATCAAATATTTTTTTGAATTCATCAAAATTAAGAATATCACCCTTTTTTATTTCCTCCGCAAGTTTCTCCGGGCGTTCGACAACATTCCCACCACGATAACCGACACAATGCTTTGACAAAAGTTCCTTAATCTTTCTAAAATCACGTTCGATAGGTTTTGTTTGTGCATTATATGGCAGGGCAAAATTTACGTTTACATTTAATTCTGAAAGCATAGATGTCGTTCTTACTTCATCAGCCTCAATACGCACTCTGCCCCCTGCGAAGTCTTTGCAACGATAATCTTTACCATTATCAATGATTACATCTTCAGGCAGTCCGTATTCTTGAGCAGCATAATAAAAAGTTTGAAAAATATGGTCAGAGTTTGGTGTTCCTGTTTGTAAGTACCAACCGAGCCATTTTCCCGATTTATAATCTCTCCACGAAGTTACCCATGGAAATACTACTTTTCCGTCAACTTCACAAGCTATATCTATTTGTGCGTGGTCGGATACCCAAACTTTACCGCATGTTATTGTTGAATAATCTCTATTTATATATCCGCCATATTTCCGATTCCAAGCCGTCTGACCATATCGTGCCATATAAACAGCTTGTTTTGAGAATTCATTATCCAATCTGCGTTTAAATGCACTACTGCTTGGAAATGTTTCCCTGTCAAAATTTTCGTAATTTCTTATTGCATAACCTAATGTGGAATCCCAACAAGTTTTAAAAGAGGGTGCTCCCTCATCTAAGTATAGATTTCTAAAATAATCAAATAAATCATCACTTACAACACTTCTTCTAGCAGTCTTGCCATACTTTGCCAAAAGACCACTTACACCTTCTTCAAAATATCTGCGTTTCATTTTCATAAAGCAGGGATAAGAAGTTGTGTCACTTGGATTTTCAATATTCCAATTATCAATAAAATCCATAAGTGCAGCACCTTTTAATTTGCCGGCTTTATTAATGATTTTTAAATATTTTTCGGCTTGCAATTTTGCCCAATAAGGTGCTTCCGAATATTTTCTCTTTGTTGGAATGATATTATTTAATTTATTTAAAGCATATTCGGGTAATGAATTTTCATGTATAAAATAATTTGAAACTTTGCCATCACGCTCAACCCTATAATTCAGTAATCCATTTCTGCAATGTTCTTTCAGCGTTTTTACAGTAAGTCCAACTGCTGAACTAACATCAGAAACTTTATACCATTTTATAGTTGTTTGTTTCACTATGATTCGACCTCATTTGCATTCTTAAAAAGGAATGAAAATAGGTACTCATCAATAGGAGTATAGTTGCGTTTGCCCTCGATATGTTTATAAACGAGAGCTTCTGATACGTTTACATTCGCTGCAATATCAGCAATCTTAATGCCGTATAATGACACGATAAATAAACGAATAAATCTTTTCTTGCATAAATCACATTTGCACATAAAAGTTTCCTCGCTTGGGGTAGTGATATATCGGATATATACATTACCAAGCTAACCTATTTTCTATTTTTTGTAACCCCACAACTGACTACCGTCAGTTGGGTATAAATATTGCTGATAAATTCATCAAACAATATCTATATAAAAATAATTATAGATAAATTTTGACATAATAAAAGGGCTGTAATGCTTGCTCTGTCTAAATTTGGACAAACAGGCGAAAATATTTTTTACAGATAATTTGAAGTAAAATTTTTGTATTTTTTTGACCTCTGAAAAGCAAAAAAATCATTTAAAATTGTCTAATTTTAGACAGCAAAATATTAAGAAATATTACAAAAATCATACTAACAGACTACTTAAATCAAAAAATCTCTCTTCAAAATTTTTGTTTCTTTTCCAAATTGATTCCGCAATTTTGTGATGCATATTTATTAAAACGGAATTATGAGTAAACTGTCTTAAAAGATAATAATAAACTTTTTTGTATTCGGCTCTATCATTGTGTGCGAGTCGTTCTTCTTCTGATTTAAAAGGATATTTTGCAACATACACTTTATTGTTATACATATAAAGGTTTGCCTCTTTTCCCATAAACTTCGGGTGCTTTGCAAACTGTGGTTTATTTATGTATAAGGATTCTAGTTCTTTATACTGCCGTTCATAAATTTGAGTACGGAAGTATCTATAAAATTTTAGAACCTGCTCTTCCGCCATTCCTGCTTGAAATGCTGCTTTATAAGTCGGAACATCTGCACAATAACTCCGTATCATCAATTCTATTATATGTTGCGGATAATATATAAATAATGAGTTGCTGACAATTTTTGTTTCTTCAGAATCATTGTTAAAAGTATAAACACCATTATTTAAAACCAGTTTATCTGCCGATAAAAAGGTGTTTAAATCCTCTTTCAATTCTTTGGAATCAACCTCTGAAATTAACAGGATTTCATCAAAAGTAAATTTGTTAAGTCTACGGCATAACTTTAAGATTTGGTCGCTCATTTAAAAGTCCTTTCAATGTATCTTCGTCTAATATTTTGATTTGATTTGTATTCGCAAGATTTTCTATTCGATTAACGAGTTTAATTATCTGCCGGAACTGATTTTCTCGTGTTACAAGATATTCAATTCCATCAGGTGTAAATGATAATTCTGAAAGTTGCTGTAGAATTAATTTAATGTCTTCTGCATCAAATCTTGTAAACTTGTAACTCTTGTAAATCCTGTCACACAAATGAGGAAGTGCGGATAATCTTCGCTCTATGTTTTCCATACCGACTAATACAAGAGGACACTTTGTTGTGTCGTGTAAATCTCTCAAAATTTCAATAATATTTTGCTTTAATAAATAATCGACTTCATCAACTATTATTACTTTCGGATTTTTCAGTAATGATTTTTCTATGTATTCATAATTTGACTGCGAATGCCAACTTGGTATAATATCCAAATCTTCAGCCATTTTTGATAATAGCCACGATTCAGTCATTCCTCTTGCTGCCCTAACATATACAGCATCATTTCTTGCTGCCCACCATTGAATCGTCTGTGTTTTTCCGAGTCCGTACTCGCCATAAACTAAAGCTATCTTTGACATATTAGGTGGCAGATTCTTCAGCTCTTCCATTAGTGCTACAAAGTTTTTCACGTTTTTTGTTTTAATAAATGTCTTTTTCATAGTTCGTCTCCATATATATTTTGGTACTCATCACTCAAAATGTAGTCAGCAAGCCATTCCCTGTCCTCTCGATTTGTGCATCCGTTTTTAATCAGCCATTCGTATTTCTGATAATTATTCTCAAATAACGGCTTGTTCATTTGTTGTTCTCTTGGGGTAAGTTTCCGTTCACGTTTCGACTTATTCGGTTTAAATTCCTCAATCTCAAGCGGAGGGTTGTCCCGTTTTATTTCTAGAAATTGTAAGTCTTCAGCAGGGTATATTTGTTTAACGATTTTTTCAACTCTTTTTTTATGCTGTTGCTGCTTGATATATTGCTGTTTGTATTCTTCCATATCCTTAACACTTCCCAAAACATTTGCCATCGGATGTGTCTTAACAACTCTTTCCGCCTCGCATAAATATTCGCCTCTTGTGGAGTAAACATATATTTTCGATAAATCAAACAAGCTGTATCGTATGTTTACTTTATCCCGAAGTCCGAGCAGTAAATCATTCCTGTAATGTACATTTAAGAACGTAATTCCATGTTTATTAATCGTCCTCTCTTTTGTTTCCATCATCAAATCGTTTAAAAGTGTAATCGGAATGTTTTGTTTTTGAACACTTCTTAAACACTCATTAATCGTCATTTTTTTATCGTGCGGACAAGCTTGTGAATTATGAAATTCTAACCAACCATTTATATATTGAATTGCCTCATTAATAGTCGGAACATATCCTTTGGTTATCTGCTCATGGAACTTTCTATGTAAATGTTCGCCACGTTTCATCCACGCAGGTTTATCTTCTATTGATGTGCCGATATAACTCGGCATTCCTTTTTCCAATTCTTCTTGAAATTCTAAAAAGAATCGTTCAATAACTTTTGCTCTCGCATTGTAAGGTTTAGCAAAAACGGAGCGAATGCCAAGATTAGCATACACTCCGTTAAAGCCCTCCTCCTCAAAATCACAGTTTTGAAAAAACTTCGCTTTGAATCCTTTTCCGTTATCTTGATAAACAACTTTCGGAATAATACCAAGATTAAGAATTGCGTTTCGTAAAGCAGATGCAATACATTGCGTGTTTTCTGTCATCATAATCTCGTATCCGACTAACGCTGATGATTTCCAATCTAAAAAACCGACCAGAGTTGCTCTAGCCGGTTTGCCTGTCATTGGGTCTTGAACCAAGAAGTTGAGAACGTGACCATCTGCGACTAGCACATCCCCGACATCTATTAATGAAATATCTCTTTCTATATATGCTTCAGCTTTATCGTGATATGCTTTCTCTCCCTCTCTTGCGTAAGTCCACACATCAAAATGAGTATCTCTAAAGTTTTCCCCGAATCTTTTAAAAGTAAGATCGCAGGGAAGTTCATCGTAACCACACTTCGCTCTTAAATATGCTTTTGCAAGTTTTATAGCTTTGCCGAATTTAAATTTATTGTGATGCAATAATAATTTTAATAATACAGTTTGCATCGTTTCATCTAAAATAGTTGCTCTCTCAAAAGTTTTTACATATTTATAATTCGGTGCTAAAGCTTCTGCCGTTCCTTTTTCTTTGTAAGTTTTCATCCAACGATACAAAGTGCCGATTGAGATGTTACCGACAAAGCTGTGAAGTTTCGGAAGATATTCTCCCATATTAAAAAGCTGTAAAAATAATGCATCTGCTTCCTTTTTAGTTTTATATTTAGTTCTGAAATAAAGAGCAGCTTTAACAATATCGTATCTTGCAAGAGCCGTTAGTTTAGCACTCTCTGATTCAAAACTCGGTGGCTGATAATTTACCGGAACAAGTGCCGTTGAGATTTTTTCATCTTTCATCAAAGCTTCTTGGACAAATGATTCTAATGAGGAATATAAAATCTCATACGATTCGCCACCATTCACTTTTACTTTTCGGGCAATGTATTTACTGTTTATTTTATTGATTTCCAAACGCAAAGCACGGGTACTTGTTAAACCTTTTGCTTTTGCTACGTCATTAATATTTACATAAAAATCGTCATTCATCGTACTAACACATTAACTCGTTGTGCAGCACAATGGAACTCCAATTCCGACCATTGTGTCGGTTTCGTATCATTCAAAATTTCGCAAAATAAAAAGCCGATGGCATAAAACCACCGGCTTTTAAGTATGAAAAAGATTTACTTTGAAAGTAAAGTTTTGAAAGCTTTTCCTGCTGAAAATGCCGGAACATTTTTAGCAGCAATCTTTAATTCTTTTCCTGTTTGTGGGTTTCTGCCTTTTCTTGCTTCTCTGTGCTTTTTAGAGAAAGTACCAAAACCAACAAGAGTTACTTTGTCACCTTTCTTAACTGATTTTTCAATAGTTTCAATAGTTGCTGATAAAATCAAGCCAGCATCCTTTTTAGAAACTTTTGTCTTCTTTGAAATTTCTGAAATTAATTCTTCTCTGTTCATAATAAAACTCCTTTCCTTAATATAAATATTATTATATATAAATATCAGCCGTTGTAAAGATAAAAAACGAGTAAAAACAGGGGGTTACCATGCCGGCAGAAAAATGGTAAATATAAACGGAATATTTATAGAAAATTTATCAAAAATTCCAAAGTGGTCATTGCCGAAATTATCAAACTACTCGCTATGATTTAGTAAACACCTAAAAATTCTGTTTTTATTGACTTAAATAACTACGTTGCCGAAATTATCAATCTAACCGCCAAACCATCAAAAATCCGTTTTCGCCACTTTGGTTATCGAGTAGTTTGATAATTTCCGACCCCTCAAATGCCGTAAACTCGCCAACTTTCCGAAATTATCAAACTGACCGAATTTCTGAAACTGGTCAAAAAAATACACTTCCGACCAAACTACTCAATAAAATACATGTAAAATAACAGTCGGTTTGACCTCTTTGAACACCTATTTTGAGATTGTGGAATCCGAACCCACGAAAATCAATTTTATGCTAGAATTATTGTATGGAAAGAGTTTTAATTCTATCAACAGAAAAATATCTAGTTTCAAATAATGTATATAACAATTTTGTTGCTGTACATAAAAGTTTAAATCTATTAGAACCAGCACCACAAGATTGGAATGGGAACACAGTAGATGATGCACTTGAATATTTGGAAATAAAAGATAAGGGTATTAGGATTAAAACTCCAATTGATGAAATTATTATTTACAAAAACCATGTTGAACACTTAATTAATGACAATGACCCACATAGAAAAAGACATTTGAACAGAGCAATTAGAACAATGCAAGAACCAAATATTATTGTTAAAAGTGGTGTTTATAACTATTACATCAAATTATTTGTTGATAATGACAATGTAAAACCGCACTTGCAGGTTGTAAAAGTCAAATCAGACGGAAGTTTCTATGTAACTAATCACAAATTAAACAAAAAACAAGCAGATAGAATCATATTAGAAGGACAAGTCCTTTACGACTTGTCCAGCTTATCAGATACATAAAGTACCGACACTATTATTATAACACATGTTGCGTAATTCTCAATCTCCGATTGTAACAATTATTCTCCAAATGTAACAATTTATCCAAATTTATTAAAGTTTTTTCACAATATGTCGATATATAAATTGTAAGATAAGAGGTTTTGATATGGCTGGCGAAATTCAAGCACTATTTTATCAATATCAGCAAAGATATCCACTATATACAAGGGATGCTATTGTAGAACTTATGCTAGATGATGGTGTTATTACATTTGATGTTGCAAACAAAATTAAATCAGGAGTAAGTTTATTTTTATTAGACAATGATTTTTTTAAACCTAACAATAATAACTTTAGTATGACCGAAATTCTGGGGGGAAATTTTACTAAAACAAAAACAAAGCCGAAATCAAATTTTAACAGAAAAATTGAACACACTTTTCAATCTACAAAACAAGGTGATTGTTGGTTATTGTCAGACATAAATGCTTTAAGTTATAAAGATTGGGGAAGAAAAGCAATTCATGACGCAATAGTACCTGATGAAGAGGGTAGCGGAGGTGTAACTATAAAATTTAAAGGTTCGCCACTAAAACAAAAAGAGATTCATATTACAGCATATCAAATAGATGAAGCACGGAGGAGCGGAAACTATTCTGATGGTGATGATGATATGATAGCTTTTGAACTCGCAACAGAACAAACATTTAGAGAAATGGTAAGGTTGGGGGTTGCCAAAAGAGCTGGAAAAGATGAAGATATACAGAAAGATGGTGGTCAATATCGTTCATTTATATATTTGGGTGTTACTACAGATGAATTTGATCAGTATCCAATATCAGAATTATTAGGTATTAAAACAAAAGAAGTATGTTTTGATGTGCCAAGCATGAAAAATAATAAATTACAGTTGTTAAAATTAATGTCTGATAATAAAAAGAATATTTCTGCAGTTTGTTCATTTGATTTCGAAATTGGTGGTTATGGAGATGAAAACACAAATGATTATATACACGGACATCACGCATATGCAATAAAAGATTTTCAGTATGGAAAAGAAGTAACTCTAATAAATCCATATATCTCAAATTATGATATTAAGATTCCTTGGAAGATTTTTTTAGAACATATATATACAATAAATCTTTCTTGCAAAGATACAAAAACAGAAACCATTATAAATGGCTTACTTCCTAAAAATTATCAAAAAGACTATAAAAAATATTTTGAACAATTAAGACAAACTCACAGAGAAAGATGGAAAAAATATGATCAGGAACAGGAAGTAAAGAAAGCAGAAGAAGAGAAAAAGCAACAGCAGGAATTAGCTGCAAAAAATGCAGAAAAACAAAGAGAAATCAATGATAAGAAAAATAATACAATAGAAATGCTAAATAATGCTTACAAAAATAATGATAAAAAAGAACTGTTTATGTCAGTTTGCAAAATAGATAGCGATATTGTGGTTGATATATTAGAGCAATTTCCTACTTTAATAGAAAAATGTGATAAAGCTTATTTTGGATGGGGTAATGGAAGACAGAAGCGTTATATAATATCCTATATCATTAATTCTCTATGTAATAAATCAAAAGAAGTGGGAATTGATAGTAAAATTATTGAAAATTTTAAAAATAAGTGTGATGGCGAACTTGATGCAATTATATACACAGACGAAAAAGTTATACAAAGCGAAGTAGAAAAAATGGTAAAATTAATAAAATCAAAATCATAATTATTCAAATTATCTATTTTGTCCTATTGTGTGATTTAGGGTTTATTTGTATTTGAGGCTAATTTTTACTCCTTCAAATTTCCAAAAAAGGAATTTTGAGGACTTTTGACGGACTTTTGAGGTACTTTGAGTCACTCGATTTCCGACCTTACAAAATTGCTATAATTTACTAAAATTAGCTATCTTGCCAACTAAAATTATTTACCCCTTCCGAGCAAATGTCCTGTTAAAAGGTAATACACCCACCAAATGGCCTGAAAAAATATAAAGGACAAGTCCTTTACGACCTTATTAAATCGGCAAAAAGCTGGATTTATGTATAAGAACAGTTGGTTTGAGAAGAAAAAACAGAAAGTTTGCGAATATTTTGTGAAAAAATCTGCATCTACCTTCTGGGATATTTTATTTTTACTAGTTTTTATATTATTATGAACATGAATAAAAGGGTGTGGTGGTTAAATTTATGAATATAAAAGGAATTATAAATGGTGTTGTTTTTGGTGTAACTTCCTTATTACCTGTTTCGTGTGATAATAAATCAGCATTGGAATGTTGGGAAAGCAGGGAAAGCTTACTAGAAGAAGTTATGGTTGATAAAACCCAAACAGAATTAAATGACATAAAAGCTAAATTATTACCAGATTATGCTAAAGTTGTAGACATGCAGCATTGTATTGATTCTGTTGTTTTTAGAGATATGTTTCAGGGAACTCAACTTGTTAAAGATTCTGCTTTTGTTTCTGATTATAACAAAATGATGTCAAAAACAAAAACACCTTCAAATTACAGTAGAGGGGCTGGATTACATGCTGACTTTTTTAAGTTAAGAGATTTGTTGGCAGAACAATTAACTGATAAAGAAATGAAAAATATTATGAAAAGTTCTGTAATGTCTGATAATGGGGGAAATGGCTATTTCGGAACTGATTTGCAATATCTAGTTGATAGCGTATATCACCATAAACTGTTTGAAAAGTACAATTTGCTTGATAAAAATGGGTTAAAGAAATTTAAGACTTTATGTTATAAGGTTAGACCTTAATTGAATTATATTTACAATAATAAGCAGCAAGTAGTGTGCATTTATACGTACCAAATATTCAAATTACCTATTTTTGTTCTTTCGTGTGAATTTAGGTTCTATAAGTATTTGAGGCATATACTTACCCATTCAAAATCCTAAAATTGGAAATTTAAGGACTTTTGACGGACTTTTGAGGTACTTTGAGTCACTCGATTTCCGACCTTACAAAATTGCTATAATTTACTAAAATTAGCTATCTTGCCAACTAAAATTATTTACCCCTTCCGAGCAAATGTCCTGTTAAAAGGTAATACACCCACCAAATGGCCTGTTAAAAGGTAAAAAAATACATACACAAATGGTACAAAAAATACAAAAGTCACCTGCAGGTGACTTTAAATGGAGGAGGAATAGGGATTCGAACCCTAGGTACGCTCGCACGTACGACGGTTTTCAAGACCGCTCCAATCAACCGCTCTGGCATTCCTCCATATGATTTAATTGGTTTACTTGTCTATACTATACGAAACATATTTTATTGTAAAGTCCTATATTTTGTTTTTATTCAATAAATTAAATTATTATTAAGCAACTATATATTCGTGGTATCATTGTCTTAGTAATATGATTAGGTAATTTCAGGAGAGAACATGAAACTTACAACAACTACAGCTCAAAATTCTTTTAAATACGGATGGTTACTTAGCAGAATTTTCCCTTACATTAAACCATTTTTAGGAAGGGTTTTTCTAGGGTTTTTAGTAGCAATTCCGGTAGGAGCTTTGGATGGCATTGTAGCGTTCTCGCTTAAACCATACATGGATTATGTCGTTGGACAAAAAGATTGGATGTTTAACCTTTTTGGAAACACATATTCGGTAAGTTGGTCTGATATGGCTATGGCTATTCCATTTGGAGTTGTTTTGTTTGCCGCTATTCAAGGTGTTTTAAGATACTTTAACAGCTATTTAACTGATTGGACGAGCCAAAAAATAACAAACTCTGTCAAAATTGCATTATTTAACAAGCTTGTTCACATGGACACATCTTTTTACGATGAGAATTCGTCCGGTGTGATTCTGACACGGTATTTAGGCGATCCAGATACAGCTTCTTCCGGCATTGTTAGCAACATTAAAACTCTTGTAACAAGTTTATTTGGAGCTTTGAGTTTAATAGGTGTTATGCTATACAGCTCATGGAAACTTGCTTGTATAGGTGTTTTGGTACTTTGCATAGCATTTATTCCTGTAGCACTTATAAGAAAAAGAGTTAAAATGACCTCTAACAAAAACATGATTGTCGGAGGTAATATAATAACTAACTTTAATGAAACATATTCCGGTAATAAGGTTATGAGAGCATACGGTCTGGAAGAAAGGCAAAAAAATGAATTTATTACACAAATTTGGATAGCATTTGCTAACAACATGTCTTTAGTAAAACGTTCCGGCTGGATGTCACCATTAATGTATCTAATTGCATCTTTCGGTATAGCAATAGTTTTGGGGTACGGTACTCATTTGATAACTACAGGAAATATGACAGCAGGAAGTTTCGCTTCTTTTGTAACTTCTTTGCTTTTACTTTACAAACCGGTAAAAACATTAGGCAACACTTTAACAGGCTTACAATCAATATTTGTAGCTATGGGACGTGTATTTGAATTATTTGATATTGAACCGTCAATAGAAGACAAAAAAGATGCACTTACCCTTGATTCTATAAACGGAAACATTGAATTTAAAGATGTTTGTTTCTCATATACCAAAGAACATCCCGTTCTAAAACACATTAACCTAAAAGTTAATAAAAATGAAACACTTGCAATAGTAGGAAATTCCGGAGGCGGAAAGTCTACACTTATAAATCTTATACCGCGCTTTTATGACGTTGATAGCGGAGCTGTTACAATCGACGGCATTGATATAAGAAATTACACAATGCAGAGTCTTAGAAATAATATTTCTATGGTATTCCAAGATAATTTCTTATTCTCAGGCTCAATTAAAGAAAACATTCTGATGGGAAATCCTAATGCAACGAATGAAGAACTTCAAAGCGCAGTAGAATCAGCTCATCTGCAAGAAATGATTGCGGAATTGCCAAACGGAATAGATACGATAATCGGAGAAAGAGGCACAACTTTATCCGGAGGACAAAGGCAACGAGTTGCTATTGCAAGAGCAATGATTAAAAATTCTCCTATTGTTATCCTTGATGAAGCAACTTCTGCTTTGGATAATAAATCTGAGGCAATCGTACAAAAAGCATTAGATAATCTTATTAAAAATAAAACAGTATTTGTTATTGCTCACAGACTTTCTACAGTTCAAAATGCAGACAGAATTGCTGTAATTACAGAAGGTGAACTTGCTGAACTGGGGACACATGAAGAGTTAATGAACATTGAACACGGTCAATACCGAGCATTGTATGAAATGCAATTTAAAAAACAAGCAAAACCTGAAGAATTAACGTCTATCTAGTTATTGTCTGAGTCATAAATGGAATAAAGCCAAAAAGTTTGTATTTAATCTTTTTTCTGCTGCAATACATTTTTAGCACTGTGACATTGAATATTTTTATGTTGACCTTTTTATTGTAATCAACTCTTTCTTCTAAAGGGACATTATTTGCTTCGGCAAAATCATACATCACTTTTTTTGCCCACCTGAAATCTCTCGCATTTTTGTCAGTTTTAATTGTTACCGTAGAAGAAGGGCGTTTCCTGTAATGATAATAAGTGTTTGGAACCGAAACCATATTGCCAAGCTTATACATTATTTTTATTAATATTGCAACATCCTCAAAAGAACGTCCTTCTTCAAATTTAAAATTGTGCTTAATCCAACTTTCCCGATTGTATATTTTATTCCATATGTAATTATCTTTTGGCAGATTATCAGCTGCAATTTTAGAATTTATATCCGAAAAAATTTCTTCTTTTTTAAATCTTTTTCTTATATTTCCCGAGCCGTTTTTGCATCTTTTAAAACCGGCGACTGCCATTTCGCAATTGTTATTTTTTGCAGCCCAATAAAGTTTTTCAAAATAATCTTTATCTACCCAATCATCAGAATCAACAAATCCGAGAAACTCACCCGTTGCTGCCAGAATCCCTGCATTTCTTGCTGCTGATTGTCCTGAATTAGACTGATTAATTATTTTTATTCTTGTATCAGATAAAGCGTACATTTCTAAAATATCGCCGGAAGAATCTGTTGAAGAATCATTAATAAATATTATTTCAATATCTTTTAAAGTTTGCCAAAGTAAACTATTAATACATTTTTCCAAATATTTTTCAACATTATAAACCGGAACAATGACCGAAACTTTTACCATCTTTTCCCTCTTATAAATAAAATATAACCTTCTGTTTAGTGTAGTATGAGTAATTTTTCGATACAATTAGGCAAACGGCTAGATTGTACAAAATATTGTATATGATTTTATATTTATTTAATGTATATTACAATTAGATTAAAACTATAGAGTGAATAGATTAAATCTGTTTATTATTTGAATTGAATAATTTTATAATATTAAAATGACAAATAAATTAAACAAACTTTTAGGAAATAGGATTCAGTATCTTAGAAAAACAAGAGGATTCAGCCAAGAAAAATTTGCAGAAGCAATAAATATTGCAACAACATCTCTTAGCTACATAGAAACAGGAAGAGGTTTTATGACCTTAGCAACATTAGAAAAAATGATAGAAGTTCTGAAGGTTGAACCTTATGAAATATTTCAGTTTTCTCAATCTAAAACACAAGAGGAAATGTACGATTTTTTAAATGAAAAAGTTGAATCGATTAAAAATGATAATGAAAAATTAAAAAAAGCTTACACTGTTATCAAAAACTTATTATGATAGCTTTGATACCAGAGATTCAAACTCAGGAAACGAAATATTAGTCCATTCAAAGCCGTTTATTCCAATCTCTTTTTCACAAATTAAACCTGCTACGTAATAACTCATTGCAAGTCTGTGATCGTGATAACACTCCAACTCTGAATCTCCGATTAGTATGTTTTTACCATGCACAACGAAACCGTCATCAGTTTCTTTTATATTAACACCTACTTTTATTAACTCTGAAACCAGACATTTTATCCTGTCAGATTCTTTGTTACGAAGATCCTCCGCATTTTTAACAATAGTCTGTCCTTCTGCTTGAGAAGCCAAAACAGCTATTACAGGTAACTCATCAATTAATCTTGGAATATCATCACCTTCTATAATACATCCTTTTAAAGAATCATTATATTTAACATTAATATCAGCACACAATTCTCCTGATACAATTCTTTCATTTTGGACATCAATACCTCCACCCATTCTTTTAACAACATCTATAATGCCTGAACGGGTCGGGTTTATACCTACATTTCTTATAACAAAATCAGAATTTGGTATAATAAGACCTGCTGTAATAAAGAATGCCGCAGAAGAAATATCACCCACAATCTCTATATCTTTAGCTTCTAATTCTGAACGCCAAATACTTACACTATTACCTTCCGCCACAATATCTGCGCCTAAATAATCCAACATAAGCTCTGTATGGTTTCTGGAAGGATGTGGTTCTACAAAAGTTGTTTCTCCGTCAGCGAAAAGTCCCGCTAACAATACACAAGACTTAACTTGAGCACTAGCAAGTTCAGATGGGTATATAATACCTTTTAAATGCCTTCCGTAAATTTTTAATGGCGCATGTCCTTCCGCTGAATCTATTTCTGCTCCCATCAGCGTTAATGGTTCTATTATTCGCTTCATTGGACGTTTTGAAAGACTTTCATCTCCTACGATTGTTGAGTCAAAATTCTGTCCGGCAAGAATTCCTGACACAAGACGCATCGTTGTCCCGGAATTACCTGCATCAAGTTCCGTGTTAGGTTTTTCAAGATTACCAAAGGATAATACCGACAGCGTTTTTTCATCTATGTACTCAATATCAGCACCTAATGCTTGAAAAAGTTTTAACGTAGACCTGCAATCCGCCCCGCTTGAAAAATTTGTTATGTTACATTTTCCCTTAGCAATAGAAGAAAACATCACTGATCTATGAGATATAGATTTATCAGCAGGAATAGTTATTTCACCACATAAGCCTTTTTCAGATTTGCAAACCTTTTTTATCATTCTTCCATTCTATCATATTGCTTCCAAACGCTAAAGCAGAATATTAATAATTGTAACAAATATTTTAAAAACGCTAAAGTTTTTAATATTTTTGCCGATATAAATATTACCGGACAATAGGAGTGTTAGAAGTGTCAGTCAACAAAATAGATACTAATTACAGTATGGCTCGTTGTATTTCTTTGGGTATTGACGCAGAGGAAGAAGAAATATTGCGTAGATTATATTACCAATACGGTATAACAGGTACCGGAGTAAAAAGTATTGACAAAGCAAAACTTCATGAACTTGAACTTAGAGATGCAAAAACAGAAAATACAGTATCTACTAAATTTTTAACCATATCCAAAAATGAACAGGAAAAGATTCAAAAAAACAAAAAAGACAAAAAAATTGAGCAAAATCCAAAGGCCTATCCAGACACTTTTAACGGCTCACGAATATTAGGTGAGCAGCTCTATCTTGCAATAAAAATGAAAAAAGATATTGACAAAACTTTTAAAGAGAAACAAAGAAAAAAAGTTTAATTTCTTATCAATTCGAATATAGCTTTACATTTTTCAAATACTGATTCAGCATCTTTTAAATATAGCATATTTGGTCCGTCACAAAGTGCTTTTTCGGGATTAGGGTGAATTTCAAAAAATAGGACATCCGCTCCTGCTGCCATCGCACAATTTGCCAGAACAGGAACAAATCTTCTGTCCCCACCGGTTGAATCACCGTTAGAACCGGGCATTTGAACACTATGCGTTGCATCAAATACGACAGGATATCCGAATTCCTTCATTATAGGAATTGCTCTGAAATCAGAAACAAGATTATTGTATCCGAATGTAGCTCCTCTATCAGTTAGCAGAATTTGGTGGTTTCCACTATCTTCGACTTTTTTTACCAATGATTTCATCTGCTGAGGTGCAAGGAATTGTCCTTTTTTAATATTAACAATTTTTCCCGTTTTAGCTGCAGCCACAAGTAAATCAGTTTGCCTGCACAAAAAAGCGGGAATTTGAAGTATATCTGCAACTTCTGCTGCAATTTCAGCTTGCTCTGGAGTGTGAATATCAGTAACTATCGGAACCTCAAATTCTTTCTTTATTTGAGCCAAATATTCCAAACCTTTTTCCATACCTAAACCGCGATATGAATTTATTGAGGAACGATTCGCCTTATCATATGAGCATTTAAATACATAATTAATATTTAACCGAGCGCAAACATCTTTCAAAATTTTAGCAGTTTCCCTCATAATTTCAATAGATTCTACAGCGCAAGGCCCGGCCAAAATTGTAAGTTTATCTCCGCCAATTTCAAAATTTTTAAGTTTGATTGTCATATATAATATCCTCTTACAGTAAGAAAATTAACCAATATCCCATCTTCCGCAAGTTCCGCCCCAACGTGCTATGATATTCCCCTTTATGTCACCGATTTTTTGAACATGTCCTACAGGTTCGGAACCTTCCAAAATAGTAATAACTTCACAGTTATTTGAACAGCCAGTACACTGACAAGTGACTGATTGGAAATTCATATTACCAACTTCCCAACCTTTAAATTTGGTCGGAGTCTCAGTATATTGGTGATTCTCCATAGCAAGCAAAGCTGCTCCGATCGCACCCATTGTTTGGTGATGTTCAGGAACAATAACTTTTTCATTAAGGGCTTCTTCAAAAGCTTTAACCATGCCTGTATTCGAAGCAACACCGCCTTGGAAAGAAAACACTGGCAATAGTTCTTTACCTAGCGCTAAATTGCTCAAATAGTTGCGAACAAGAGCTTGACACAAGCCATACAACAAGTCTTCAACCGGATAACCCAGCTGCTGTTTGTGTATCAAATCTGATTCTGCAAATACTCCGCAACGTCCTGCAATACGCGCTGGATTATCTGATTTTAGTGCTGTTTCACCAAACTTTTCAATAGGCACATTCAGTCTTTGAGCCTGATGATCTAGAAAGCTTCCCGTACCTGCTGCACAAACTGTATTCATAGCAAAATCGGTAACAATACCATCTCTTAGAATTATTATTTTCGAATCTTGTCCACCAATTTCTAAAATGGTTTGAACTCCTGGAATATTGGTACTTGCAGCAACTGCATGAGCAGTTATTTCATTTTTTACCACATCAGCGCCAACTAAAGCACCTGCAAGATTTCTACCGGAACCGGTTGTTCCGACTCCTTGCACAGAGTATTCGCTCACTGCTTGGTTTATAACATGTCTTAATCCGTCTTGTACCGCATCTACAGGTTTTCCAGCCGTTTTGAGCATATACGAATCAATGTATTTACCTTTTTCATCAACAAGAGCCAGTTTTGTTGTAACAGAACCGACATCTATCCCTAAATATACATTCAAACTCATTTTTACCTTCTTCCTATACATTGTGAATATACCATAAATACGATTAAATGTAAAAAACTCTTAATCTTTTTAGATTTTTAATTAAATTTCATGTATAATATGTATATAGTTTTAAGGAGAAGAAAATTGAGTATTATTGAAGGTTTATTAACTGTTACAAATGAAAAATTCTGCATCGTTGTTTCTCGTTTCAATGAATTTATATCAGCAAAGTTATTATCAGGAGCATTAGATGAATTGAAACGTCATGGGGTTAATGAATCAAATATAGATGTTGTTTGGTGTCCCGGAGCATTTGAAATTCCTCTCATAGCAAAAAAATGTGCAAAAAGCGGTAAATACAGTGCCATTATTGCACTAGGAGCTGTAATTAAGGGTTCAACTTCTCACTATGATTACGTATGTGCAGAAGTTTCTAAAGGTGTGGCATCTGTAGGACTTGAAACAGAAGTTCCTGTAATATTCGGCGTTATCACAACTGATAATATTGAACAGGCTATAGAAAGAGCCGGTACCAAAGCAGGCAACAAAGGTTCAGATGCTGCTAAATCTGCAATTGAAATGGCAAATTTATTACAACGTGTGTAGTAAAATTTTTTGGTGACTTCATTTTTCAATTCAGTCTAGTCATCAAAATACCTGTACTATAAAGGAGTGTGTGCTATGTCAGAAGTTATTACAGAGTATCGTAACGAAAATACTAAAAACATTGACTTACTATCAACAATAGATATTGTCCGCAAGATTAATGAGGAAGACAAATTAGTCGCACTGGCTATTGAAGATGAAACCCCTAATATTGCTAAAGCAGTTGATATTATTGCAAAACAGTTTCTATTAGGAGGAAGATTATTTTATTTTGGAGCAGGTACTTCCGGAAGAATCGGTATATTGGATGCATCAGAATGTCCGCCTACATTTGGAGTTTCATCTGATATGGTACAAGGAATTATTGCGGGTGGAGATAATGCCATAAGACTTGCTGTTGAAGGAGCTGAGGATAATTTTGAAGATGGAATGAAAGATGCTCAGATTTTAACAGATAAAGATGTTTGTGTTGCAATCTCCGCAAGCGGGAATCCGAAATATTTACTTGGTGTTCTTGCTCAAGCTGAAAAAGCTAACTGCAAGACTATTGCATTTACTTGTAATCACGACGCCGCAATATTAGAAGATGCCGGGCTCGGTATTTGTGTTGAAGTAGGACCGGAAGTTATTGCAGGCTCAAGCAGAATGAAAGCGGGTACTGTTCAAAAAATGGTTCTGAACATGCTTTCAACCGGAGCAATGATTAAAATAGGCAAAACTTATGAAAACTTTATGATAGATTTAATGCCGACTAATGAAAAGCTTAAAGACAGAGCAATTAGAATTGTATCTGAAATTGCGGAAGTCGATCATGCAAAAGCGCTTCAAACTCTTCTGGATTCAGATTGGAAAGTTAAAACTGCTATTATAATGCTAAAATGCAAGTTATCAAAGGATAAAGCAAACGAAGTTCTAAAACGCAATTGCGGAGTACTTAGAAAAACACTTAAAAGCTTTGCAAATGCGCATTAATTGATAATATCAAAAAGATTGTATCTTTAAAATTTGAACTTTTACAGCTAAGAAATTCCCTTTTTGTTACATTTTTTTACATTGATTTTTTAAGACATTAATTTATTGTATAATATAGTCATATTAAGTTATAAAAGGGGATGCTATATGAAATTAACAGTACTTGGTCCGGGTTGTTGGGGACTTACATTAGCTTGGTTAATGAATGATAATTTTGACGAAATAACAGTTTGGGGCAGGGAAAGAGACCTTAATGATGATTTAGTAATAAATAAACATTGCTCAAAACCACTGGAAGTTCAGTTGGACAAAAAAGTTATTATAACTTCTGACTTGAAATCCGCAATTAAAAACGCAGATATAATCCTTTCTGTCGTCGCTACTGGCGGAGTTAGACCTGTTTGTGAACAATTAAAGAATGCAGGAATTAATCCGAATACCCCGCTTGTTAATGCATCTAAAGGTTTAGAACTTAATTCCCTAATGAGAATGTCTGAAGTAATCAAAGATGTTCTTCCTAACCAAAAGGTTGTTATATTGTCCGGTCCTACATTAGCTAAAGAAGTACTAATGGGTAAACCAACTGCAGCATCAGTAGCTTGTGAGAATCTAGAAGTAGCAGAATTTGTTCAAAAGGCTTTAAATGTACCAAATAAATTCCGCTTGTATACAAATACTGATGTAATTGGAGTGGAACTGGGAGGTAGTCTTAAAAACGTTGTTGCAATCGCTTCAGGGTTTGCTCATTCAATGAACCTTGGTGATAATTGCATGGGCTCGCTTCTTACCAGAGGTATGGCGGAAATCGTAAGACTTTCTGTCAGATTAGGTGCAAACCCTTCTACTTTGTATGGGCTTTCCGGAATGGGTGATCTTATTGCCACTTGCTCAAGTCCAATGTCACGTAACTACACTGTAGGCTCAATGCTTGGCAAAGGGAAAAAAATTGATGATATACTATCAGAGCTCGGTTCTGTTGCAGAAGGGGTCAAAACTTCAAAAGCCGTTTGCGATCTTGCTAAAAAACTTGAAATAGAAGTCCCTGTCTCCAGTGCAATTTATGAAGCTGTATATACTGATATTACTCCGAGTGAAATATTATCAAAACTTATGAACAGAAAACTTAAGAAAGAAGAAACATATGATAAAGTATGCTGTTAAATATCTTAAAAATGTATTTGTACCTCTAAAGTGTCCTGAAAATACGGAAATAGAAAATGGTGCACTTGTTTTAGCCAGAACAGAAAAAGGGGAAGAAGTACTTAAGACTTTCCTAGTAAATTCTGAGATAGCAAAATTGTATGATAAATCAAATAAAACACCACAAGCTTTTGATTTTATCAGGGTTATGACTCAAGAAGACATGATGATTTACGAAGAAATTAGAAAAGATGAAGTGACTTCTTTCTTCAAATGTAAAGAGCTTGTACAAAAACACAATTTGGTTATGAACCTTGTTCAGTGCCGTATAACTTTTGATAAAAGAAAAATATCTTTTTATTACACAGCACCTGAAAGAGTCGATTTCCGTGAACTTTTAAAAGATTTAACACAAGTCTTTAAACGAATGAGAATAGATTTAAGGCACATTGGCGTTCGTGATGAATCATCTATCATGGATGGTTGCGGGGCTTGCGGAAAGCCATTCTGCTGCTCGTCTTGCCTTAGAAAATTTGAATCCATAAACGTTAAACTTGCAAAAGACCAAGGTATGCCAATCACACCTTCCAAAATCTCAGGTACTTGCGGAAGATTATTGTGCTGTCTGACTTATGAATACCCTAACTATTTGGAGGCTGCAAAAGGAATGCCCCCGGTTGGTTCAACAGTTATGACTCCGATAGGTCTTGGCAAAGTTTGCTTAATTCAATTTCTAAACAACGCTGTTTCTGTTAAATTTGAGGACGGAAAAATTAAAGAATTTACTAAAGAAGAAATAGAAATGGTTGATGCAGACGTTAACGTTGATATTGAAGATAACAGACTTAATAATTACTCAGCATCTGATGAAAAAGTTGATGCCAAACAGCTTAAACAGCTTGAAGATGATAAAAACAGCTCTACAGGAAACGTATAGGGGTAAATTATTTGATTTTGTATTGAGATTGCCGGCTTGGCAAATAAAAAATAGAAAATTGAAAAGGAGATAATATGTTAGAAAGAATTGAAAAGTTACAGGTTATTTCATTAGGAATTCTAATCGGGTTGGCTCTTGTTGTATCAACCAAAATGGTTTCATCCACAATTGCCAAAAACGAAATTTCAGTAACAGGTTCAGCATACGAAATTGTTAAATCAGATAAAGGCACACTTGATTTTGAATTAGAAGTAAAAAGAGCAACCAGGCAAGAAGCATACAAAGTTGCACAAGAGCAAATAAAAACTGTTCAAAGATATTTGAAAGATAAGAAAATAGAAAAAATAGAAATTAGAACACCTAATATGTACCCAATTTACAAAAATGATGCAAGAGGGTACTCTACAAATGAAGTTGACCACTACAACTTTAATCAAACTATATCTATAGCTGCAGATGATGTTGAGTTGATAAAAGATATTTCAACCGATATAACAGGGTTAATTAATAACGGAATCGTTATTAATCCAAGTACTCCGTCATATGATTATTCAAAACTGCCAGACTTAAAGGTAACTTTGTTAGAAAAAGCTTCAAAAGACGCAAGAAATAGGGCAGAGTCTATGCTTAAACCTTCTCATAACAGAGTCGGAAAGATTTCTGCCGTAAGAATGGGTGTTTATCAAATTACTCCTGTAGATTCAACAAATGTTTCTGATATGGGTATTAACGATACTTCTACTATTGATAAAAAAGTTACGGCTGTTGCCAATGTAACTTTTAGAATAAAGTAATTATTTTAAGATATGAAAAAGTGGCGGCATTATTCTAATGCCGCCACTTTTTTGTCTAGCTGGATAATACTAAATTGTAAAGTTGGAGAATAGCTCTAATAGCTTTATTTGATTAAATATAATTATTAAATCTTTTTCATACTTCCAGCTATTCTTAATTCCAAGGGATAAATCCTTATCCCTTTTTTTTATTAACAAGCATTAACCAAATATTTTTTTAAAAATGCAATAATTGGATTCTGTTTTTTTACAGGATTTATTTCAACATAATAATTAAGTTTTTCTACTTCTTAAGTTTTTTCGACTTCTTCTAATGATAATTGTGAAACGTGTCCATTCAATGCAATATCAGCACCTTCAGAAGTAAGACTATTCATTCTGAGCAAGCATACCTTATCCTTAGCTAGTCCAATTATTAAAGACGCTAAATAATCAGGTTCGTCATATACAATATAAAACTCTGTCATATTCGATTTTGAATATTTCATAAAAGCTTCAGGATACTTATTATCAATATCTTTAAATAATTTGAACGCTCTAATGTCTTCAAAAGGTCTCTATTCCAAGCCTCCTTATTTATGTATAATCCTTTATTAATTATTATACATATATAAAAAGTTCTAAAATATTTTTTGCAAACAAAAAGAGTCAAATTGAAATCCATCAATTTGACTCTTTATTTAAAATAGATGTTGGCAACTAGCTATCTTCCCGGGAGGTGGCCCCCCAAGTATTTTCGCCTCTGTAGGTCTTTACGACTGTGTTGCGGATTTTGCGTAGGCTGAAGTGAAGCGTAAGCGAACGGAACGCCGAAGTAGCACGGAGTTGAACGAACGACAATTTTGCGTGAGCAAAATGAAGTGAGTGACAACGCAGTGTGAAGCAAAATCTAAGAACGGGATGACTCTGCCGAAGGAAAAGGTGACTAAATGTCACGTTTTCCTGAGAGGAAGGGTGGTTTACAACTAAAAAAAAGAAACCGATTATCCAACCGATTTCTTTTTCTTTTAAAATAGATCTTGGCAGCGTGCTATCTTCCCAGGGGGTGGCCCCCCAAGTATTTTCGCCTCTGTAGGTCTTTACGACCGTGTTCGGGATGGGAACGGGTGGTTTACCTACGA
>CAMZGT010000022.1 GCA_947306495.1 uncultured Acinetobacter sp.
CGACCTATCCCTTAAAAGGGGAGTGCTCTACCTGCTGAGCTACAAGCGCATATTATTAAATTGCTTCGGCTTGTGGACTAACCACAAGGTCAATATTATCAAGAACATATTTGAGTGTCAAGAAAATAATTTCATGGTAAAATTTGAATATGCCATTTACGTTTAAAAAACAATACATTAGGGATGTTGTAGTGATTATTCCAAGTGTTTTTAAGGACAATCGCGGTTTCTTTATGGAAAATTATAAAAAATCTGAATTTATTAATAATGGTATCCTAAATAATTTTGTGCAAGATAATTATTCGATATCTAATTACAGAACTCTTAGAGGCCTGCATTATCAGGCTTTTCCTAATGAACAGGCAAAGCTTATAAAATGTATAAAAGGTAAAATTGTTGATGTTGCTGTAGATATAAGAAAAGATTCTCCTACTTTTAAACAGTATCTAAAAATAGTTTTGAGCGAAGAAAATAACCGGATGTTATTTATACCTAAAGGTTTTGCACATGGTTTTGTAACTCTTTCGGATAGCGCAGAAATTATTTACAAAACAGATTCAGAATATTCACAAAATTCTGAAAGAGGAATTATTTGGAATGATAAAACATTAAATATAGATTGGGGGATTGATTTTGTCCCTGTTTTATCTGAAAAAGACAAATCACTGCCTTGTATTGAAAATATTAACTTGGAGGAAATCAAATGAAGCTTCTTGTAACAGGAGGAGCTGGCTTTATAGGAAGCTGCTTTATTAAGCATATTTTAAAAAAATATCCGAATTATCAAGTGACTAACCTGGATGCACTAACTTATTGCGGTAATTTAAATAACTTAAAAGATATTGAAATCAATCCTAATTATAAATTCATTCACGGTAATATTTGCGACAGCAATCTTGTTAACAAATTGGTCAAGGACGTTGATTATATTGTGAATTTTGCTGCAGAATCACATGTAGATAATTCTATTAAAAATCCGGATATTTTTTATGAAACTAATATAAAAGGGACATTAACGCTGTTGAATGCGGCAAAGTCAAGCAATATTGAGCGCTACATACAAATTTCTACTGATGAAGTATACGGTTCATTAGATGATAAGACAAGCTATTTTACGGAAGATTCTCCACTCAGGCCAAATAGTCCATACTCTGCAAGTAAAGCAGGTGCTGACCTGTCTGTCAGAGCCTTTTATAAAACTTATGAGTTACCTGTTATAATTACGAGATGCTCAAACAACTTTGGACCTTACCAATATCCCGAAAAACTTATACCGTTTTTTATATCAAAATTAAAAAATGACGAAAAAATTCCAATCTATGGTAACGGTTCAAATATCAGAGACTGGCTATATGTTTATGATCACTGCAGTGCAGTAGATTTAGTATTACACAAAGGCAACGTCGGTGAAATATACAATATTGGAGGACATAACGAAAAAACAAATCTGGAGATTGCAAAAATAATCTTAAATCAAATGGGTAAAAATGATTCTTATATAGAATTTGTACACGACAGACCCGGACATGACAAACGTTATGCAATTTCTAACATTAAAATTTCAGCTGAATTAGGCTGGAAGCCTTTATATAAGTTTGAAGAAAGTATGCAACAAACTATTGATTGGTATTTAAAGAACAATTATAAGACGGTAAAATTATGATAGTATTAATAACAGGTTCAAATGGAATGCTAGCTCAAGATTTATCCCCAATCCTTGAAGATGAGGGATTTGATGTTGTTGAAACAAATAAAGACAACATGAATATTTTGGACGAATTAGCAATAGAAAGATATTTCAAAGAATATCAGCCAGATTATGTTGTGCATACAGCTGCATATACAAATGTAAATAAAGCTGAACTTGAACCTAAAAAAGCTCATGATATTAATGCAGTAGGAACTAAAAATATTGCAGCTGCTTGTAAAAAATACCGAAGTATTCTTATTTACATATCTACTGATTATATATTTGACGGAGAAAAAAAATCTCCATATCTGCCTTCTGATACTCCTAATCCGATTAATATTTACGGTAAATCAAAACTTGAAGGAGAATTAAACGTTTCCAGTATTTGTGAAAAATACTATATTATCAGAACCTCACTGCTATATGGTATTCATGGTGACAATTTTGTTGAAGCAATAATCAAACAGGCAAATAATAATGAAATAAAAGTGGTAGATGATCAAATCAGTTGTCCGACTTGGACTGTTGACCTATCAAATCATATTGCAGATATAATCTTAATTGGTAAAGAATACGGAATTTATAACATTTGTGGGACAGAAGCGGTCAGCAAATATGATTTCGCTAAAGAAATATTAAAAAATATCGGTTGGAAAGGAATTCTGAAAAAATGTTCCTCAGATGAAATGCCGAGTTCGGCAAAACGCCCGAAATACAGCGCATTACAGTCATCTGTAAAAACTCCAAAATGGCAAGTATCATTACAAAATTATTTAAATTTAAGATAATTTCTATAACAAAATTTTATTATTGAAGTATCATGATAAAAAAGGACTAATAAAATGAGAAGAAAAATTAGCATATTAGGATCTACAGGATCTATAGGCAGACAAGCATTAGAAGTTATAGAAAAATTACAAGATAAATTTGAAATCATTGCACTTACAGCGGGCGAAAATACAAAACTTTTAAATGAACAAATACAAAAGTTTAAGCCTAAGTACGCATTTGCTACAAAAACACATCAAATAGAGGGAGCAAAAGTCGCATCTTTAGAAGAAATTTGTTCAAACAGAGAAAATGACATTATTCTTGTAGCAGTTTCAGGTAAAATAGGACTAAAACCGACTATTACAGCTATAAATAACGGTATAGACATTGCTCTAGCAAATAAAGAAACCCTTGTAATGGCAGGCGATATTGTTATGCCTCTAGCCAAGAAAAATGGAGTTAATATAATTCCTGTAGATAGTGAGCATTGTGCTATTCACCAATGCATAAAAAATATTTCTCAAGTTGATAGTTTAATTATAACTGCCTCAGGGGGGCCTTTTCTCAAAAAATCAGTTACAGATATGAAAAATGCCACTGTAGAGGAAGCTTTAGCTCATCCGCGATGGAATATGGGTAAAAAAATAACCGTTGATAGTGCGACATTAATGAACAAAGGATTAGAAGTCATTGAAGCACATCATCTGTTTAACATAGATTATGACAAAATAAAAGTTATAGTTCATCCCCAAAGTATTGTTCATTCAGCTATAGAATACGTTGATGGGAGTGTAATCGCGCAGTTGGGACTTCCAAGTATGCATATTCCTATTCAATATGCAATTTCTTATCCTTACAGATATGAAGGAATTAAATCAAAAAGCTTTAGCTTCTCCGAAATCGCAAGACTTGACTTTGAGGAACCGGATTGGAATAAATTTAAGGCACTTTCTCTTGCATATGAAGCAGGTAAAGCCGGCGGTTCTGCAACAGTATGTCTTAATGCCGCAAATGAAGAATCAGTCTTTTCATTTTTACAAGGTAAAATTAAACTTTTTGATATTATAGATAATGTAGAATACATGATGTCAAAACATAATAATAAACAAAATCCAGACATTGAAGAAATTTTCGATATTGATTCTGAGATAAGGGCATTAACAAAAGAAAAAATATCAAAAGTCTTAGTTTAAATTGTTAAGAACATTTTCAAAATCAGAAATGCTGCAATCGGCAGTTAATGATATCCTAAGTCTTGAAGTTCCTTCCGGCACAGTAGGTGGCCTTATAGCAGGGATATAGTATCCCAAAGATTTCAATTTCTCGGATATTTTAATGGTACGATTGTTGTCACCTAATATAACAGGTATAATATGCGAAACGGAAGGTGTTACAATATTCCTTTCTTTTAGAATCCTATGAACAGAACTAATAAGATTTTGTAATTTCAGATTCTGTGATAACAAATAATCTTTCTTATCATTAAGAAGCCAATTTGACCAAGCTACATTTATAGGAGGTATTGATGTTGAAAATATAAAAGAACGTGCCTTATTAACCAAATATGAAATAATATCTTTATTTGATACACAAAAAGCACCAAATGAACCTACTGCCTTACCAAATGTTGCTGTAACTATATCAACGTCTTTTTTATATGTATAACCTGCTAATCCGTATTTAGAAGCACAAAATGCATGTGCTTCATCTATCATTAGCAAACAGTTATATTTATTTTTTAGTTCTATTAATTTATTTATATCAGCTAAGTCTCCATCCATACTGAATATTGACTCTGATACAATTAAAGCTCTTCCGTATTGTTCGCGTTTGGTAGCTAACAATTTCTCCAAATTGTCATAATCCAAATGTTTATATCTAAAGAAATCTCCTTTTGCTAATTGTATTCCGTCAATTATGCTTGCATGGTTTAACTTATCGGAAAAAATTACATCATTTCTGTCAATCAACGAAGTAATAACTCCAAGATTTGCTTGATAACCGGTGTTAAATATAAGCGCAGCATCCTTATTAAATAAATCAGCAACTGTCTTTTCCAAATTCGAATAATCATCGGAAGAACCGGTTAATAATCTGGCTGAAGCGGATGAAAATAGCCTGTCATTAAATTTGCTCAAAAACTCTTCTCTTAAATCAGATTTAGTACTTATCCCTAGATAGTCATTGGAAGCAAAATTGACGAATTCGCAGCCGTCTACTATAATTTTTCCGTCCAATTTTGCTTCTATATTCGGAATAATCCTTAACTGATTATTTAATCTAAGCTTTTCAATTTCTTCCGCTATTCTTTGCATGTATTTAACCAATTATTTCTTGTTCAATATCTCTCGAGCTTTGTCCAATTGAATATCATTTTTATTCTCAGACAAGAAGTCCAAATCTGTACCTATTTCAATATCAGGTTTTATTCCTAATTTATTTATGTCAGTACCGCTTGGAGTCAGATAACGTGCTATCGTAACATTTAAACCCGTTGAATTCGGAAGAGGTACAACTTTTTGTACAAGCCCCTTGCCAAAAGTTTTTTTACCCACTAAAATTGCTTTGTGAGCATCTTTTAACGCACCTGAGAGAATTTCACTCGCACTTGCGCTTGCTCCGTTTACGAGAATTACAATAGGTTTATCTAGCACAAGACCTTTATCTTGAGCTGTTATTGATTTTCTATAACCGTTTCTGTATATAATATCAACTATAGTACCGTTATTTATAAATCTGTCTGCTATAAATATTGCGTTATCTAAAAGACCTCCGGTATTACCTCTTAAATCAAGAATAAGAGAATCTGTATTTTTTGTATTATTAAGTGCATCAATAAATTCATTCGGAGTAGTTCCGCTCATAAAACTTATAATTTTTATGTAACCTATATGATTATCTAAAATTGAGCTTTTCACTGACTTAATCTTGATTTCTTTTCTTTTAATTTTCTTTGCAATCTTCTTTCCGTCGCGCAATATAGTTATTTCAACAATGCTGTTTTCAGGCCCTCTAACTATATTTGCCACATCAGAAACATTCATGCCGGCGATATCCTTACCGTCAACTGCTGTAATGATATCTCCTTGCTTAAGTTGTGCATAATCAGCAGGAGTTCCTTGCATTACATTGAATATTTCTATTTTGCCTGAATTCGAATAAATATTTACGCCAATTCCATAAATTTTGGAAGTTATTGATGATGTCAGGTCTTCAAAGTCCTGCTTTGTCATAAATCTTGTATACGGTTCATCTAAACTTGCTATCATTGAATCAATAGCTACTTTTGCATCATCAAGAGTTTTAATTTTTCCTTGATATCGGTTTTTCCATCTTATCCAATTTTGATGATTTAAAGTCGGTTCATAATACTCACGGCTTATCACTCGCCAAGTTCTATCAAATAATCGTTGTGGTGAAACTTCTTCTTCATTTGTGATATCCTGTGTTGCAAAGTAAGAATTAGTTTTGGTAAATGTTGATAAAAATACATTATTAAAAATTACCAAAATTAGAACTGACAATATAAATATTATAAATTGCTTTCTCGACATAACACAATTTAACATCAAGTATAAAGTGTAATCAATATACTATAAATTTCTTATTAGATAATTTTTATAAAAAGCTAAATTCCAAATCAAACTTTAAAATAGATTTTATTTAACTTCAAATCCCGGAGAAGTCAGAGGCAAATCTTTATATCCAGGGTTAGCATATACTGTTTTCTTGATATATTTATTGGTTATATTTCCTTTTTCTAACAGTTGTTTTAAAACATTCTCTCTTGTTACCAGAGGTGATTCTAAATCATTAGAATCAGGATATTTTTTTAATATTTCAGACCAAACCGTAGCTTCCATTGTCCAAGCGTAAGTTTCTTCGCTTAATGAATTATACTCATCTTGATGTAACGCCTCATGAGATAATAATGCCGCTAAAGCTCCTGGAGGAGCATATTCATGTTTTGGGTTTATGTATATATATAGTTTGCCGCGTTTTTTCCACCCTACTGCATCAAAAGAAGCATAAGATTCATTTATTTCAGATAAATCTTTGAATTGTATCTTGATCGGATATTGAGTGACGTTGTATCCTAAAATTGCTTTTCGTGAAAAATCCCCAGAAGTATCCTTCATCATATCCAATGCAACATGAAATAGCTGTTCATTTGATACGTTTTTATACTCAGGAGAAATTGAATCAATATATTCCTGCGTATATTTAGCCGGCAATTTAATATTTGAAGGTACCGGCTCGTACGATTTAGCAAAACTTATTCCGGAAGATAAAACTATCGCTAATAATAATGAATATATTTTTTTCATACCCTAACCCTCTTGCTTTCTATTATTATATAATTTTTAAAAATAGAAAGTCAAAATTATTTCAATTCCATTTTGCGCATACGTATTTGTATATCTTCCAGCAATTTTCTGTTGATAGAAATTAAATCCCCGATAACAGCAACTATAAAAAGCTGAACTGATGAAATCAATAAAACTGCAGCAAATATTAAAGACTGAATATGTCCATTACCGTTACCTATCATATAATAATACAGAAAACGAAAGACAAGTATTAAACCAAATAAGCCTGACAGAGAAGCAAAAAAAGCAAAAAAGCGGAACGGTCTGTAAACTATAAACATACGAATAGTAGTTTTCATAGATTTAAAGATATAATCAAATATATTTTTTACTAATTTTGACTTTCGCAATTGAGGATTTGTACCTATCGGAACAGATTCGACTTTTAATCCCTTTGCTCCAGCTTGAATTAAAGTTTCCATAGTATATGTGTATCCGTCAAACACATTTAACTTTATAGCAGCCTGCTTAGAAAATGCTCTAAATCCGCTCGGAGCATCTTCTACCTTAGTAGATGATAAAAGTCTTAATACCGCAGAACCGAATTTTTGAAGCAGTTTCTTCATAGGAGAAAATTCTTTAATAGAAAAGATATCTCTTGCTCCTACTACAATATCTGCTTCGCCTTTCAATACCGGTTCTATAATTTTCTCAATATAAGAAGCATTATACTGGTTATCAGCATCTGTATTAACTATAATATCTGCACCTCTCTTTAATGCTTCATGAATTCCTACTCTAAAAGCATTTGCTAAGCCTTTATTCGACTTAATTTCAACAACATCTGCGCCGTAATTTTTAGCGATTTCTACTGAATTATCAGTTGAACCGTCGTCAATCACAAGAACCTGAATCTCGTCGACACCATCTATGCTTTTAGGTAAGTCGTTTAAAGTTGCTTTGATATTTGTTCCTTCATTAAAACACGGGATTTGAATAATAAGCTTTGTCATGTAAAATATTATATATAAAACAAGTGGGAGTGAAAAGTTGTATTTTTTAACTTTAATTGGGTTAATATTACGAATCTCATTTATAAATAAACCTGAAGGTTTGTGGAACGACGAATATGTTAGTTGGATGGTAGCATCGACACCATTTGGAAATGGTTTTTGGCAAGAGGTATTAAAGCAGTGCCATATGCCTTTATACTATTTATATCTAAAACCTTTTTCTCATTGTTCAGATTTAGTATTAAGGTTAACGTCTGTGATCCCGTCAATAGCTGCAATACCCGTTATGTATCTTGTCGGCAAAGAACACTCTAAAAAAACCGGATATATAGCTGCAAGTATAACTTCTATTTTATCATTTTTGATATATTATTCGCAAGAAGTGCGTTTTTATTCACTTTTATTTTTATTTTCAGCATTGTCGTTATTATTTACGTTCAGATTATTAAAAA
Organism: uncultured Acinetobacter sp.; assembly: GCA_947306495.1. Lineage (GTDB taxonomy): Bacteria > Cyanobacteriota > Vampirovibrionia > Gastranaerophilales > Gastranaerophilaceae > CAG-196. Next base: position 8,237 of record CAMZGT010000022.1, read on the forward strand.
AAGTAAATAAGCATAACATAGCCGGATACATAATTTCTAACATCTTAATTCTATGCACTCACGTCCTGGGCTTCATTTATGTATTTTTAAATTTAATCTATACAGGGTTTAAAAAGAAGTACTTATCTAAAAAAATATTAATTTCAATTTTGTCAATTATAGTGTTACTAACGCCAATAGGAATAAACATTTTAAAGCAACTACCTTCATCACAATGGTGGGGACACTTTACCTATACTAACATTTTATTTTTATTTAGTGATTTCTTATCACCAATATTAACAAATAATGTAAATGCACCAAATGTATTCTTCTATAACATTCATTTAACAATATGGCTGACTATCCCAACCGTTGTAGGTGTCTTCGGGTTAATATATGGTATAAAAAATTATAAAGGCATTTCCATAATAAGCATTTTAACTATTATTATAATGTCCATAATTTCATACTGCGGGAAATTGGTTTTTATAACAAAATATGCAATTGAAATACTTCCGATTTTTATATTTTTAATAGCTGTAGGTTACTCAAGACTAAAGAAAATCGGGTTAACGCTTTTGGGAATATTCATTGCATTCCATTTTGCAGGAGTATTTACCCCTTATTACGTTACAAAGCTTCAACGCAGTGAAGGGCACAAAATTGTTGCTGAAATAATTAAAGCTAGAAAACCTGAAGTTGTTTTATTTACTTACTATGAACCTAACAGATTCTATAGATACATAGATTTAAAAAATATGCATACACTATTTATAAGCAAAATTAATCGATTAAAATATAAAAATTACCCAAAAAATATTTTAAAAAATATTCATAAAAATACTAAGATTTCAGTAATATTTTTGGATAGTGTAAGCTTTTTACCGGAAAAATATTTAGCAGTTAATAATAAAAATGTTCCGGAAATGTTTGCAACATTCTCACATATAAGAAATGAATTAATTGAATATTTAGATACTGAATACAAAGATTTCTATGTCGACACAATTGGCTCTTGGACAGTTATTACGGCTATAAAAAAGTAACTGTTCATAATAAAAAAAATATAATTATAATTTTAGTTGACATACAAATACATTTATGCTATTTTTGATAGCGGTCGCAGACAGTTAGTATCCTGTTAGGATTTAAATCATTTAAAAACGAGCTAGCCGAGATTACACCGAGTGCGATGATAAAGTGCAGAAAGCATTTCATTGTATTCGATTTATAAAATATAAATAGCTTGTATTTTGTGTAGATTTTGCGACTCAGAAAGATTGCAAAATCTTTTTAGTATGGTAAGGTCGAACGGATGTATATCCGATATATAAAATAAAAACTCGAAAGAGAATATAAAAAAAGGAGCAAAAAATGTCAACAAAAGCTTTTAAAGATGATAAGATTAAACTTATCAAAGAAAAAATTGATAAAGCTCAAGTTGCAATCGTTACCGAATACAAAGGCCTAAGCGTAGAAGAAATTACTACACTTAGAAGAGCTCTGCAGAAAGATGGCGGTGATTACATGGTTACTAAAAACACCCTTGCTAAAATCGCTATTAAAGGAACTCCATATGAAGTTCTTGCAGACAGCCTAAAAGGACCAAGTGCTTTAGCATTTGGTTTTACTGATCAGGTAGCACCTGCAAAAGCATTATCTAAATTTATGAAAGACACCAAGAAAGGTGAAATCCTTGGTGCCGCTCTTGACGGACAATTATTGTCTGCCGCTGAAGCAAAAGCACTTGCGAACATTCCTTCAAGAGAAGAAATTTACGCAAAAATGCTTGGTTGCATCAACTCACCTGCTTCAGGAATTGTTGGCGGAATCAATGGAATTATGTCAGCACTTGTTAGAGCAATCGCTGCTGTACGTGACCAAAAGGGATAAATTAATTTTTCCCTATATCTTTTCTTAAAGTAAAGATAAATAAAATGTATTACAAAAAATAAAATAAAAAGGAGAAACAAAATGAGTGTAGAAGCTATTTTAGAATCAATTGAAAAATTAACATTATTAGAAGCTGCTGAATTAGTAAAAGCTATGGAAGAAAAATTCGGTGTATCTGCTGCTGCTCCTGTAGCTGTAGCTGCTGCTCCTGCTGCTGGCGCTGCTCCTGCTGCTGAAGAAGGTTCTTCTGAAGTTAACGTAATTTTAGCATCAGTACCTGCTGATAAGAAAATTGCAGTTCTTAAAGAAGTTCGTGCTATTACAGGATTAGGACTTAAAGAAGCTAAAGATTTAGTTGATGGTGCTCCTAAAGCTGTTAAAGAAGGCGTTAAGAAAGAAGATGCTGAAGCAATCAAGAAACAACTTGAAGAAGCTGGTGCTACTGTTGAAATCAAATAGTTTGACATTATTGCAAATAAAAAGTCCATATGCGGATGCATATGGACTTTTTAATATTAAAAATTTTATTTTGATTTTATAATCATAAACGATTTTAAAGCTCGCCCGGTATCACCGGAATCTTGTGTTGAAGTTACATGAATTTTCTTATAATCAAGTGATGTTGAGCTTCCGCCATCAAAAGCCATTGCCGAATCAAGTCCGTAATTTTTACACAAATCTCTGGCTTCAAATATATCCATTGGATGCTCATTTGTAACTATAAATATATGTGCTTCTTGTTTACCTTTTTCAACATTTTTGATTCCTATTAAGGTTCTTGCTGTTTTATGCAAAACAGAAGCAGACTCCCTTAGAACATTTCCGTCTTTATCTTTTACAATAAAAAACTCTTCTTCTAAACGCAATTGAGGTAGCAATTGTGGTCCACCTTGGGCAGATGTGACAACAGAACACATGAAATCAATATTAGAATTATGTTGAGCTATTTCATATTTTAATTTACTATCACAGTCAAGAACTCTAAATTCTGTTCTATTTAGAATTTTCTGCAAATTTTGTCTTAACACAGGATTATTCATAACATTTTCGTTAAACAAAGGATCTTCGGCAGTTTGTGAATCTGTGACTATATAAGATATCGTCTTTTGATTCTTCGGATCAAAGAAACCTGTATTAATTGTTAATAAAGATTGGGATTTAGCGTGAGCTTCTCTATTTGTTATTAAACCTGATGAAGAAACAAAACTAATTTGTTTTTTTACCTTATCTCCGGACAAGACAATATGATAAATACCATCATTAAAATCAACATCTATACCATTACAAGCATAGACAGCAAGTGAACAAAAAACAAACAAAAAAGAAGCTGTTAAAAATTTTTTCATTTTATAAATCCTTTGATTTGTAGAATAAAACTATAGATAATAAGAACGCAATTAGCGGGAATGATGCTGTAACAAGAGGATGTAGTACACCTTTCTCAGCTAATAAATCAAAAAATGGTAATGTAATATAGTATAAGAAAATACATCCTATTGCGATTGTAAATCCAATGAGTCTTTGTTCTCGAGGCTTGCTAAAACCAAGTAAACAACCTAATATTGCCAGTAAAACGCACACAAAAGGATGAAAAAATCTTTGAAAATACTTATTTAGCATAAGCCTGTAATCTTCATCAATTTTTTCTTTCTTTAATAAAAGAACATAATTTAATAAATCATTGTTATTAATCTCTCTGTCACGCTTAGTAGAATTTATCATTATAGTATACGCATTTTGTGCATCCTGACCGTTTAAAACAGATGCAGTCGGTGATTGAGAAATTTCTTTAAATATACCTTCACTGCTTATATCATAGGAAGTGACATTTTTTAATTTCCAACAGGCTTCATTGTTATCACATACTGACATCTGACCTGTTTCAGCAACCATTATATTTGATAGACCATGTAAATCATCAAAAACTTGATCCGAAAAATTCATAACAATTACATTAGACATAATTCCGTTATGAAATCTCGACACAATTACCGCTTGTTTCGGATGATTATTTTCATCCCTTTTTGCGTAAATATACTGCGTCAAAATCCTAGAGCCTGTAATGTCTGCGATTTTTTGACAAGAATACGGTATCCATTTATCATATGTTACAAAACATAACCAAGTAAATAACAAACTTAATACCAATATTGGAGCAAATATTCTGAAAAATGACATACCAACTGCTCTAAATATAGTTAGTTCAGAGTCTTTACTAAGCTTATCAAATGTAAATAAAGAACCTAATAATAGTCCAACCGGAAAAGCTTTTCCTAATATTTTAGGCAATTCATAAAAAATTAAAAGAATGCCAGTTTTTGCACTATATTCACCTTCTAAAACATTTTCTATTGTTTTAAGGAGCATTTCGGGAGCAATCCACACAATTGTAAACAGCAAAATCGCAACTAGCGTCGTTACAAGTACTTGCATGAAAATATATCTGTCATATACAGTAATAAATTTCTTCATCTATAATTGGAAATCCTTTCCTAAATAGAATTCTTTTGCGACAGGGTCATTTGCGACATCTTGCGATTTGCCCTGAATCTTGATTTTACCGTCAAAAATAACATAAGCTCTATCCGTAATAGAAAGTGTAGCTTTAGGATTGTGGTCAGTAATAAGAACCCCAAGACCTTTTTCTTTAGATATTTTCCGTATATTATCTTTAATTTCACCGATTGCAATAGGGTCAATACCTGCAAAAGGTTCATCTAACAACATAAAATCAGGGCTTGCAGCAAGTGCTCTTGCAATTTCTACACGTCGTCGTTCACCACCTGATAAAGCTACTGCAGGATACTTTCTAAGTCTTTCAACCCCAAATTCATTTAATAGTTCTTCAAGTTTTGCTTTTTTTTCATTTACTGTCAATTTATCATTCATTTCAAGTACAAGTTTAATGTTGTCTTCAACATTTAACTTTCTGAATATTGAATTTTCTTGAGGTAAATACCCAATACCTGCTTTTGCCCTTAAATTCATTGGCCATGCAGTTATTTCTTCATCGTCAATAAAAACATTACCTTCATTTGGTTTAATCAAACCAACAATCATATAAAAAGTAGTTGTTTTTCCGGCACCATTAGGACCAAGCAAACAAACAACCTCTCCTTTATCTACATAGAAAGAAACGTCATTTACAACGCTTCGATCACCATATATTTTGATTAAGTTTTTAGCCTCTATTCTCATTAGTACTCCTCACTTGTATCATCTTACATGATACTACAAAAGCATTTATAAATGTTTTGTAAAGTTTTGTAAACATTATTAAAATTTTAGGCAATTATTTGATACAGAAATACTTTATTTATATGTAAGGTAAAAAAGGTTAGTTTAAATTTACGGTAGGAGGTCATTATGGCACCAGGTTACAATATGATGGGAATAAATCCATTAGGTTCATTCGGTTTAGGAATGAGCGGAACATACTCTGATCCAATGTCAATGATGGGCATCTCACCATACAGCGCAATGGGAAGTATGGGTATGATGGGTATGATGGGCATGATGAATCCTGCTTTTATGGGACAAATCGCTGAAGCACAAAAACAAATGCAGAATATCCAGCAAGATGTAGAAAAAAATCAACTTAATCATGCAGTTGATATGCACAGCCTCATACAGCAAGCAGAAGTAAATAATTTGGAATCACATGAAAGAGCTTTATTTGAAAAAGTAGCACGTGATGGCGGCATACAAAATGCTGTAAGAAATCTTGCAGATGTAATAAGAAGCGGTGACCAAGATGCTGTTGTTGAAGAATATGATAAACTAAAAGATACAATATATACAAAATACAGTGACTTTTTTGTAAATCATAATGGAAAAATTAATACATTCCAAACTATAAATGATGTAATAAGCAGACTTTACGGTCAAATTATGACAGCACAAAATGGCGGACAACCGGTTGATTTACGTGATGATATAAAAAGATATGGCGAACAAGCTTTTGAACATGGCTTTAATCAAACATTTTTAGGCAATAGCGGTCATAACGAAAGATATACAGAAGAAACATTGAACTACTTATACGGTACAAGAATTAACGATAAAGGCAGTAAAGACCGTGCTGAAAGATGGGGCGGTTATGCAGCAAGAGGAGCTGAAGGAATTGCAGCTATAGCGGCAGGGTTTGGAGCAGGCTTAGCAGGAAAAGCAACACTTTCGGCCTTGGCTCCGAAAGTCAGTCAAAAAATAGGCAAATTAGGCACTTGGGGCAAATTGGGTGCAGCAGCTTTATTAGCAGCAGACGTGTTTTGGCAAATATCCAGAGATTAAATTTTTAAAGCAATATATCAAAGTCGATTTATTAAATCGACTTTTTTCTTGACAAATCAGCTTTATATCATATGATAATAAATGTCACTTGATGGGACGTCGCCAAGTGGTAAGGCAGCTGGTTTTGGTCCAGCCATTTCGGAGGTTCGAATCCTTCCGTCCCAGAATATTAAAGCTCCCCTTGATGGGAGCTTTAATTTTAAGATAAGGATAACTATTTATGCCGAAAATTTATTTTGTAGATGTAACAAACAGAGATGGAGTACAAACGTCAAGACTTGGACTTGCAAAACTTCAGAAAACAATAATTAACTTAATGCTTGATGATATGGGAATAACACAATCTGAATTTGGGTTCCCAACAACGATGCACGAACTAAATTATCTGAATGCAAATTTAGAATTAGTAAAAAGAGGTGTAATCAGAAAAACAAAATTATCCGGTTGGATGAGAGCAATTGCAAGTGACGTTGAACAGTCATTTACTAATTGTCCGATGCTAGAAAATTGTAATCTTTCTCAATCAACATCACAACAGATGATACAAGGTAAATATTTAGGTAAAAAAACATCGGAAGATATTTTAAGAATGACTTGTGAAGCAGTAGAATGTGCAGTTGATAAAGGCGCCAAAATTATTGGTATTAATGCGGAAGATGCTTCAAGAAGTGATTTAGACTTCTTAATAAAAATAGCAAGAGAAGCTAAAAAATGCGGTGCATATCGTTTTCGCTATTGCGATACATTGGGTTATGAAGATCCCCATACAACTTATCACAGAATTTATACAATAGCAAAAGAAACACAAATGCCAATAGAAATGCATTTCCATAATGACTTAGGAATGGCAGTAGCTTGTTCGGTACAAGGAGCACTTGCGGCAATTGATGCAGGAGTAGATGCATATATAAATACAGCTATAAATGGCATGGGTGAAAGAGCAGGAAATGCGGATTTGGTGTCTTGCCTGTTAGCCTGCATGAAATCAGCAGGATTTAGAGGGAAAAATCTCGTTGATGAACAGATAGATTTGTCGAAATCATGGAAACTTGCTAAATATACAGCATATGCTTTTGGGTTACCTATTCCTATTAACCAACCAGCAGTAGGTGATAATGCTTTTGCTCATGAATCCGGTATTCACGCAGACGGAGCGCTCAAAGACAGAAGAAACTATGAATTGTATGATTTTGAAGAATTAGGACGTGGTGAACCGGAAATAATTGAGACAGGTCGTATGATTACGACAGGTGAATATGGCGGCATTAAAGGCTTCCGTAATGTATACAACAAGCTTGAAATCGAATTTAAAGATGAGAATGAAGCAAGAAATATTCTTGAATTAGCACGTTATGCAAACGTTCATACACAAAAACCGCTAACTGAAAGTGAACTAAAGTTTATCTATCACTACCCTGATATAGCAGCCAGAATAATGACCGTATCACCTTTCTATGAACCGTCAGGTGAACTCCAAAAACGTTTGGATAATGGTGCAGTTACTATGCCACATCATATTATATAGAATTAAGTAAAATTTGAACTTGATTTATTAGTTTGTCCATGATAAATTAAGTATTGCTGAAAGCATATGGGCTGCTAGCTCAGGTGGTTAGAGCGCACCCCTGATAAGGGTGAGGTCGGTGGTTCGAGTCCACTGCGGCCCAGATTTTAAAAGGACCTTAGAGAAAGGTCTTTTTTTAATGTCAAAATATCCCGACAGTTGCTATAGTTTATCCGGACAATTGTGATGAGGGTTTTGAGGCAAAGATGCCTAATTATAGGGCGAATGAGGCTGATTTATAGTGTAGAGATTCGGCGGACTATTCTTGCACTTTTGTCCTGATTTTTGCACTATTTTGCACTGATATTTATGGTTTTTAATGTTTTTTATGCCATAAAGTCCTAATATATTTGAATTGTTACCCTGTGCAAAATTGTGCAACAAAGTGCAAAAATAATTTATCTTTCAATTTAAGATGTGTCAAAATGTCTCTGAGATTGAGATTTGGGACTTGATGTTTCTGCGAACAAGAGCGATTAATGTGTATGCAAAGGAGCATACGCATGGCAGAATTTACTCCCGAAAAATGTAAACAAATAGCACTCGCAAGACTTGATATTGTTCATCAATGGCTTGAGTTCAGAAAGAAATCTCAAAATAAACTTCAAGCTGATTATGATTTTGTCAAATTACACAACACTTCAAATTCACACTTATTTGAGGTTTTAGGCAGAATTTCCAGAGGTAGTTTGCACCGCTGGTATGCGATGCTAAGTGGAACAGAAGATTATACCAAACTTTTACCACAGTATAAATACAGCAGCGTTGATGATTACAGAACTGTCCTAAATGATGAAGAAATAAAAATATTTATGGGTTTGCTTTTGCATCCGAATAGATTATCTATTGGAAAAGCAATAGCACTAACAAAATACAAACTAAAAGAACAAGGACAGAGTTTTATTCCGGCTGATATTACTTTCAGGCGTTATGCAAAATGGTTTAAGGATAATAATTATGATAAATGGATACTTGCTCGTGACGGAGAAAAAGCACTTTCTGACAAAGTTGAACCGTATATAAAACGTGATGCAAGTTTGTTAGAAGTCGGAGATATTCTTGTAGCCGATGGCCATAAATTAGCATTTCAGGTAATAAATCCATTTACAGGCAAACCCTGCAGAGCAACTTTTGTCGGATTTCTGGATTGGAAATCAACAGCGTTAGTCGGTTATGAAATTATGCTTGAAGAAAATACGCAGTGTATCGCAAGTGCACTTCGTAACGCAATAATCAATCTTGACATGATTCCAAAAGTCGTTTATCAGGATAACGGCAGAGCATTTAGAGCTAAATATTTCAATGATGACAGAGGATTTAGTGAGCTAGGATTTAACGGACTATATTCAAAACTAGGAATAGAAACCGTTTTTGCAAGGCCATACAATGCTAGAGCAAAAGTCATAGAAAGATTTTTCAAAGAATTTCAGGAAGGTTTTGAAAAATTACTTCCGAGCTATATCGGAAGCAGCATTCAGAATAAACCTGCGTATATGATGAGAAATGAAAAACTACATAAATCTTGGCACAACGAATACATTCCGACCATAGAAGAAACGATAAAAATGATTGATATGTGGCTAAGTTTTAAAAATTCACAACCTTGTCCGAATGCTCCGGATAAAACAATCTCTGAAGTTTTAGAAGAACGAAAAAAACAAAATATTGATATTAACAATCTTGACGATTTGATGCTTGCAACCGAAGTTAAAACAATTCAAAGAAATGGCATCAGATTCTTAAACTGCGATTATTTTGATGAAAGATTATATGGATTCAAGAGCAAAGTATTAATAAAATACAATCTTTTTGACTTGACTAGCATTAAGGTTTACACCCCAAAAGGCGAATATTTATGTACCGCAGAAAGAGTAACAGAAACACATCCGATGGCAAAGTTACTCTGTGATGTCAAAGATTATGAGGATTACAAACAGAAAATAGTCCGTCAGCGTAAGTTGAAAAAGAAAACAGTTGAATCGGTTAAAAAATATCTGGAAACGGAAGACATAAAACTGCTTGAAACAGAGTTAGCAACACAAAATGATTTACCTCCGTTCAAAACGGATTCAAAAAGGGTTCAAACGCTGTTCAAAAATAATTCAGAAAAATATGAATATTTGATTGCGAATGATCCAAATAATTCTTGGATAACGGAATTTAAAAATACAAAGGGGTACAAGTTACTGTATGAATAAGATTTTTGTAAAAACTCAAAACGTCAAAAACTTTATCGGACTTGTTGAAAATCTGATAAACAAACCCCAAAATATTCCAAAGATGGGATTAGTTTATGGTGAGCCGGGACTTGGAAAGTCGCAAACTGCTTTGTGGCTTGCGTGCAAATATGACGGAATTTATCTACGTGTATCAAACCTTATGACAGGCAGATGGCTCTTGGAAGAAATGGTTAAAGAGCTTGATGAAATACCAAGATTTTTGACTTCTGATAATTTTAATATCGTGGTTAAAAAGCTGAAACAAAATCCGCAAGTGATTTTTATTGATGAAATTGATTACCTGATGAATAACTATAAATCTATCGAAACTCTTAGAGATATTCACGATGAAACTGGCTGCCCGATAATTTTTATCGGAATGGGGTTGGCACACAGGAAACTTGAAGGATACAAACACTTGTATGACAGATTTTCAGAGATTCTAAAATTTGAAACCTTTGGAGTAAATGATTTATCACAAATAATCGGACAACTTTCTGAAATACCATTTACCCCCGATGCTATTGAATATATCCATTCAAAATACAACAGGTTCAGGCAAATTATTCAGTTAATAAATCAAATGGAAATATTCTCAAAAGACAATAACTTAACGGAAATAAATATGGAGGTCATAAGTCAAATTTTATGAATATTGAAAAATTGGTACGACATTTAAAGGAATTTACTCTTGATGAAATAGAGATGATTGCAGAATGCGATTGTAAAACAGAACTTGAACACCTTTTGAACGAGGATAAATTGGTATTTGAACAAGGAAAATACAAAATGCCAGAAGAAAAACCTGACAATAATTTTGAATTATTTGTAATTCCTAAAAATAAAATTACTCCTATAAAAATTGAAGATGCTGTTGCATATTTTATGAAAAATTACGTTAAAGAATATTGTAAATTTGAAACATATAGAAATTATCGCTCCATTTTTAATTTTAATATTTTACCTTATTTAAAAGGAAAATTACTGAATAATATCGAAACAGAAGAAATTAAATCTGTTTATAATGCCTGTAAAATGAAAGGTTTAAAACCTCGCAGAATAAAAAACACGATGGCATTATTAAACCAACTTATAAAATATTATCAAAATCTTGGAATTATTGAAAAAACTTGCAATTTTCAAGTAAAAAGATTAACGGATAAAAACCAATTTAGTATTAACAGAATAATTTTTGAGGTATAAAAATGACAAAATTCAACCAACTGGCACAAGCTGAACATATGTATATTTACGACAAAAAATCTCTGGCGGAGATCGGAATGGAACTTGGACTTTCCCGCAGGATTTTGTTTTATTGGAAAAAAGAATATAAATGGGACGAAAAACGGTTTGATGCCGAACACAATAAAGACCGCTTTAGCGAAGAACTTTTAGAATTTGCAAGAAAAATGATGAATAAAATCTCAACAGATATTGATAATAATCAAAAAACTCCACCTCCGGAAATTTATTCATTGATAAATATTCTCAAAAATATTCCGCTTGTAAAACAATATACGGACTCTCTGCAACAGGAACAAACTCCAAAACAAAAACCAACCGGTTGCTTATCACCAGATATTGTTCGACAAATTGAAAAAGAGATTTTGGGGATAAATTATTCCGAAAACTACTGATTAATAAGTAAAAATGTAGATTGAATTATGTAAGATAATTATATATGCATTCTTTAATGATTTCCTATTAATATAATTGGTAAATCATTTTCTTTCGCAAAACGCAAGAAATATTCCGGTAATTCTTCAAATGATTTTACTTTTGCAACAAGTCCTTTGACTTTTGCATTTAGTCCGACAAGTTCACTATGAGATCCATGAGTTTTTTGTCTTTTTTCCATACTCAATTGATCCCGCGAGAATGTAAACGCATCTAAAATATCTTGCATTTTATATGTTGTACCTTCAATTGTTAAATTTTTCATTTTTAGCAGTTGAGTTTCAGGGTACTTTTTATTCATTATATATTCAGTAATATTAGCATAAGCCGTATCATCAATGTTTATTCCGCGTTCAATTCTTAAAAATTCTTTAAATTTATCTTTAACATAGCTTCTGTGATGTCCTTCTTCAAACATTTCATGAACAAAATCTTTTAGCCCTTTTCTGGTTCCTGAACCAGTATTTGAAAAATATGCATGTGAAATATTTGCATTCTCAATATCCAGTATAAATCCGAACTGTCTTCCACAATATGTAGAAGTGTCAAATGGTGTAATTAGAGACATTGATTGTGCAGAGTTATTCAACGGATTACCCGCAAGAGTTTTGAAGATATTAAAGTATTTTATGTCACCGTCTGGCATATGAACAATAAATCTTAATGCTTTTTTCATAATATGGTTAAAACCATATTTAAACATATCTTCTTCTTCACCAATTTCTTCAAGATTTAGATACTTAAATTCCGTTTCAACACCATCTATAGTAGCTGTTTTTCTATTAAAACCCCTTGCAGGAACAATATTACCGTTTGATTTTACTCGTTCAGGTACTTCAGTCCATTTTGAGGTTGTTACAACAACTTGTTTTTCTCTAAGTTTTTGAACATTCGCTTCTATTTCAGTTACATTTTTATCAAACACTTGCCAAATATCGTCCATAGATGTTGCACCCTTAACACAACGAAGAGCATGACTTTCACTTACGTTTATAAGATCTGCTTTTGCCATAATCTTATATATCAACCAATCTTGGGGTCTTCTTGCAAGTGTTGCCATTGTAGATTCGTTCATATTTCCAAGGCAAAAATCCTTAAACCAATGATGATTATAAACTATAGAAACAACTCTGTCTTTCGTTTCCTCACTAAGTTTAAATCTATCCAGTATTGAAAGAACATAATCTGCAGAGAGTTCAGCGTGTCCGGTATCTTTTCCTCCCAACCATTTTTTACCAATATCATGAAGAAGTGTTGAAAATTTCAATACAATTTTATCTTTGTCACTAAGTTTTGAGTAATCAGGGTCTTTTAGCGAATCCTGAAGAACCTTTAGTATGTGTATGTCAAGAGAATAATTTTGGACTGAATGTTGTGGTTTTGAGAAATATGCCGCAAATTCAGGAATACCCTTTAGGATACTGTTGAGAAAATCTTTAACAGAATTAGGAAGTGGTAAGTCGTCCGCAACACGGTTATATTTTGTAAAATCTTCAATTTCTTTTATCATTTTTTGAGCTGCAGAAAGTTCATACGGTTTCAGGCTGAAATTGGATAGGTCACGGGTGTTCAAAAGGCCTTCGAATCCAAGCGGAGTTTGTTCATATCCTAAAAGCGATGCAATATTTATACCTTCTTCAAACTCACTACTTGTTTTTATTTTTGTTTCATTCATTAAGTCTAAAATGCTTTTAAACTTTGTTTCATCAACATTTTCAAGGTTTGCAATAAATTGTTTTATATAATTACGTCTTTTTATCATTTTTTGACCAAGAGAGTAATTTCTAAATTCTGCGGGAACATTTTCAACTATTTTCCAAATTTGCTCGTCTGTTACAGATGTTATATGCTTAAGTGAAGCCAAAACATCGGTTTTAGTCATGTTAGAGTAAGCACTGTTTTGTTCAATCAAACTTGTCAGCTCTTCAACTTTATTGCCAAAATCCAGTTTTCTTTCACCTTGAGCACGAAAATCCATGGAGCCTCCGACATCCATCTTTAAGCAAGAGCCGTTTTTCATGGCAGAATTACCGTGTTTTGGTGCATCCCAATCAGCAAGCCATGCATCAGCACCAAAACTGTCCCATAGTTGTTTACCGCCGGCATCACCTTCTATTTTTGGCACATATTCACTTGCCATACCTAAAATATTTCCGTCTTTGTCGTAAATTATTTTCATATTTGGTGCATCAATACCTGCTGCTCGATAGAGTTCTGATGCCATAACTTCTTGTACGCTCTGTTCAAGCTTAGAACTCTCAGGGTATTTAATGTAATAGAGCTTGCCGTCAACTTCTGTCATATAGGCTTTATTAGACCCGCCCTGAGTGTTTAAAAAGCGTGTTCCTTCTTTCGCTTCGCCATCCATAACAAATTCCGTTTTTTCTGACTTGTTATGAAGTTTTAGTTCCTTTATTCGTTCTTGCGTCGCATTTATGTCAGCGTCAGAAAGTTTTAATTCAGGAATCTGTATATTTTTCGATCGTCGTGCTATTTCAGAGAAGTCTCCACCTGAGAGTTGGTTCATCCGTCTTATAAATTCTTCTCTTGAGTATTGAAGGCGAATACCGTCTTTTCCGAACTGTGCGAAATCAGCATTTCTAATAACATCTTCCGCATTTTTATTATTTGAAAACGCTTTTAAGAAAGTTACTACATCTGTTTGAGTTGTTGAAATTAAGTGATGCTTTGAGTTAATAAGTTTTTCAAGTTGTTCGATTTTATTGTTAACATCAACACCTTGTTTTTTGAATATGGAAACTTCTTCATTAGAAAACTTTGCCAGTAAAATCAAGGTGTCAATTCTTTCTTGAAGTTTTTGGGGGTTAATTCCTACAAGAGCTTTAATTATATCTTTAAGCGGAGTATCTGGATCATCGGTTTTTCTTTTTTTCAGGATTTTTAATACTTCATCGCTATAAAAAGTTAGAGTTGAAGAGTTTTCCAGTATATCCTTAATAAATTCATCATCATCCGGAATTAGTTCATAGAATTTTTTGGCTTTTTCGGCAATATTTTCTATCGTAATATCACTGCTTATTCTGCAATTCAATAATGATAGGATTTTGTCTTTAGGAAAATCCAGTTCTTTTTTGTATATGATAAATTCCGCGAGTTCTATGTTGTTGTGTGAATAAGTTTTTTGTATAATTTCCGTTGCAAATTCAGGACTGTATTTTAGCTCTTTAATATTATTTATCAGATTATCTGCAAAATCTACCATTTCTTTATGATATGTAACATTCAACACCTGCGGAATAAGTTCTTTAGGAAACTCTTTGTTGTAACACAATTTTTCTGCGAACTCACCATTATTAATATTTACCTTGTTAATAATTTTTGGGATTTGTTCCTGAGGGAAATTATGTTTTTTATCATACAATAATTTTTCTGTTAAATCGGCATTAGCTTCTCTTACTTCTCTAATAATTGCCATCAGATTTTCATGTGAAATCTTAAGCGGGTTTTTGTGTATGATTTTATCTGCAAATTTAACATTTTCATCCGTTATTGCATCTAATATATCAACAATATGTTCTTCTTTAACTTTACCCTCTTTTAGCATTTTATCGAGAAATTTGATTTTTGTTTTGGAATAATTCCGATTATATATAGTTTTATTCAATTTTACTATCGTTTCAAAATTAAACTTACTTTTATTCAACAAATCATCTATAACATTTAAGTGCTCATGACCTTCTATATTTCCATAGAGACTTATAATATCGGATTTTTGAGCACCTTTATTATCTATATTTTTTATTAATGATGCGTATTTTGCCTGTTCATACTCTAATCCATCATTTCTGTGACTTTTTATTGCACTAAAGAAATTAGACAGTAAGTATTTGTTACCTGCTTCCCCCTCATTAATATCACCACGTTTTATTAAATCTTTAACAACTTTTTTTGCAAATTCAATTGAAGCTTCTATATCTGCATCACTTTTACCCCAGCCGTCTCTATTACGTAATACATAATTCAATTGAGAAGATATATTATTAACGTCATTATTTGGGTTATTAATCAATGTTTCAAAAATAAAATCGTGATGTTTTCTCACAATTTCACTAGATGGAAGTGCACCTACCAACCAATCTATATTATCAATTTTTCTTGTTGAAGATGCTAAAATCTCAGATATAACGGAGAATTTATCTTCACCCGCAACCATTAACGCATAAAAATTGTCTTTATTAATTTTCCCGCTTTCTAGAAGTCCGTTGCTTTCCAAAAGATTGTACCTTGAAATCATTGTTTTTACATCTATATCACCTTCATCCATAAGCAAGTTATAGATTGCACTATTATGTTCCTGTAATCTTTCAAGTATACCTTTAGGCAGTTTGTTCAATTGTTCAAGTTTTTCTTTTGGGAACATTGCAGAATTTGCTAAATGGTACTTGGTTTCATCCAAAAATCTATTTAGACCATTTGCTCCAATGTTATTCAAATCTCTGTCACTTAGCTTATTCAATCGTTGAATAGCAGCTATAACTCTTTGTGCTGTTTCGTACTCAGTATCAAACCATGAAGATGCCCATTGCATTAATTCACAAGACTCATCAGCATATTTTATATACGACCTCATTCTATCAGGAATTTTTGATATACGTTTTTTTATTATATCAATATTCGGATAGCTCCAATCTCCTGCAAACACCCGCGGATTAATCGCATTAAGTTCATCAAAACTCAATTCCTCCCACAGACTAATTCTGTAATCTATATGTGATACAAAATTCCTTATTTCATTATCATTGAATTTTGTCTCGTTTATCAATTTAACAAATTTTTTATATCCATCATCGCTCAAAGTTCCTAAAGCTCTGATATAACTATCTGCTCCATAATTTTTATCAAGTACGATATTCCTTACTTTTTCTGGTAGTTCAAATAGCCTTTCGTAATTTTTTATCTCGCTTGTATAATTACCGTGCAGAATTCTATCAAGCGTATCATTATCCAATTTGTCAGCATATTTTTGAATAATTTCAATTCTTGCCTTAAACTCATTTGGCTCAACATCAGGTTTAACATTATAGCTATAGCCTTTATCAGTTTGGAATTTTTTGAAACTTTCTGGAAGTGAGTTATAAAGTTTGGCATTCTCTATCATATTATCAAGATTATGTTCATTCATTATTCTGAATAAATCGTAGGAATCCCTGTCATATGCACCATCTATACGAATTCTTTTGAGATATCCTTCATCTGCTATATCTAAGAATTTTAGTCCTTTATCAAGGTCTTTTATATCCCACGAACACAAAATACGATCAATATTATATACGTCTACACCTTTTTGATTACCATATTCATATTTTGCAAGATGTTCGACTTTTTTAAGAAGATTGAGCCGTTTTAGTATTTCGTCAGGAGTTCTTGTTATGGGCTTATAATCATAATTGTAATGGTTATGCCTGTCATCATAACATTTTGCTCCGAAACTTCCCATTAGATTTCTTATTTCTCTGTCATTTTCAAATGTTTCTCTATTTTTATACCAATTTGTCTTGAATAATTTATCAAACCACTCTTTAGGACAAGAATTGCAAAATTCCGTAAATTTTTCTACATTATCCGGTGCATTTAAAGTTATTTCTCTATAATAGCGAAATACGTTAAATTTTACTCCGTCAGGTATTGTTGAATCAAAGGTCTTAAACCACTCTACACCTTTTCCATAGTGCAAAATTTGTTCTGCATCAACCTTGCTGTATTTTTTTGCTTTCTTACAATATTCCATTCTTTCAAGAAGTTCAGAAAACATTTTATCATCATTTATTTCATCTATATTAACACTAAGCGATGAAACATTACCATCATAATGACAATTATAGTCTGTATGCTCATAATTAAAATCTTCAATAACTTTCAAACGATCAAAGCATTTTGGCTCGTGATAAGTTGATAAAAATTTTCGAGGATTAATATCAGATTTAAAGAAACTCCTCATTTCAATATATGCAGCACAATTTGCTTCAAAATCTTTAGAATCAACTTTTTCCAGAAATTTAACAAAATCACCGTCAAAAATATTAAATCTGCTTGCTTGGGCAATTACATTTTGGGTTCCTTGATATCCAAGTTCTGCATGTTCTAATTTATACAAAAATTCTGCATAATTTTCCACATTTTCTTTAAATCTCTTGATGTTTGTAATCTTTTTTAATTGTTCATTTCCAATAAATTTTTTCGCAAGATTTATATTATTTAAACAACCGATAATTTCCGATAAATCCGATATTTTAATATCAGAATTTTTCTCAAGAATTTTATCAATTTGTTTGCTTAAAAATTGTGATATCTTCTTTTCTCCCAAAATATCTGCTATCTGTTTTGATAATTCCTTTTTGTTTTGTGCAACAAGAAACGAGGGGTAATGTGATCTATAAGACCCTCCTTTCCATGTAAAAGATTTTTTGTTCAATGGATTATTTGCGTGTGGATATACAGTAACAGAACCATCAGGAACAAATTCACCATTAACAAAATCTCCATTTTCTATTTCCAATCTATCTTTATTTGGAATAGCAATATCACCAATATGTTTTTCTTCTGTTAAATGTTGTGCGAAAGGTGCAACTTCTTCTAATTCTGTATCTTTTACACCACCTTCAAGAGTTTTACTCTGTTTTTCAATTTCATTTGTTTTTGTAGTTTCTTCAACTTTAGCTTTTGGGGAAATTTCTTCTGCTGATTCAGTTATTTCTTTCCCAACAATATCTTCAACGGCATCACTAGCTTTTTTACCGCCATTTATCTTTTCACCTAATTTATGTCCGCCTTTACCAACAGCTTTAAATCCACCACCAATAATCGGAGCCATTAATGCACCACCAATACCGCCTTCAACAGTACCGCTTAAAATTGCATCAGCATCCCAATCATTATCAAGTCCTGCTCTAAAACCACCATCAATTGCACCACCTAACGCACCATCTGTTGCCATTTCTGCACTCATAGCAGCTGCTCTTTTTACTAGAGTTCCGCCGATGTATTCATATCCGGTAGGATTGACTAATGCAGTTTTTATACCTTCTTTTACCCCCTGTTTTACACCGGTTTCGACAACTGTTTCTGCAACTTCTTTTCCTACTGATTTAACCGCTTGCACTCCAAGTTTTGTTGCAACAGTTTTACCGACTGCTCCACCCATACCACCTGTTATTGGAGCAAGTAATCCCGAAAATGCACCGGTTGCGGAATCGTGTCCTAAGTCCTTCCAAGAATATTTTCTGCCACCTGTTGTAGCATCCAGTGCTTTTATTCCTGCTTTTATAACCGCACCACTTAAAGCGGCTGCTCCTACACCAACGGCTATGGAAGCACCACCAGTAAATGGAGCGGCTGCTACTGCAAGTGAATATATACCAACGGCAGCAATCCCAGAAACTAAATCTCCTGCTACATCACAAGCCATTTCTTGCCCTTCTTGATACCCTTTTATTTTTTCAGTAGATTTAAGACCGAGTTCTCCACTTTTAAATTTTTGCAGGTTTTCTTTACTATAATCTAATCCTGTGACATCTTTGAAATCTTTTTTACTTATTTTACCAT
>CAMZGT010000023.1 GCA_947306495.1 uncultured Acinetobacter sp.
CTGCTGAAATTCAAAAGGATGTATCATTAGAAATTATCAATCTGCTTCAGGAAGAAGATGCTCATGCATAGACAGGTCGAAAGGGATTAATCATTGGATATTAACGGAATTAAGGATATTCTACTCAATCCTGCATTGCTATCTGTATTTGCTTTGTTTCTATTATGCATTAAACGTGTAAATGTTTTATTGGCAATTATAATTTCAACTATCATTGCAGGACTTTTATCAGGAATAGGATTAAGTTCTATTATGAATACATTCATTTTGGGAATGGGCGGAAATTCGGAAACTGCACTGAGCTATATTTTGTTAGGAGCATTCGCCGCAACCATGGCTCACTCAGGCTTTACAGACGTAATTTCCTCAAAAATATCCAAAAAAATTTCGAACAACAAAAGCTATTTAATAATAATTTTAGCTTTAATAGCCATGGCCTCTCAAAATATTATACCAATTCATATAGCTTTTATTCCGATACTAATACCGCCACTTATACCTATAATGAATAACCTACACATTGACAGACGAGCAATATCTTGTGTTTTAGCATTTGGTCTAAAAATGCCTTACATCACAATACCGGTTGGTTTTGGACTGATATTCCAAAATCTTATAGCAGATAATATGCTCCAAAATGGTGTCATGATATCAAAAAATTCTATTTGGAAGCTCACTGCAATTTTAGGAATAGGTATGTTTGTTGCACTCCTCGTTGCTATATTTATTTCATATAGAAACCCACGAGAATATAAAACAACTTCTTATACTGAAGCAAAAAATAATTCCGAAACTAAGCTTAAATTTCAACATTATTTAATTATTCTGGCTGCAATTATAACCTTCATCGTCCAATTAGTAACAAAATCATTGCCATTGGGAGCTCTGGTCGGTTTAGGCATCATGTTTTCTTTTGGGGTCATTTCTCAAGATAAAATGGACCATATGGTAAATGAAGGAATATATATGATGGGATATGTTGCGTTTGTAATGCTTGTAGCTGCAGGATTTGCTTCTGTACTAAAAGAAACAGGAGCTATTGAAACATTTGTAAATTCAATATTGCCTTATTTACCTGAAAATATAATATTCTCTTCTTTTGTTATACTTATAATAGGATTATTTATAACGACAGGAATTGGAACTTCTTTTGGCACAATTCCAATTATATCCGTACTTTTTATTCCAATCTGTACAAAAATCGGCTTCAATCCTGCTCAAATAGTCATTTTAATTGCTGCTGCAGCTGCCCTTGGCGATGCAGGTTCTCCGGCTTCCGACACAACACTGGGACCTACTGCCGGACTGAATGCAGACGGACAACATAATCATATCTTTGATACCTGTATCCCTACTTTTATACACTTTAATACAGCTCTTATAATATCAGCACTACTGGGTATCTACTTGTTAGGTTAATTATTTCAATCCGTAGTTAAAATCATCTGATATATTAGTCTTTAACATTGAACCTAAGGATTCTATATATGCATTAACTTCTTGTAATTCAGCACTATTTGTTGTGACTTGAGCATCAATAGCAGTTTCCCAAGCCGTTAGTTCAGCCATTTCATCTTGATATTGAGCTGTTATCTTGTCTATTTCAGCTTCAAAATCAGGAATTTGAGTGTAATCTTTATATAATTCTTGTAATTCACTATCTCCGTTATAAAGAGTTCTAAAGTAATCTCTTACTGCTTCTTCATCTTGAGCTTTGATTGAAGTTCTGTCAGCTTGTGAATAAGTAGCAAGAACTTTTTGGCTTTGAAGTTGTGAAATTTCAAGATTCAAAGCATTTCTTCTTAATTTATAGTTTAACAATGTTTCGTGTAAATTTGCTATTGCCATCTTAGTTCACCATCTTTTAAATCTTACATATATATAAAGTATTTAAAAAAGATGTAATTTCAAAGATTAAGCAATTCGTTACAAAAGTTTACAAACAAATATTAAAGATTCTTATATGCTGTTACAGCTAACATATCACACCGTTCATTATAATCATGTCCTGCGTGACCTTTTACCCATTTATAAGTCACGTCATGAGGCTTCATAGCCTTTAATAAACGCTGCCATAAATCAATATTTTTTACAGGTGATTTCCCGGCGGTTTTCCAACCCTTTTTTATCCAACCGTAAATCCAGTTATTGTTAAATGCATCAACAACATATTTACTATCCGAAACAACTGTGACATCCGCTGGCTTTTTAAGAGCTTCTAATCCGACTATAACAGCTAAAAGCTCCATTTGGTTATTTGTAACATTCTCAAAGCCCTCGGATAGTTCTTTTTCGTGCGTCACACCATAAGAATCAACGTGCACCAAAACAGTCCCATAACCACCTTTTCCGGGATTACCACTGCAAGCTCCATCTGTATATATAGTGACTTTAACTTTTTCTGGCATTTACTACGCTGCAATACCTTGGATTTCAGAGATAAGATATTTTGCAACCCACTCAAAATCTTTATTGCTATTTGCAGCTTTTTTGAGATACTCAACAGAAGCTTCACCAATTCTTATAAGAGTCATTGCTACTACACCGCGCTTAATACCTTTAACGGTTTGGAGTTGATCAACCAATTCAGGAACAACTTTTTTACCTTGATCTACTAATATATTTTCAATTTTATTTTTTGTAGTGTTGTCTGCTGACTCTAATTTGCAAAGAATTTCTTCTACTGATTGCATGTTTTTCTCCTTCATATTTCATATTTGCATTATTATTATAAACCTATTTTTTTCAAAATTAAGATTTCCTTACATAATCTTAATATCTATGTTAAGAAAATCTCTTCATCAAAGTTTTAGTATTATTACAAATTAAGGAATTTTATAATATCACTAAACTTTAATACTATGCTTGTTTGTGTTATCCTATTATTATCCGCTTACAAAAGCAGAATATTATGAGGATTAACATATGAATAATGCGACAATGGAAAATGTAAAGATAACAGATTTACCTACTGTTTACGATGCAAAATCGACGGAAGAGAGAATATACAAATTTTGGGAAGACGGAAAATATTTTCAAGCAGATGCAAAATCGAATAAACCTCCATTTACAATAGTAATACCGCCACCAAACGTTACCGGTGTTTTACATATGGGACATGCATTAGATGAAACTTTGCAAGATATTTTAGTCAGATATCACAGAATGAGCGGATATGAAGCTTTATGGATTCCTGGAACTGACCACGCCGGTTTAGCTACACAAAACGTTGTAGAAAAACAGCTTGCAAAACAAGGAATTACTCGTCATGATCTAGGCCGAGAAAAATTTTTAGAAAAGACCTGGGAATGGACCAATGAACACAAAAGTACAATCTTGGATCAAATGAAGAGATTGGGAGCTTCTTTTGACCGTTCCAGAGAAAGATTTACTTTTGATGAAGGTTGTTCGGAAGCGGTAAAAGAAGTCTTTGTAACTTTATATAATAAAGGACTTATTTATAAAGGAGCATACATAGTTAACTGGTGTCCACGATGTCAGAGCGCTATTTCGGATATTGAAACAGAATACGAAACCGAACAAGGACATCTTTGGGAAATTTCATACCCGTTGGTAGATGAACCTGGAGCCATTGTTGTTGATACGACTCGACCGGAAACAATATTCGGTGACGTTGCTATTGCTGTACATCCTTCGGATAAGAAATACTCCGAATTGATTGGGAAAAAAGTTCTTATTCCTCTTACAAACAGAATAATACCAATTATTGCCGATGAATATGTTGACAAGTCCTTTGGAACAGGCGCAGTTAAAATTACACCTGCACATGACCCAAATGACTACGAAGTAGGCAAACGCCACAATTTCCAACCAATATGGGTAATTGATGAAGAAGGAAAAATGAAATCATGCGCAGAAGTACCTTTAGATTATCAAGGGTTAGAACGATATGAAGCTCGCAAAAAAATTGTTGAAATGCTTTCTTATAATAATTTCTTGCTTAGAGTCAAAGACCACGAACATAATGTCGGCAAGTGTCAACGATGCAATACAACTATTGAACCGCTTTTATCGGAACAATGGTTTGTTAAGATGGAACCGCTTGCAAAAGAAGCTATTGCCGCAGTAAAAGATGGCAGAATAAAATTTATACCTGAACGATGGGAAAAGAATTATTTAGGTTGGATGGAAAACATTCGTGATTGGTGCATTTCACGTCAAATATGGTGGGGGCACCAAATACCTGCTTATTATCATAAGACAACCGGAGAGATGGTAGTTGCAAAAGAAAATCCTGACCCTAATAATTATGTTCAAGAATCAGATTGCTTAGACACTTGGTTTTCTTCAGGGCTTTGGCCATTCTCAACTATGGGATTTCCTAACTCAGAAACTGATGACTTTAAAAAATTCTATCCGACTTCTGTTCTTGTAACAGGTTTTGATATTATATTTTTCTGGGTAGCAAGAATGATTACAATGGGTCTTGAATTTACAAAAAAAGCACCTTTTAATACTGTGTATATTCACGGCTTAATCAGGGATGAAAAAGGTCAAAAAATGTCAAAATCAAAAGGAAATACAATTGATCCGGTACAAATTATTGATAAATACGGCTGCGATGCTTTAAGATTTACAATGACATCTCTTTGTACATACGGCGGACAAGATATCAAGATTTCTGACGAAAGGTTTGAATACGGAAGAAATTTCGCAAACAAATTGTGGAACGCATCCAGATTTGTACTTATGAACCTTGAAGGGGTTGATGATAATCCGATTGACTACAGCAAATTAACGTTAGTAGACAAATGGATACTTAATCAACTTAACGAAACAGCAAAAACAGTTAACGAAAACATGAAAGAATACAGAATCGGCGAAATTGCACACACATTGTATGATTTCTTTAGAAGTGAATATTGCGATTGGTATGTTGAAATTGCAAAAATTCAGCTTGCTGATGCTGAATTAAAAGCTAATACTCAAAGGGTTCTAAGATACGTTCTTGATATGTCACTTAGAATGCTTCACCCAATTATGCCGCATATTACTGAATCTGTATGGCAATTAATGCAGGGTAAAAAAGATACTTCCGCGCTCATTATTGCTAAGTATCCTACTTATCAAGAAAATTTAAAATACCCGAAAGAAGCTGCAGAAATGAAGCTTGTGTTTGACACAATTACCTCTTTAAGGAATGTCAGACAAAGTTTTAATATACCAACTTCTGCTACTGTAGACGTTGAAATCAGAGCAACAAAAAATGAAAAAGAAATTTTCGAAGCAATAGAATCATATATACACCGACTTGCTAAGGTAAATACTATTACATATGCATCCGGTGAAGATTCTATACCTCCTAAATCAGCTACAGCAGTAGTATCATCTTCAAAATTAATAATTCCTCTTGCAGATTTAATTGACCTTGAAGCAGAAATTAAAAGACAAGAGAAAAAATTAGATAAACTTACCAATGAAAAAATTTCTTTATTAGGCAGAATGAAAAACGAAAAATTCGTAGCTAACGCTCCAAAAGAATTAGTAGAACAAACAAACACCAGAATTGAAGAAATTTCTGAACAAGAAAAAGTGATAAAGGATCTAATAAATTCTTTAAGTTAATAAAATGATTGATACTAAAAAAATAAATGAAATTAAGTGGGACTTATTACGTCTAAAAGACTTGATAAAAAAGAATGCTAAATTTATCTTTTTTGGCTTGTACAGAATTCCTATGAATAAAGTTGATACAATTTTATGCAGTATCTATGCAAAATTTTCCGACATATTAAATGGTGTAGACGTGGTTAAAAATAAAAATTTATATTCAATAACTGCTTTTGATACCTTTGTCAGATATTTAAATCAGCATGCGGATACAAACAGAAATTTTGCTACTATTAGTTTAATGAAAGTTAATAAACTGATTGACGTTACGATTGAACATATAGGCAGCGATATCAGATATTTATTAAACGGGAAATAATCTTACATACATAGGTACAATATTTATTATGAAACATTTTTTCTTATTCGCATTATTAATAACTTTAGTAATTCCAGTAAATGCGAATTCAATAAATGCAGCTGCATACAGAACCATACAAGCTCAATCATATCGTAACAACTACCGCAGACAAGTTCATCCAATGCCATATTGGCAAACTCAGGCTAATTATACAACAAGAGGAAGGATTTACCAAAATTATCAAAATTATTCACATTACATGAATAATGCTATGTATGGCAACCAATACAGAGGCTACAGATGGTAAACATAGATTTTCTTACATTAAAAGCTTTTTTAGCAGAAAATATAGACTTTTTTATCGGTGCTCGGTTGCAAAAAATACAACAGCCAACAAGAAAAGATTTTATTTTTTTATTAAGAAACACCGGTTTATCAAAGAAGCTTTATATAAATATCAACCCTCAAATCTATCATATTGCAATAATGTCATCTGTTAATGAGGCAAAAAGAAATCTTGAAATTCCTAAAAAGCCGCCAATGTTTTGTATGTTACTAAGAAAATACATAGAAGGTGCAAAAATTTCAGATGTAAAAGTAGTTGATAATGAGCGCATACTTGAATTATATTTTGATATATATGATGAAATTGGTGACCATAGAGATCTCTCATTAACTATTGAGTTTATGGGAAAACACTCTAATGTTATTCTTTATGACAGGATCTCACAGATAATTATCGGCTGCGCACATAACGTAGGAGCAGAGAAAAGCAGATACCGAGAACTAAAGGGCGGGTTGAAGTATATTTACCCTCCAAAACATATTTCAAATGATAATTTTTATGTTTTTATTGAACAAAATCTTTCAAATGAACTATAAATTCAATTTAAGAATTTAAGCAAGGAAGAAATACAAAATTACCTAATAAATGAAAATTACAGACCAGCGATAAAAGATAGTCGTTACACATTATTTCAAGAGCTCATTCCAAATTCTATATTACAAACTTCTGTAAATGACATGCTTGATAACTATTACTCAGATATTCAAGCAAATATTAATCTAAAAAATCAAAAATCAAAACTAAACGAAATAATTCAGGCAAAATTAAAGAAAACAAAGAATTCCATATCTAAAATATCGGCACTAACCAACAAAAGAGATAATACAGAAAAATATAAATTATATGGTGAGCTTATAACCGCAAATATTTATCAAAAATGTGATTACGCACATTCTATAAATGTTTTTGATTATATTAACAATAAAAACATAACGATAGAACTGGATAATACAAAAACATTGAACGAAAATGCTCAACGATACTACAAATTATATTCAAAATCAAAAACTACAAAGGAAAAATCAGAAGAATTGTTAAATAAACTCTATATGGAACGAGAATATTATGAAAATACACTATATAGTATCGAATCTGCAAATAATTTATCGGAATTACAAGAAATAAAAAATGAAATAGGAGTGCCTGAAAACAAAAATAGTGTAAATCAAAAAACATTAAAAGATAATATAAAAAAAGTCATCATTTATGGCTTTGAAGTTTATATAGGCAGGAATAACAAACAAAATGATTATATAATTACAAAACTTGCAAAAGACGAAGATTACTGGTTTCATACAAAACTTTGCGCAGGTTCGCATGTATTACTCAAAATAGCTGAAAAAGAACCAACTGATGAAATGATTTTAGAATGCTGCAAAATAGCAAGATTAAATTCTTCTGCCGCAATGCCATCAAAAGTGGGCGTCATTTATACAAAAGCTAAATACCTGCGAAAACCTCCGTCTGCACCTCTTGGATATGTTACATACAAAAATGAAAAAGAAATTTTAATATAATTTAAATCTTTATTGCACCCCAAGCCCGAATGAAACCTTTTTCGTACATAATAAGATAATATCCGCCCTCTTTTATATACTCTATATTGGCATCCATATACTCATACTCTTTTGGCGGTGTCGCTCCCGTAACAGCATACTTTTTATTAATAATATCCTGCATTCGCTGCTTTCGTTTTTTTTCAGCTCGGGCTCTTTTCTCTTCCTTCGATAAATCCTTCTTTTTTGCATACAGTTTATGAACTTCCTGCTCGTTTTCAGCCAGCTTAAAAACTGGAATTATTGCAATTAAGTTTTTAGACTCAATAAGATATAAAAACTCTCTGTCATCAGATAATGCCAATTGGTAATATCCGGGTTTAATAAAATTTCCGTTATGGTCAGGTATATAATCTAAAATGCTTAATGTCGGCTGTTCATCTGTTGGTATTGAATATCTGTAAATAGACTTCTCGTGAATAGTAATATTAGAAGGAATTACCGGATATGGTGCAGCCGGTGCCAGATAATCAATATCTCTTAACGCTGGTGTTACTATTCCATCTATCATAACATCTCGACCAAATTTTTAATTGTTTTATCTACTTCATGAAAATTTTTGTGTAACAATGCTGCCGAGGCAACAAAAACCAATGACATATATTTTTCAGATACTTTTCCATCCTTTAATATCAGCCTGTAGCTTTCTCTCATTAAACGCTTTATACGATTACGTTTTACTGCTCTTTTATGTATTTTTTTACTTACTACAAAGCCAACTTTTGTCGGGATAACAGATGTTTTTTGCTTTCCTATAAAAACAGTTATTCCATTTTTGTGCAGAGTACGTCCGGTTCTATATGTCGCCGTAAAAGCTGTTCTCTTTTTTAATCTGTAATCTCTAGGTAACATAACTAAATAATACTCTCTATAAAAATATATGTAAAATTAAGAAATGTAACAATTTTTATAAAATTACTAAAGTTTTATAAAAATATGACGTAAATAAAAAGTGTAAGGAGTTCTATTATGGCAGAAGAATTTAATGTTAAAAAGACAAATTCAAACATACCAAAATCTCAAGGGACACAGGATGGCAACAAAATTATAGATGAAGCTAACTACAGAATACGTGCACCGAAAGAAAAAGGACCTACTGCTGTAGGACGTGGAGGTGATCCGCTATTCAGAAGGATTAACGCCACGAAAGAACAATTGTTAGAACTGATGGAAGAAACTCAAACTGTTCAGGATTGGGTTCAACGCGAAACATGTAATAATGTTGCATTAAACTGCTTAGAAAGCCAAGATTTAAAAGAAACTTATTTTTTAATAAAAGATGGTTTTGAAGGTTACGGCAAAATTTCATTAATGGGATTCAAAACTCCTGCCGGTGTTGAAATTCCCAGATTAAAAATCTTTGACAAAGATGGTGAAGTTATAGAAGTTTTGACAGGTCCTATGGCTATTGATGAAATTCAAAAAAGGGGTATTGCATATAAAAACTCACATAATAAATATGAAGCGGTACCTATCGAAGGCAACGAACCTATAGAAAATATCGTGATAGAAGATTATACCGAATAATATCTCTATTTACCGTTTTTTTTAAGAGTTATACCATTCAATTTACAAAAAGAAGTGAGAACATTTAATTCAGATTTTATTTTCTTCTGCAAGTGCAGATGCTCAGATGTTATACCTACATTTTTTGCCAACTGATACATTTTTAAAGCCAATTTAATATATTCTGCTCGCTTTGATGATTTTGGCAGCGCTAGCTCTTGATACAATTTTGCAAGTTGTAAATAGTCATCAATTAATATTCCTTCTAACCCGAATTGTTTTGCTATGAATATAGATTTTTCAATATAAACTTTAGCTGATTCGAAATCCTGTTTAGCTGTATAAACTTCTCCTATTAATCTGTTAAATAATGCCATGTAATAATAATTATTAATATTTGGGCCTTGAGCTATATCTAATGCTTTCATCGCAATATCTAAAGCAAATTGAGTCCCCTTTGTTACGAGTTTAATTTGAGCTATAAGATACCACGCCAGCAATACACCTGTAGCAACCTTCTCTTTTGCGAAATAAGAAACTTGTTCTTCCAAGATTTCCAAAGCTTTCTTTGAATCATTCTTTTCTTTCAAAATCTTAGATAATAAGGTTTTTAGTATATTCTTTGTAAAATTATCGTTAACATTATTTGCATATGCTACAACATTAAATAGCTCAGAATATAAGCTATCATAATCTTTTTTCTCAAATTTATTTATTATATCAATAAAATTCCATCTTGATATTATAAATGAATCCATACTGTCTAACGGAAATTCTTTTAAAACATCATCCAACACTTTGCCTGAAGTTTTTATATCACCTTTAACCGTATTTGCAAGTGCCAATGCCAAATGCGCACGACACAACAAAGCCGGTTCCGTTACTTTATTTTTGTCAAAAATTTCAAAAATCAAATTGATTATATCAAACATTCTTGCATCGCCCTGCATAGTTAGAGCTTCCGCAAAATCTAAATAAACTTCCAACCATAATTCATAGAGTTCTTTTATTGAAATACAGTGCATATTTCTGCCTTTTGAAAGATATTTTTCAAAAATTGGCATAATTTCAGTATCTATAAGATTTACAACTTGTCCGTAATTTCCAAGCCTTACAAGCGGACGAACTTCTCTTGATTTTATTAAAGCTCTTTCCAATTCCATATTTTCAGGAATCTTGTTCAAAACATTGTCAGCACATTCAACAACACCCCAGTAATTTCCGTTTTTCATAGATGCTGAAGCTATATATCCCAACAATTCTATATGCTCAACCTCTTCGTGATCCTCAAGCATTAATATTGCATTCTGTAAATATTCAAAAGCTGCCTCATGATTTATAGGCTCCATTAACTTACCGACCCGCGTATAAATATTCTTCTTTATCTTTTGATAATATGGTGTCGTTTTAAATTCAATAAGCTTTAAAGCTTGCTTTTGAGCTATTATATACAGCCCTATGTCACCGATATAAGACGCTTGCTTCATTAAAATTGTCCAAACATCGAATGCTTTGTCACTATTATTTAATTTTTGTACAATATAACCTATAAGAGCAACCGAAGATTGCTTATAAATACTTAAAAGTTCATATAACTGATTCAATATTTCTTCAAAGTATCGTTCTGTCTTTATTATTGCTATAATTACTTTCCAAATATCATTGCTTTTAAACTCAAAAGATAAATTATTAAACTGAATAATATAGCCTTTTTGAACCAACAATTCAATAATTCTCTCAAATTCGCTCATTTGATGATTATCAAAATTTTCTAACATTGCAGGATAAAATTTACACCCTAAAACTGCCATTGCAGACAGCATCCTATATGCAGATATATCCTCTTGTTTTAATATGTTCAGTCTTGCGCTTATTATACTTTCTATACTTTCATGGTTGTTATGCTGACCGTCAGAATCTCTATATAACATAACAGCCTGTTCTACATAAGCAGGATTACCGCCGGATACATTGTATGCATAATCTGTAAAACTTTTATCAAAATTTATTCCCTTATATTGTGCAAGCATTGCTTGTACTTGCGAGAGATTAAAAGGTGCTAAACTCAAATCCACATAATTATTTTCGTTTAACTTTGGAGATGTCACACATCCCAATCCCGGTTTTGAAACTCTGGATAACAATACAAATTTGCAACGCTCAAGTATTTGAGAATCATTTAATAATTCCTGCATAAAATCATAAGACATTCCGTCTATATATTCAAAATTATCAACAACAAAAATAGCTTTAACTTTGTCAACTATAGTTAATATAACTTTTTTCATTATATTAAACGTCTTTGCCTTGTTAAAGTATATGTTTTCATATCTGTCCAAGTTTTCAGGATACAAAATATTTAACAAATCCAATATTTCATGATTCGTTAAAGAAGGGAAATCCTGTTTAAAAAATTTAATTGAATTTTTCTTTAATTGCAATGTATCAGGACAAAAATTGTTGATATTAAAAAAATTAAGAAGAATATCCTGAAAATAACCAAATGGTGACAATTGAGTTACTTGAGTACATGTTCCGGTAAGCCAAATGACTTTTGCACTCTTCAAATCATTAATTACGTACCTTAAAATAAGATTCTTACCTAAACCGCTTTCACCACTGATTGTTATAACGGAAGCTTCCGAACTCTTAATAGCTTCTATGAATTTTGCTTTAACTTTTTGTTGAGAACCTGTTTGAGCTGAATATACCGGTTTTGAAGAAATTGTTTTATTTAAGACAAAATCTTTACCACACTTACGACATTGTTTTGCATCAGGAATATTCGCTGCTCCACAAGACGGACACATTTTTAGAAGCATTTTACCACAATTATTGCATTCTTTTGAAGTAATTTTATTAACTGCTCCGCAAGACGGACAAACCGAAGCCACTCTCATACCGCAATGAGAGCATTTTAAAGAATTTTCTTCAATTGTCTTCTTACATTTAGGACACTGCATACAACCTACACCGTATCTGTCATTTCCGTTAATGCATTGATAATATCTGACTCTGTGCAGTTCAAATTTGCTGCAATTCTGGCTATTGTCATCCCTTCTTTATATTTTAATTCAAATATAGTTTTTATATTTTTATCAGGGTATTTGTCATCTAAATTTTTAATATCATTAATTATTGACTGCGCATTTATTGACACTTCTTCTTGAATATCTGAAGAAAAAGCTGAATAGCCATACAGTTCGACATTAACTTCACTGTTAGATTCAAGTCCGGAAAAATCTGATTCATTATCTGTTATCAATAGTTTGTCTAAATCTTCGGCTAGCTCAGATTCCGATAATAAATCTGCGTCAGTATCAAGCCCCTCTTCTAATAACGATTCTGAATTTTCTGTTTCGCCCAAATCATCAGACAAATCAGCTTCAATATTT
Source organism: uncultured Acinetobacter sp. (assembly GCA_947306495.1). GTDB lineage: Bacteria > Cyanobacteriota > Vampirovibrionia > Gastranaerophilales > Gastranaerophilaceae > CAG-196. The sequence continues at coordinate 12,736 of CAMZGT010000023.1, forward strand.
AAATCTAATTCAGAGTCAATATCCGCAGAATATTCTTCAGAACTTTCAATCAAATCTTTTTGTAAAATTTCATCTTGTTCATGGACAACAATATCCAACTCTTGATCTTTATTTTCATCACTTAATTCGCACTGTAAAGCCCCAACATAGACTGAACTTTCATCGTCTTCTGCCTCTTCAAAAACAACATCTTGATTAAGGCTATCCTCACTTTCTTTTAATGCCTCAATTTCTTCTAACCCATCTGCTTCCTGCAATAATGATTCAGTATTTACCGGTTCTTCTTGTGCATCTATTTCACTGTTAACAAACTCTAACTCTTGGACGAAATCTACTTCATCAGATACTTCATTAACTTTATCGGAATTATTTATCTCTAAAGGATTAATTTCTTCTTTCACATCAGTATCATCAACCTGTACATTATTATCTTCAAATAGAATATCTAAATTCTCAGATATGTTATCCACAGAATCCGGTTCAACCTGAGATTCGTTATATTCATCAGATACTAAAACTTCCTGTTCTTCAGAAAAGTCTTCTACAGCTATATTTTCTAAATCATTATAACTATTATCCGCTTCATGTTCTTCCGGCATACCTACAGGAACACTGTCTTGAATATCAAATGCCATTACATCTTGTTCTTTTTTAATATCGCCATTTATCATTTTATCAACTAGGGCTTTATCTACTTTTATTTCTGATTGAGCTTTAGATATTATCTCCTCAGCAGAAGGGGATGTTCTTGCAACTGAATTGATTTTTAATCTTTTTGGAACAGTGATAATAGATGTGGAAACAACTTTTTCCAAATATGAATTAAGAACTGCTTCATCATCTATAGACGAAATTATCACCTTAGAATGCGAATAAACATCATCTATTATATCTTCCAGAATATCTTCTAATCCTGCAAATTTCTTATGATTTTGCACGATTTCTTTTATAATTTCATAATACTTATTATCTCTGTCCATAGTACCCACATCTCTTACTTATAAATTTATTACTAATACAGGATTGCCTTGCAATTTATTAAATCCGTCCGTACTTGAGTTTAATTTCATATTTAAAGCTCTTTCAAGTGTGTTTTTGATTACATCATCTACACTTTGTTCTCCGCTTGATGTAACTATGCTAACAAAATCAAACTTCTTTCTTGAATCATTATACTTGATTTCAACTTTAATCTTGTTTGTAATTGGCGGCTTACTTAAAAGTAACAACTCTGTTTTTAAATTTAGTTGAACAATTTTTCCTAACTTTGTTAGATAGCGTTTTGCTGCTGCGTTAGCCGCATAACTTGAAGGAACTTCCCATTCAACCCTCAAATTAGATACAATAACAGATGCATCAAGATTTTTTTCTATAGCGGGAATATCTACAGATACTGCGGCTTCTTCATTGAGATTTTCCTTTTGTTGAGATACCACTGATTCTACCGGCATAGCATCTTCTCCTTGTGCATTTTCATCTGTTTGAGAAACAGTCGATAAATTTTCTGCAGCTGCAGGAACATCATTATCAGCTGGAGGTTGCGATAATGAATGATTATAATATGCATAGCCGCCGGCTCCAATTAAAGCAGCCAAACCCAACGCCAGAATAAGTTTTGAATAGCTTTTCTTTTTCGGCACATACGATTCTTGCGCTGCTTCATTCTGCACAGCTTCCACATTATCCTCTGCAGAAAACAATTCTTCTATAACAGATTCCCCATTTGAATCTTCTACATATTCTTCCGCAATCTCTTGTTCACTTTGAGAACTTTCAGAAACTTCTTCATCAGCAAATTCTAACTCTTCAACTCCAAAAACTTCTTCTGATGAGTCAAGAGGAGCATCGTCTTCTAATTTTTCTATATTTGCCGTCACAACAGTTGAATACTCATTATCATAAACCGGTTCTGTTACATTTTCAGATTCAGAATAAGAACTTGATAAAATATCTTCGCTTGGAACTACACCTTCACTATCATCAAAAGAAAATGCCTTTGATACATATTCAAAAGTATTGCAAGCACTTAAAATTCGCAAAGCTCGTTCTCTGCCTGATTTAGACATTAAAAGTGATTTATAGAAAGCAAGCTTATCATCTAAAGTACCCTCTTGATAATAAAAAATATCTGCATCAGATACCCCATATGTATCATACTGTGTAACAATTCTATCGCTTATATCATAAAAAGATTTCAGTAAATCTTCTTTGACAAAGTAATAGTTCTCCGTGACAGCATCAACATTTATATCTTCAGGTAAAACAAATCCGGTAACATTTCCTTCTGATAAATCCGATGAAATCTTTATAAACATATACGCAGCAGGTAAAATATTGTTGTCAAAATGGATTTTTGGAACGCATAAATTACCGTCCTCAAAGTACAATCTTACATCAATATACACACCGTTAATATAAATGTCAGAAATGTCCAATTCTTTTGAAAATCTTGATATATTACATAAACTAGTTTTAGCATCAACATCATATCCTTCGTCATTAAAAAACTCTTGAGCAATCTTTACCGCAAGAGTATTTGCTATAGCTTTATTTTTAGACGTTTCCTCTGTTATATCTATATGTAATGATTGTGCGAACTTTAAATCATCTTCGTTTATTAAAATACTATTATTCACTTGATACACTCTCCCATGCTATGGTTAATGATACCATATTCTAATAAAAAAATCTATACAAATACTCACAAAAGCATGCCGATTTGACATATCCCAAAATATTATTAAATCAAATAGTGGATATTTATCGAAATCAGTTAAAGTAAAAAAATATTTATCCGTAAAGTTTACTGAAAGGATATAAATTATGTTTTCATCAATGCTTCAGAATTTATTATCGACATCAGGACAATCTAATGCTATGCAGAGAGCTGTTCAAATGAATGCTTATGTTAATAAATATAATGACAAATGGACACCCATAGGAAAAAATCAGAGTGCAAGTCAAAACTCTAATAATATTCAATCATTTGACACTGTTTTAAAGAATTCTGCCAGTGTAAAATTCGGTGACTTATTAACAAAACCTTCAACATCAGTTAACGCAACGATTTATACAGCACAAGCTGAAAGCAACAGTAAGTCAAACATAAGAAACAAAATTCAAGAAATAGTTTCAAAAGTTTCAAAAAAACACGGTGTTGATGAAAAACTCGTAAATGCATTGATTAAACAAGAATCCGGTTTTAACCCGAATGCTAAATCTAAAGTCGGAGCAATGGGCCTAATGCAGCTAATGCCGTCAACTGCCAAAGGACTTGGAGTAACCAATCCTATGGATCCCGAACAAAACGTTGAAGGTGGCGTTAAATATTTAAAATCAATGCTAAATAAATACAATGGAAATATTATACTAGCTCTGGCTGCTTATAATGCAGGTCCGGGTGCTGTTGATAAGTACGATGGAGTTCCTCCTTATAAAGAAACACAAAACTACGTTAAATCAATACTTTCGTCGTATCTCTAAGCTGAAGTCTTAAGTTTTTGTTGTTTATTCAATTCGGCTTCCATATCTTGTTTTGCATGAATACGTCTTGTATTTTTGTAAGTTAAACGAGGGATAAACCAACCTAACAGATACGGTGAAATTGCTAAAGTAGTCAATAATGCAGGAATTGAATTCATACCTCTGGCAAATGATGAAATTTTACTCTTTCTGCCTTTTTCAACGCCGTTCATAACTTTTTCGATTAAAGAATCAGTACTAATAGATTTCTTATTTTTAAGTTTTTTAACATTATCTTCAATATTTTCCACAAAAGAAATTATCTTTTTATTTTTATCTGATTTGCTTATATCTTTAATAGTTTCTAATTCAAAAGTTTCTGAATTAAATAACTCTTTGATATTTTCAGACTTTGAAAGTATTTTCTGTAAATCTCCGCCATTAGCATCAATATACTTGCAGAAATTCATCATCTTGCTCTTAGAATTAATATTGTCATATAATGCGGATAGCTCAACATTGGATAGAACTTTAGATTTACTATACGGATTAATGATATCCAACGTTTTCTTCCACCAAGATTTTGGAGTTCGGTCTTTATTCATAAGAACAAAACCGGATTTATTTTCATAAGATGAAACACATGCCCTTGTAAGCATCGGCACAGCAAATATTACAGCCAAAGAAGATGACACATCTCTTGTTATAATTTCCCATAATTCAGTTAAATCTTTTTTACCGTTTTCATCAGTTTGCGCTCTGCTGTATGCACGTAAGCCTCTTGGCAATAATAAACCTAACAAAGATAGACCTGCCATTAACGTATGAGTAAAATTGTATCCATTATATTCTAACTCGGAAGACACAAAGTCATTCTTATTTTTATCAACAATTTTACCTATTTTTTCAATAATACTCTTTTTTGATCCCTTGAAAGATACATTTGCATTTTCATTATTCTGTTGTTCTTGCTTTGTTATATTTTGTCTTGCGCCAGGAGCTACATTACTTCTTGCATATATTTTCGGCAATACGGACAATATACCTAAGGTTGCACCTAACATTGCGACTGTAGTTAGAACACGTTTTCCGAGAGCTTTATGTTTTATACTTTCTGCCATTGAATCAGTTAATTTTTCTAAGTGTTTATTCGCAGTGATTGCATCGTCTGAATACTTAATCATTGCATCAAATGCGCTCTTGGCACTAAACACTTTTTTACTGTTCAATTTTTCCGAGCCGAATTTAATCTGCTCAAGCATATTTAAGTCAGTACTGGTAGAATATTTAATATCGTTAATATGTTTTGTAATATTCTCAAAGCATTGTTGACGATACTTTGCTTTCCCTCGAAATTTTGCCAGTTTTACCCCTTCTGGAATATTTTCAATATTGTGCAACTCTCCTAGTATATATTCTACAGATTTTTCTGAAACATTTTCTTTACCGAGCGTATCTGCTAATATTTTTCTTATATTAAATTTGTAAAATTCATCCTTAAACGCTTTCGAATCCTTTAAAATCAATCTGTCAAAATTATTATCGGACAACATTTCTCGTAAACTGTCACCATAACGCTTAATGAGTTCACTGTTTACACTTGTTGTTCGTCCAACCTTGGCCGCAAAATAAAGAGACAACGGAGCAACTGCCATCATGCATGGACCAGTTAAGCCTTCTCTGCCAAAAACTTCAAGGCCTTCTTGTTTATTATAATGACCGGTAACTTCACTATCACGCAAAAAACCGGCTATTGTTCTCGGGCATGTCATACCTATAAAATCTTGAAGCAAAAACAGTATAAGAAAACCACCGTCTTCAATGTTTTTCATTACCTTTCCTGAAAAATCAAGCGCTTTAGAACCGATTCCTCTAAAAGATGGTTGATTTGATTCAGGATAAGATGTCACATCAGTTTGCTGCTGATGTAGTAAATAAGAAGATTCTCTTGATATTACACTGTCTAATGAATGCATTTCCAAGACACACGTTCCCTTACTAAAATACTATCTATATTTAAATAAAGTTTTATTTATATAAAAATTTGACATAATGTTACAATATTGTTACAAAATCTCGGCATGGTTAAGTTATCATACTTGTTAATTTTACATTTATTCTCTTTTTTTGATAAACTTAATATAGGAATACGTTAAAGAAGGATTCGTCAACATGAAAGACATGCTAGATAAAATTATTCAAATTGAACAAAAATATAATGAACTTGGAGAAACCCTTTCTGATCCTGCAGTTATAGCAGATTACAATAAGTTTCGTGATTTATCAAAACAAAGAAAATCAATGGAAGAAACTGTTGAACTTTATTATGCCTGGAAGAAAGCAGTAGATGCCATAGAAGACGCAAAACAATTAATGTACGAAGAAAAAGATGAAGAAATGCGTGGATTCTTAAAAGCAGAAATTGAAGAAAATGAATCAAAACTGCCAATTTATGAGGAAAAAATGAAAGTTCTTCTTCTGCCGCGCGACCCTATGGATGACAAAGATATTATGCTTGAAATCAGAGGTGGTGCAGGCGGTGATGAAGCAAACATTTTTGCGGGAGATTTAGCAAGAATGTATCTTAAATTTGCAGATAAACAAGGATGGCAGACTCAAATTCTTTCAAAAACCGAATGCGAAGCCGGAGGATATTCAGAAATAATCATTTCAATAAAAGGTGATGCCGTTTATTCAAAACTTAAATATGAATCCGGTGTTCATAGAGTTCAACGTGTTCCGGAAACCGAATCTCAAGGCAGAGTTCATACTTCAACTGCGACAGTTGCAGTTATGCCGGAAGTTGATGATGTTGAAATTGAAATAAGACCTGAAGATATAGAAATGTCTACTGCCCGTTCCGGAGGTGCAGGAGGACAAAACGTTAATAAAGTTGAAACAGCCGCAAGATTATTCCATAAACCGACAGGCATAATGATATTCTGCACGGAAGAACGTTCTCAACTTCAAAATAAAGAACGTGCAATGCAAATTCTGCGTTCAAAATTATATGACATGGAAGTTCAAAAACAAATGCAGGAAATTACAGATCTTCGCCGTTCTCAAGTAGGTACCGGCGACAGAAGTGAACGTATAAGAACATATAATTTTCCGCAAGGACGTTTAACCGATCACAGAATCAATCATAACTTAAACGTATGGACTGTTATAGATGGTGATTTGGAAGAATTGATAGGTTTGCTAATAGAATATGATCAAAAGTTGAAACTTGAAAAACTTGCAGAAGTTAAGTAGAAAGGATTCACCTTTCGGAGTAATAAAATAAATTGGAAATTAAACGAAAATGTATTTCTTGCGGTGAAATTAAACTGCGAGACAAATTAATAAAAATAACAAAAGATTGTCACAGCGGAAACATCGTTGTACAGCCAGATAATAAGACATTTGGCAGATCTGCATATCTTTGTTATAATCAAACATGTATTAATACAGTTATAAAAAAAGGCGTTAATAAACTTCTTAAAGCAAATATATCGCGCGAAGATTTGAAAGGATTATTGGATGGACAGTTTAAGAGTTAGTGAGTTAGCAAAAGAACTAAATATGACAAGCAAAGAAGTTCTTGAAAAATTTGCAGAGATTGATATACTTGTAAAATCTCATTCAAACACAGTGACTCCTGTTCAAATAAGAAAGCTTAAAGAACATTTAGGGCTTGTACAAAAAAATGACAAGCCAAAAAAAGCTTTTGTTGTAAAGAAAGCAAAACAAAATCCGGAAGAAGCTGTCGATACACAAAAGCCTGAAAAGAAGATTATAACATCAACTCCTAAAATAGAACGTGTTGAGAGAGTTCAAAAAGCAGAAAAGATTGAAAAAGATGAAAGAAAGGAAGAAATACCTGAAAAGCCTGTAATTAAGAAGGCGGAAAAACCTCAAATAAGAATTGAACGGACCAAAATAGAATATCCGAACAATCAATCCAGAATAGAAATTGTTCGCAGAGCTCCGCAAAAAACTTCAAACGACGGAGATACAACGATAAAAAGTTCAAAACCTACTGACAAAAAGCCTTTTAACAAAAGCGGAGATAAAAAACTTGTAGAAAGAAGAATAATTCCTCAAGAAATATACGAGGGAAAAGGTGGTCCTTCAAGAAGGAAAGATTCTAGAAAGAAAGAAAAAGACTTTAACTCTAAAAAAGAAGATCAGGAAATGATTTCTTTAGAGAAAGCAGCTGCTCAAAAACACAAGAAAAAAATTCACAAAGAAGAAGTTGTTGAAGAAGTTAAATCTCTAGTGGTAAATGAACCGATGACTATTCAGGAACTTGCTGACAAAATTCAAAAAACACCTGCAGAAATCGTTAAATTTCTTATGTTCCAAGGCGTTATGGCTACAGTCAACCAATTAATTGATGTCGAAACAATCAAAAAAGTTTGTGCTGAATATGGACTTGAAGTTCTTGAGGAAGATTTTGACGCATTTGTTGAAGAAGAAATGGAAAAAGAACAAAAACAAAAGGCTCTCACTGATGTGGATAAAAAACTTCTTAAAAAACGTGCGCCAGTTGTTTCAATTATGGGGCACGTTGACCACGGTAAAACAACATTACTTGATAGTATCAGAGCTTCAAAACATAAAATTGTTGCAACCGAAGTGGGCGGTATTACTCAATCAATCGGTGCATATACAGTTTATCTGGATAATAAACATGAAAAGAAAATCGTTTTTGTCGACACTCCTGGCCACGAAGCTTTCACTGAAATGCGTGCCAGGGGTGCTAAAGCAACAGATATTGCGATTCTGGTTGTAGCTGCGGACGATGGTATAATGCCTCAAACTATTGAAGCAATAAACCATGCAAAAGCTGCTGACGTTCCAATAATTGTTGCCGTAAATAAGTGCGATAAACCTGGTGCAAATCCTGACAAAGTACTTCAACAATTGACAGAGCATGGTCTTGTTCCTGAAGCATGGGGCGGAGAGACAATTACTGTTAATGTATCTGCGCTTATGGGTGACGGTATAGATGAATTACTTGAATACATTTTGCTTGTTGCTGAAGTTCAAGATTTAAAAGCAAACCCAAAAGCTGAAGCTTCCGGTGTTGTTATAGAAGCGAATTTAGACAAAGGAAAAGGACCTGTTGCTACTTTATTAGTACAAAACGGAACATTAAGAGCAGGAAATTGTGTTGTGGTAGGAACAGCTTGTGGTCGTGTAAGAGCACTATTGTCAGACTCAGGTGAAAGAATTCAAAAAGCCGAACCTTCTACTCCTGTTGAAATTTTAGGTTTAACAGAAGTTCCTAATGCGGGAGATTATTTTGAGGTCGTTCAAAATGAAAAAGAAATGAAAGCTATCGTTACTAAGCGAAAGGAAAAAGAACGTAACAAACGATTAGAAGCTATGTTGCCGGCACACATGAGAAGAGAAGCAAATGCTGGTGCCGAAGATGATATTCCACACTTGAATCTTATTATTAAAGCTAACACTCACGGTTCAGCAGAAGCTGTTGCTCAAGCAATTGCTCAATTTGAATCGAAAGAAATTGTTACAAAAATCATTCACGTTGGTGTTGGTGACATATCTGAAGCTGATGTAATGTTAGCATCTGCATCTAACGCCCTTATTCTTGGGTTTACAGTAAAAGAGGATTCAAATGCTCTTGCTGCAGCTGAAAAAGAAGGCGTTACAATCAAAAAATATGATATTATCTACCAAATCCTAGAAGATATTGAACATACTATGATATCACTACTTTCACCTGATGTTAAAGAAGTTCCGACCGGTCAGGTTGAAATACGTCAAATATTTACCATTGGAAAAACTCAAAAAATTGCCGGATGTTATGTCACAGAAGGTAAAATCAGCAGAAACGACACTGCTGCAATTTATAGAGATGGCGTTGAAATATTCAAGGGAGCTGTTGATCAACTAAAACGCTTTAAAGATGACGTAAAAGAAGTTGCACAAGGTTTTGAATGCGGACTATCTTTTGTTAAATTTAACGATATTGCAGAAGGCGACATTGTTAAATTTACGACAACAGAAGAAGTTGAAAAAACAGAACTTGTATAAACAAATTTATATCAGTTTGGCAGTTATCTATGCTTAGGGAAGTTTGTTCATCAATTTATAATAATAAGAATATACTAATGCTGGTATCAGTCTTTGTATATATTATTTCATTGTATGGAACCTTAAGCGGATATATTTCTTTTATTGCAGCAGCCTTTTCATTAATAATGGTTTTAGCTTATATTAAAAACTTATTTCCTTTAAAAATAATCTTTATATGGATTTTTATTTTTTATTTAGGAATTTTTAATACTTCCTCTAGATTGAAGGAAAATGATGAACTACTAAATATTACACCAATTAACGCTACAATATACGGAAAAATTATTTCTGTGCCGCAATATAAATCAAACATAAAAACAACATTCTTTTTTAATGTTGACAAGATAGAACATGATGGCGTTATAAAAAACTTTAATAAGGAAAAAATTCTAGTTACAATTAATACAAATCATAAATTCCAAATATATGATTCTTATAAAATCCGTGGCAGATTAGCATCTCCATTCAAAGCCGGAAATCCATCTCAATTTGACTATGGAAATTATCTCAGAAACTTTAATACTTACTCTGTTTTCTACGGACATAATCCTTATAGCATGAGAAATTCAGGAGAGCCCTGTTTTGAAAAAACAGCAGGAAGCTTATCTTTTATAGAAACCTCGCTACAAAAAATAAATAACTACAGAGATAAAATTCTGGAAGTTCATTCACAATACGTAAATTCGCCTAATTTAGAAATTCTTGGCGGAATAGTTTTTGGCGATGATGCAGTTGCACCGCCTGACAACATACGGCAATCTTTTATTAATTCGGGACTTCTTCATATACTTGCAGCTTCTGGGATGAACGTGGCCTTCATATATTCGTTTTTCTTCTTTATATTAAATATATTAAGGATCCCTTTCAGAGTAAATATTTTAACTTGTGCATTAGCTGTAATTGTTTATGTCTTTATGACAGGACTTGGACCATCTGTGGTTAGAGCAGCTTTAATGCTTTTATTCGTACTTTTTGGAAAGCTTATTGACAGAGATGCTCATAGTATTTCCTTGTTATCTGTTGTTGCATTAATCATGCTTGTATATAATCCAATGTATATTAATGATGTTGGCTTTCAACTTTCTTTTATTGTAACCTTCGGTTTACTTCTAATGGCACCGCTTATAATCAAACATAAAAACAGAATTGTCAATTCTGTTTTGGGAGCAGTTACTATACCTATAATTGCACAGTTTTGGGTAATTCCTATACAAATCTTTTATTTCAACAACATAAGTATATATGCTGTTTTTGCAAATATTATGAGCGTACCAATTATTTCTGTTATTAGTTTCGGCGGATTTATAAGTTCTCTTTTATCTCTTATAACCCCAATTGCTAATTTTGTCTGTAAGATTTTTGATATCGTATTAAATCCACTGATAAGCATTTTAGTAAATATTTCTGATTTCTGGGGAAATTTGCCGAATGCAACATTGCAAACTACCCACCCAAATCCTGTACAATTAATAATATACTTCGCAATATTAATTTGTATAGCTTGCTTATTGAACCCAGAATTAAGACAAAAATATTTAAAAACAATAAAATACTCATTAATTACTCTTATACTTGTGTTGCTAATCAGCACAATATCTTCTCCTAACCATAATCTTGAAGTAACTGCTTTTGACGTCGGAAATGCCGATGCTTTTTTAATAAAAACACCCCAAAATAAATATATTATAATTGACACAGGCAAAAGCGGATATAACGGAGGTAAATCACAAGCAGAAGCCATAATTCTAAAATATTTTAAAGACAAAGGAATAAAAAATATAGACAAAATGATTATTACACACTTTGACAATGATCACTGCGGAGGAGCAACAGATTTATTGAACGGATTAAAAGTAAACGAAATTTTTGTAAACAATATTAATCACCACTCTAAAGCTGCATCGGAAATATATAAAACTGCCAAGACAAACAATGTAAAAATAACTAAAGCTGAAAATAACCAAATTATTGAGAAAGAAAAAGGCATGGAAATCATTAACTATATTTCTGATAATATTAATGGTGTCGGAGATAATGACTCCTCAATAATAACTTTACTGAAGTACAATCAATTTACAATGCTATTTACTGGTGACGCAGGTATTGATGCTTTAAAGAATCTTAAAAAATGGATTCCACAGAACATTACCGTACTAAAAGTCGGTCATCACGGCGCAATTGGAGTTATAAACAAAGAGCTTGCCGAATATCTTAATCCTAAATTTTCCATCATTTCAACAGGTGAAAATAAGTTTGGACATCCTTCCGTTTATACGATTAAATCACTCAAGAACTCTACAATTTTAAGAACTGACATTAATAATTCCATTAAATTCATAGTTACTAATAAAAAAATTGACGTACTTTGTTATGATTCAAAAAAAAGAAAGTATATTGACTTAAAAAGAAAAACCTCCAAATGGAGGCAAAAATTTTTGTAAGATGTAAGATGTG
>CAMZGT010000024.1 GCA_947306495.1 uncultured Acinetobacter sp.
ATAGGAATCGAACCTACAACCTACGGTTTACAAAACCGTTGCTCTACCGTTGAGCTATACCGGCAACAGAATCCATGATATAAGAAAAATATTTAATTGTCAATATTGTCGTAAGCGATTTTCTGTTTTTTTCAAGATTATCTGCCGATTTCAACAGCTTTCGCAGCCATTGAACGTGTAATATTAACAAGTGCCAAGTTTGCCTCATAAGCTCTTTGCGCCATTATGGCATCTGCCATATCAACCATTGCATTAACGTTTGATGCCCTTATGTAACCGTTAGCATCTGCATCCGGGTGACCAGGAGAATAAATTCTTTCACCTACGGTTGGATCTTCTACACATCCGTTAAAAACAACTCCTCCTTGAAGATAAGGTAATGTTCCGGTTCCGAAAACATCTTCTTTCATCGCATTCATAACACCGTGAAAGGAGATATCTTCACCTGCATTTAAGACAGGAATTCTTCTGACATAATTTGGAGTATCAACGTTTGCTATGTTTTTAGCATGGATATCAAGTCTCAATCCGTGTGCTTTAAGCGCATTTGAACCTATATTAATTGATTCCATTATACTCATATTTGCCTGCCTTTCTTGGGGTTATAGATTTACATAATCCTATTTACCAACATTGACTACTGTTTTCATTTGGTTAATTATATTGGACATTCTTCTTGTTGCCATAGTGTATAACAAGGAGTTTTTTTGCATTTCAGTTAATTCTTCAGCAATATCTATTTCTCTCGGTTGTTTTTCTTCTAAGATTCCTGAAGGTCCTAATTTTGTGGAAAGCTGTGTTTCCAAAGGACTATTCATTGAACCTAAATATTGAGAGAAATCTATATCACGCCTTACGTATCCGGGTGTGTCAACATTTGCAACGTTTGAACCCAAAGCTCTTTGTCTTTGTGATATTAAATCCATCATTAAATTTGTTTTACCTAAGGCATCTAAACTTGTGAAACTCATTTTATATCACCCTACTCTCTAATATTTATTGCTTTGTTATACATATCATCCGCAACCTTCATAAGGTTCATACTTGCTATCATAGAAGTATTCAATCTCATCATATCGTTAATTTCGTCATATATATTTACATTTGATACTTCGACGGCATATTGTCTAATACTATCATCATTTTTAACTATTCTTGGCGCTCCGGAATCTTCAGTATACACCATTTTATTATATTTACCTTGTTCCAATGCTTCAGGATTATCAAACTGTACAATAGGAATTGTCCCTATTTTTTCAGGCAATGAACCGTTATTATCATAATTCATTACATCACCGTTTGGTCTGATTTCAAATTTATAAGAATTTGCCGGAATCTTAATTCCGTCACCAACCATCCAATCATCAACCGTGACAAGATATCCGTCTTTTCCTAGCTTTAAAGAACCATCTCGAGTGTATTGAACCTCTCCGTCCGGAGAAACCACAGGAATATAACCTTCCCCTGAAATCGCAATATCATAAGGATTTTTGCTTGCCCTTATAGAACCTTGAAGGGTGTTTCTTCTGATTGCACCGTCAACATAACCGTCTTCTCTTAACAATTGTTCAAAAGAAGCTGATTTGTATCCTATTGTATTATAATTTGACAAATTATTTGCAACATGTCCAAGACGCTCAAATTGCATTGTTGCATTATTTATGCCTTTTCTTATTACTGCTTGCATGTTGTACATTTTAACTAAGCTCCTTTCTATGATGCTGAGCCAAGCTGGCTTATTACTTTTTGCAAATTATTACTCTCTATAAGAAAAATTTGACGATTTGCTTCAAAATTCCTTACGACAGGCTTTACAGCAAGAAATTCATTCTGTATAGTAACGTTAGAATATTCATTATACCCTTGTTTTACTTGAGGGTCTAATACAGCCATGCCGTTTGCATCAACAACACCTAAGAATCCTGCATCAGCAAGTTTATTAGTGCGCTTGTCATACACACTAACTTTTCCTTTTGCATCCACCACAACTTTGTCTATATTATCAGGAATTACAGGCAATGTAATCGGCATGCCGGCATCAGAAAGAACAGGAAAGTCTTCCAATGTTATCAGATGTCCCTCTTTATCTAATTTAAATCTGCCGTCACGGGTTAATTTAACTCCGTTTGGAGTTTGTACCTGAAAATATCCTTTGTTCGCAAGTGCAATATCAAGAGGATTCTTGGATACCATAATACGACCGACCTGATCATCAACAGTAGAAGAAAGTCCGTGAATACCAATATACTCTGTCATTGATGATACAATAGGTTCTCTTCTTTGAAAACCAACTTTATCAAATCCTTCTACGTTTTCATTAATCATTCCCAAGATTTCACTTTGAACATGCATAGCTCTTATTGATGCTCTCATACCGTGTTCACAAAATCTTACACCGCCATTGATTTGCATAGTTTATACCTCTTTTTACATGTTTTATCGGATAATTATATTACCTGCTTTAATAAATAGATACAAAATCATCCGTTTAGTGTAATTTAATATGTTTATAATGATATTTATGGGAAAGTCAACTTTTTGGTGTTATAATTAAAAAGTTAGGAGCTTATATGTTTAACGATTTTAACGAAGTTGTGTGTTTAGGGCTCGGCGGTTCGTACTCAGAAATCGCTAAGGATAAACTTTTCAAAGCACATGATTTATACTTATATCAAGTTTACAGGCCTACCATAAAGGAATGTATTGATTATGTAGACGAAAACCCAAATGCCATAGCTATTTTACCTATAGAAACAACATACAAAGGAATAATCCGAGAAACAATTGATAATTTAATTGTTACAAAAAATCAAAATATTCAAATTTTAGCAGAAACAATCGTTCCGGTTAATGATTGTATTCTGTCTAAAACAACAGAATTTTACAGCATTACTGGTTTAATTGCAAATCCTAACGCTCTTGCAAAAAGTAAAACATTTATCAGAGAAGAAATGCCAAGACAGCTAAATGTCGTTATTGCAGAAAATATGGATGAATCAGCAAGGTTATTAAGTAATTATAATTTAACTTATGCAATAATAGGAACTCATAAAACAGCTGAAATATATAACCTTAACGTTTTAAAAGAACATATTGAAGATTTTAAAAACAATAACAGAAGATTTATTGTAATAGGAGATTCTGTGACCAAACCAACAGGAAAAGACAAAACAAGCATTGTTGTCTTCCTGAATGACAGACAAGGTGCGTTACTGGAAATTGTTCAAATATTTGTTAAATATCATATAAACATCACTCAAATAAATTCAAAAATGATGAATAATAATGCTGACGAACAAGCAATTTTCTTTGATTTTGACGGACATAAAGATGACGAACTCATAAAAAAACTTGTAGAAGATTTAGGTAAATTATGCGAGGGTGTTAGAATCATCGGTTCTTATGCACGATTTTAATTTATGTAATATTAACAACATGTTGCAAATGCAACACTAGCGTGATATAATTTTCGACAGATTATATAGGTAAATTATGTCTGACGAAGAAATTCAAAATAAACATCTGAACCCTTGGCTATCCTGTTTGCCAACCATGGCTGCGGCATTTATGTTTGTACTGGATGCAACTATTGCCAATGTTGCGCTTCCGCACATGGCAGGAAGTTTTTCAGTAAGCAGAGAAGAATCTATGTGGATTCTGACAAGCTACCTTATTGCAAGCGGAATCATAATACCTATGGTTGATTGGTTCAGTAAGGTTCTTGGAAGAAAAGTTTTCTTCACATACAGTATTATTTTGTTTACTGTTGCCTCTTTGCTTTGCGGACTTGCAGAAAGTATTGGTGCGATGATTGCTGCAAGAATATTACAAGGGGTCGGAGGAGGCGGTTTGTTGCCTATTTCACAAGCTATTATGTTGGAAAACTTTAAACCGAGTGAAAGAGGCAAGGCAATGTCAGCCTTTGGTTTAATTATAGTTATAGCTCCGATAATCGGTCCTGTTATTGGAGGGTGGATTACAGAAAATTGGACTTGGCCATATATTTATTTTATTAACATACCTATAGGAATTCTTGCAATATTTTTGACTAAAATCTTTGTATATGACCCTCCATATGCAAGAAAACAAGAAGGTGTAAAAACTGATGGAGTCGGATTTTTATTTTTATGTTTGTGGCTTATATCATTACAAATAGTTTTAGATAAGGGAAACAATGCTGACTGGTTTAATGCACCTTGGATATGTTGGTTATCATTTGTTTCACTTGTTTCTGCAATAGCATTTTTTATATCACAAATAAAAAATAAAGAATCACTGGTAGATTTATCTATATTCAAAGACAGCAATTACCTTATAGGTACACTTGTACAAATTGTTATGCAAGCAATACTATTAGCTTCTGTAGCAATTCTTCCGCAATTTTTACAATCTTTAATGGGATATGACGCATATCAGAGCGGTTTGTCAATGATGCCAAGAGGCTTTGGCGCATTAACAGCTACAGTTTTATATGGGGCATTTGGCAATAAGTTTGACGGACGAGTATTAGTTGTTATTGGATTAGGTTGTATAGCTACCGGTTGTTGGATGCTTGGAGGATTAAATCTTCAAATATCCACAATGAATATAGGCTTTCCAAACTTCTTATTCGGGTTGGGACTGGGATTATCAATGATTCCGATTATAACACTCTCCTTTGCGACACTAAGAAATGACCAAATGACTAACGGTACAGGATTACAAAATTTATTAAAAAACATTGGCGGAGCCTTTGGTACTTCGATTGTTGCAACTCTAATTTCCAGAGGCGCTCAAAAACATCAATTTATGCTAATACAGCATTTGTCAGAAACCTCTGCAAACTATGTAGAAAGAGTTCAAACTTTCAGTTCTGCTTTTATCATAAACTTCGACCCAAATACAGCTCATTATATGGGACAAGGTATGGTATACAAATTATTAATGCAGCAAGCAAATTTATGTGCTTTTATTGATGCTTTTAGAGTGTTCGCTGTTGCTGCTCTTGTTATTACTCCGCTTATGTTTTTACTAAAGAACATAAAGAAAGAGGATGAAATAAAAGAATAGCGAGCAATTATATAATTGCTTGCTATTCTCTATTATTTTACACACAATTAATTTTCTACTTTTGTTTCATTTTCTAAAGTTTCCTGTTTGAAAGGATTATTGCCTATTTCGTCAGGAGTTGAAACTTTCTTTTTCTTTATAGACTTTGGAGCAGATTGAAGTTCTTTTGCAATTGCTTCTGTTTTTTCTGATTCAAGTTTTTCTTCTTCTGTTCTTTCATCAACAGCTTCTTCTGTTACATCTTCTGCCATTTCTTCTGTAGAATCTTCTCCAGAATTTTCTTCCGAATCTGCAAGTGACTCCTGTTCTTCCTCTTCTCTTGCTTTCAAACTTTCCTGATGAGCTTTTAACGCAGCATCGATTTCTTCTTCATCTTTAGCTCTTATAACAGGAATTGAAAGCATTAAAGCAACTTGATCACCTGCTTGTTCAAAATTTAAATCAAGAAGTTCTTTGTCTAATTCTACATATCTTGAAAGTAAATCAATAAGTTCACTTCTCATTTGTTCCAAAATGCGAGGTGTCAAATTTGTTCTGTCTTGCATTAAAACAAGTTTAAGCCTATTTGTTGCAACAGACTTTGAAGCATCAGTTTCTTCTTGTGTGCGGAAGAACTTTGCCACCGTATTATATAAATCTGATAATAAGCTCATTCTACACCTTCACTTTCAATTTAGATATAGCATTCTTTAGTTTTGCCATAAAACCTTTTGGCTCATCCAAATCCAAGAACGGAACTTCTTCGCCCAAAATTCTTTCTGCAACATTTCTGTATGCTTTTCCGGCAAGAGCATTTTCATCATTAACTATAGGTTCACCTTTGTTTGTTGATGTAATAATTCCTGTATCTTCAGGAATAATACCGACCAACGGTATTTCTAATATTCCGACAACATCATCAACACTCATCATTTCGTTTGATTTAATTAAGTTTGGGCGAACCCTGTTCAATAGAAGTTTTGTGCTTGTAATTTCTTCTTTTGTATTCAACAAACCAATAATTCTGTCAGCGTCACGAATTGCTGACATTTCAGGAGTTGTAACTACAATAGCTTCAGTTGCTCCTGCTACAGCATTTTGGAAGCCCTGTTCAATTCCTGCAGGACAATCTACCAGCACGAAGTCATTTTCTTCTTTTAGCTTATCACATATTTCTTTTAACTGCTCTGCATTAACTGCAGTTTTATCTCTCGTCTGCGCTGCTGCCAGAAGTGACAAATTAGGATTCTTTTTGTCCTTTACAAGTGCTTGTTTCAGCTTACAACGTTCTTCAATAACATCTACGATTGTATAAACAATCCTGTTTTCCAAACCCAAAAGTAAATCCAAATTTCTTAAACCTAAGTCTGTGTCAATAAGGACAACTTTATTGCCGGCTTTTGCGAGTGCAGTGCCGATATTTGCACTTGTTGTTGTCTTACCTACACCACCTTTACCTGATGTTATAACTATTACTCGACCAGTCATTAATCTCTCCTTAACTTTTTATAAATAACTATTTTTCCATCTTCAATAAGAGCCTCTTCAGGAGTAAACTCATCTGTTTTTTGTACATAAGGAACATTTAATGTATCGTTTCTTCTTGCGTACAAACCTGCTATTCTTAACTGTATTGCATTAAGTTTTAGTGCTCTTACTTTTGAAGTTATATTACCATTACTGCCGGCATGAGCAATTCCGCCTAATATACCCCAGACTGTAATATCACCTCCGGCTATTATTTCACTTCCCGGGTGAGCATCGCCAATAATTAATATATTGCCTTCATAACTGATAGTCTGCCCTGAACGTAAAGTTTGATTTATATACAGAGTTGGCAATCCTTCAGTATTTGCAGAATTTTCCTCAATACCTTCCGGTAGAACATTTCCAGTATCTAAAAGTATGTATTTGCTACTGTCTTCCTTAGGTAGAAGTCCTTCACTTGCGGCTAAAGAACCAAAAGCTGTTATTTCAAAATTTTCTGAAGGTATAATTTCTGATAATTCTTCTGTAGATACCTCATCATATATATCTTCTATACCATCTGCTGTTTCTATTGTACCTGATATATGCTCCATTTCTGCGTGAACTTCTACTGTTTTGTTAATATTTGATTCTTCTTTTAGTAAAACGGGTTCTGATTCTTCTTGTTCAAATGAACCTGATATACCTTCAGTGACGTCTTGTTCTGATACCTTTGAAACAATTATACCAAGACTCACAGCAGAAGCTTCTGTTTGTTCTGACGCAGTATCAACAAAAGCAATCGACGCATCCATTGATTCAATCAAAGCCTTGATACTAAGAAGTTGCGATTGTTTTAAATCAATACTCCCCAGCTTTAGACAAATATTTTTCCCTTTAACGTCGGGATGCTCCATTATTGAACTCAATTCAAATACAAGCTGAGTAGTATTTTGAGCATTACTTAAATCAATAATAAAGCCATTTTCTACAAAACCTTTTTCCATTAACATACAATAATTCCCTAAATAATTTGTGACAATATTAGAATAGCCTAAAGATTTTTTGAGTTCAAGAAACCGGACGAAAATATGAATTATTGTTAAGTTTATTTATAAATACAGATATAACACATCGAAAAAAATTTTTTGACGTTCTATCAAAAAAACTATAGTTGGTTTATTCCTTTTAAATAAGCTTCAATAAATCCGTCCAAATCTCCATCCATTACAGCATCAACATTTCCCATTTCATATCCTGTTCTATGGTCTTTGACCATTTTATACGGATGAAAGACATAAGAACGAATCTGCGACCCGAAATTTATATCAAAAGCTTCGCCTTTTAATTCTGCCAATTTTTTTTCATGTTCTCTTTGTCTGAGTTCCAAAAGTTTTGAGGCAAGCATTTGCATAGCATTTTCTTTGTTTTGCAATTGTGACCGCTCCTGTTGACATTTTATTACAATTCCTGTCGGTTTATGCAGAATTCTTACAGCAGTTTCAACTTTGTTAACATTTTGACCGCCAGCACCGCCGGAACGCATTGTATCTATCTCTAAATCCTCAGGAGGAATAATAATTGTCTTTTCATAATCAGGAATAATCGGGGAAACTTCACAAGATGCAAAACTTGTTTGACGTTTTCCGTTAGCATTAAAAGGAGAAATTCTTACAAGTCTGTGCACTCCCTTTTCAGCTTTTGAGTAACCATAAGCATATTTGCCTGTTATTTTTATTGTGGCAGATTTAATTCCGGCTTCCTCGCCTTCGGATTTATCGATAAGTTCTACCTTCCAACCTTTCGACTCCGCCCAGCGTGTATACATTCTTAAGAGTAAACTTGCCCAATCCTGTGCATCAGTTCCTCCCGCTCCTGCGTTAATCGTAAGGAAAGCATCTGCTTCATCATACTCATCGGAAAGCATTTTTTGAACGTCAAATTTATCCAATTCTTTTTCTAATTGAGTTAATTGTGCAATACTTTCTTCAATAAGTTCAGCATCTCCAATCTCATTTGCAGCATTAGCGTCTTCCAGTACAGAATCCCATTTTGCAAACATATCCAACATTGATTTAATCTCTTTTGAACGCGCTCCCAACTCATTCGCCAAATTTTGATTAGACCAAACCTCCGGCGATTGCAATTTTGCATCAAGTTCATCAAGTTCTGTTTTTAGTTTTACAAAATCAACTGATGATTTATTTATACTTACTCTTTCACTTAATTCTTGTAAATTCATAAATTTTCGACTAATTCTATAACTTTATTATGGATATTTTCTATTGTATCAGAAGAAGAAATTACTTTCACCCTTTTTGGATCCTGTTTTGCAATTTCTAAATACCCGTTTCTAACCCTATTAAAGAATTCCAGACCGGAAGATTCCATTCTGTCCTTTTCTTTTCCGACTCTTTGCATAGATGTTTCCACATCAATGTCAAATATTATTGTTAAATCAGGCTTTAATCCGTCTGTTGCAATAGCATTAAGGTGTTTTATTTCTTCTATATTCAACCCCCTGCCATAACCTTGATATGCAACAGTAGAATCTGTATGTCTATCACACAAAATAATTTTGCCGTCTGCAATAGCTGGTTTAATTATGCAATCAATATGCTGCGCTCTGTCTGCCAAAAATAAAAAAGACTCACATCTTGATGACACATCACCATCATAATTAAGTAAAATATCCCTAAGTTTTTCTCCCAACCCCTTTGCTCCAGGCTCTCTGGTTAAAAGAGTTTTATACCCTTTTTCTTGCAAATATTTATCTAAAAGTTCTATCTGCGTCGTCTTACCGCAGCCGTCAGCACCTTCAAATGTTATAAATAATCCTTGCTTCATACTAATCCTTAATAAATATTACTGTACATCCAATATGTTCTTAAAACTTTTTTAACATAGTTTTTTGTCTCCAGATATGGAATTTGCTCAACAAATTCATCCGTGTCATTATAAATAAGCTTTGTAAACCAACTTGTAACAGAGCCTATTCCGCCATTATATGCAGTTATTGCATATAAATCCTTATTTACCAGTCCTCTTTTTAATCCCGCATAATACAAACTTCCTGCTGCAATATTTGCTTTTTCTGAATTAATATCTCCCGATAAACCATGATTCTTTTGAACCTCTTCAAACGTTGCAGGCATTAATTGCATTAGACCGGAAGCTCCGACTGAACTTCTGGCATAAGGATTAAAATGACTTTCTTCTTTGATTATTGATTCAAGTATAATTGAATTATTAGAGCCTTTAAACTTAGATACAATATCATAATAGTGAGTCGGGTAAACCAAGCGCCATCTTAAATCCTCAAATGGGGGTTTTTTATCTAATTCATCCATGGCATTACGAGCCAATACCGCAGAAATTGTATAATTGCCTTTTTCATATGCAATCCAGCTTTGAATAAACTTGTCTTTTTTGCATAATTCTTCCACTAAATCATAATCTTTTAGATATGCCAATTTAACAACTAAATTATTATCTAATGACTTTTTATATGGAAACACTATTGGTTTCTGAACGATGTCCGAATAAGGTAAAAAACCATTTTCTTTGTTTATATTATAACTTGCTCTGAAAGCATAGTATGTATCAGGAAATTCTGCCAAAACTTTTTTAAAATAACTGTCTGCACTTTCATAATGTTTTAGCTTATACGCAATTTTCGCCATGTAATATGTAACAGCAGGGGTAGATTTTACATTTGGGAATTTTTTTAAATGCAAAAAGCCCAAACGTTGTGCATCCAGATATTTTTTTTGTAAATATTTTGTTATAAATATGTTGTAAAGCGCTTCACCCGAAAATCTTCCATTCGGATACTTTTCGTAGAGAGTTCTATAACAGGCTTCTTTGTAATCATTTGATACAACTTCATTGCAATTTAAATATGATACATAATCCGCACCCACCGATTTCAGATTCATGTTTTGAAGTTTCGCTATTCCTGCTTTTCTCGAAGGAAAAGAAGAAACATAGTAATCAATAACCTCATAAACGTCATCAGGTTTGGTGTTCATAGCATGGTCTTTTAAGCCAAATTCTGTATAGTATACTGCTTTTTCAATATTTTTTAATCTGAATTCATTTTTTGCAAAATCCGACCAACTTTCAGTCAATGTTGTTTTATTCAGATATTCTTTCGACTTTTCATATTCCCCATTTGCATAATATCCTTTTGCTATTAATAAATTATCATAATTTGATAATTTAATGCCAAGTTTTACAATTTCATTAATAGAATTTACGGCAAATCTTCCATCGGGAGCTTTATCCAAATAATTCTTGAAATAATTAAAGGCCTTTTGTTTTATTTTATCAGAATGCCTTGAACCTTCTTCCAGTTTACCTGACTCAATTAATCCCAAATAATAGTTTGATGCTATAGCATAATCGCTATAAGGATATTTTTTTATAATATTAATAAAATCTTTTTTTGCAGATTTATCCTTATTTTCAAATTTTAAAATTGCCATATTATACAGGCTTATGGGCACAATAGAACCCTTAGAATGAGAGCCTAATATGCGCTTGTATTTTTTTACAGCTGACTCCTTTTTATCTAAATTAGTTGCACACCTTGCTTGCCTGAACAATGCTGCTTGCTTAAGTGTAGATGAAGACGGTACCCTTCCGAAACTTTGGTAAGCTTGTTCAAAGTTATTTTCTTTATATAAAGCCAAAGCTTCAGAATATCTTTCTACTCCTTTAGCCTCGGAATAATTATAATTATGTACAAAAAAAGCAACCGTAATTACGAAAATAACAATAACTATGTAAATATCGAATTTTCTTCTTCTTCTCATTCAACTTAATCCCAATTCTCAAATAATCTCGTTATTTAGCATATCGGATGACGCATATATACCAATAATATTTTAATATAGAAACATGCAAAAAGAAAATCCTGTAATAAAAAATTACATTTTGTTACCACAAAAACGAATTCTAAAAGAAAAACAAAAATTTAACAATATAAAACACGGACAAGAATATTTAGCGTATAATATTATTAATGAAATACGCATTAGTTTTAGTAAATATTAAGGGGCTTGGAGTAAAAACGTTCAGTTATCTTATCGGAGATGACATAAAGGATGTTATTCAGATAGGACAAGCTGTATTAGTGCCATTTGGAAGGCAAGGATTAATCAATGCCTTTGTTGTCGGGTTTTCGGACTATATTTCCGGAGATTTCAAAGTTAAAAAAATTAACAAAATTTTAGATGAAACACCGCTGTTTTCAATAAAATATTTGAAGCTTCTGGAGTGGGTTGCAAATTATTATTGTACAGATTTTGTAACAGTGCTGAATGCAGCTTTACCAATGAAATTAATTGAAAAGAATGCAAAAGTTGAACTTTCAGTTGAACCAATCGTAAATAATACAGAAGACAGCCGAATTACAAAAAGACAAAAAGAAATTTTAACAATATTAAAAGAACGCGGTAAAAGCTCTCTTATAGAGTTTGAAGAAATTGCAAAAACTTCAAGAGCAACCATGAAGAAACTTGCGGAATTAGGATTTGTTAAAATACAAGAAGAATACATTTACAGAAATCCGCTTTCAATTTTCAAAGACACTGTAACAGAACCTTTGTTTGAACTTCAGGGAGAACAAATAACTGCCTACGAAGGAATAAAAAGTAAACTAAAGTCTCAAAACCCAATTTTATTGCACGGAGTCACTGCCTCCGGAAAAACAGAAGTATACTTTAAATTAATTAAAGATGTGATTGATTCCGGCAAAAATGTTCTTTTTCTTGCTCCTGAAATAGCCTTAGCATCGCAACTAACAAAACGACTTGCAAAAAAATTCGGGATCAAAGATGTTGCAATCTGGCACAGCAGTATTTCTGACGGAGAAAAATATGACGTTTGGCAAAGACTTTACAAAAATGAAATCAGGATATTAGCAGGTGCTCGCTCGGCAGTTTTTGCACCTCTTCAAAATATTGGACTGATAATCATAGATGAAGAGCATGAAGGAGCATACAAACAAACGAATCCTGCTCCGAGATATGATGCAAGAGTTGTTGCCAAAAGGCTTGCACAGTTCCACCAAGCACCTTTACTTTTAGGTTCTGCAACTCCTGATGTATCAACATATTATTACGCTTCTAACAACAACAATCTGTTTGAAATGCATAAAAGATATAATGATGCACCGTTTGCAAAACCTCAAGTTATTAACATGCAGGAACACGGAAAAGCTGCATACAGAAATATTATTTCAAAACCTTTACAAACCGAGATTTCAGAAACGTTGGAACGAGGTCAGCAAGTTATTTTATTAATGAATCGCAGAGGATATTCAACATATACTCAATGCAAGGCATGCGGAACTGTTATAGAATGTCCGGATTGCTCAATTCCAATGATTTGGCACAGTAGCATAAAACAACTAAAATGCCACTATTGTAACAAAGAAATGAGTTTTCCCGAATTTTGTCCCCAATGTGGAAGTGATGCTTTATCAACATCAGGCGTAGGTACTCAAAAAATAGAAGTTTTAATAAAAGAACTCTTTCCGGACGCTCAGGTTGCCAGAATTGACAGCGACATTTTGATGAAAAAAAATGCACATATAGAGCTTCTCGCTAAATTTCAAAAAGGTGAAATTGATATCCTCGTTGGAACTCAAATGATTGCAAAAGGACTTGATAACCCTAATGTAACTTTAGTTGGTGTACTAAGTGCAGATTCAGGATTTAATGTTCCTGACTACAGAGCTTCGGAAAGAGGTTTTCAATTGCTGACACAAGTTGCAGGACGCGCAGGAAGGGGTGATTTTAAAGGCAAAGTTCTTTTCCAAACCTACAACCCTGATTACTATGCTTTTCAAAATGCAAAAACGCAAAATTACAAAAAATTCTTTGAAACAGAAATAAAATCACGTGAAGAATTTGATTATCCGCCATTCAGCCAAATAATTCGTTTAATCTTATCTTCAGAAAATAACTATCGGGCTGAAAAATCTGCAATGGAAATTGCCCTAAGGCTAAATACAATGACGGAAAAGTTTGGTTTTAGTGAATACCTTGAAACATTGGGGCCAACACCTTGTGTGATAGAGAAACTAAACGGATTTTATCGGTTTCAAATTCTCATAAAAAATAAATTATCACAAAAAGGACATGATTTTATTACAAAATTCTTAAACAAAATCACAATACCAAAAGATATACGAATGGCTGTTGATGTAGATCCTTTAGATATTTTATAAGATTTAAAAAGGCTCGAAACAGTTAGGTTTTGAGCCTAAATTTTTATGAATTCTGCAACCCGCGTTTAAATTCTTCCGGTCGTCCCGAACGAGCAAGTGCATCTTCTAAAGTAATTTTTTTTCTCATATACAAGTCTCTTAATGCCATTTCAAGAGTTTGCATACCAAAACCCGAATTTGTCTGCATTGTTGAATATATCTGCGCAGCTTTTGCTTCTCGAATTAAGTTTGCAATTGCCGGAATAACAAGCATAACTTCCTGCGCCATAACTCGACCGCTCTTTGTACCGTCAGCTTGAAGAAGCGGTAATAAAGTTTGTGAAAATACTGCAACAAGTGAGTTAGACAATTGCACACGAACTTGTTGCTGTTGTCCTTCCGGAAATACATCTATAATACGGTCAATTGTTTGAGATGCTGAAGATGTGTGTAATGTGCCAAATACCAAGTGACCGGTTTCAGCCGCAGTTAAGGCAAGTCTTATGGTATCCAAATCTCTCATCTCACCAACCATTATAATATCCGGATCTTCACGCAAAGCCGCTTTTAAAGCATTCGCAAAACTTCTTGTATCTTGACCTAATTCCCTTTGGTGAATGATTGAACGCTTTGACGGATGAATAAATTCAACCGGATCCTCAATTGTTAAGATATGCTCTGAACGAGTTTCGTTAATGTAGTTAATCATTGCTGCTAAAGTTGTTGATTTACCCGAACCGGTTGGGCCGGTAACCAAAACCAATCCGCGAGGTTTCTCAGCAATTTTTCTAACTGTATCAGACAACCCTAATTCTTTAAATGTAGGAATTTTTGAAGAAATTACACGAAAAGCTGCAGCATAGTTTCCTCTATCCTTATAAATATTAACCCTAAAACGGCTTAATCCTTGTATGCCATACGAAAAATCTAATTCCCAATCCTGTTCTAACTTACGTCTTTGTTCTTTGTTTAACATAGGAAATAAAAGAAGCTCCACCTCTTCCGGTTTCAAAGCAGGAACATCCATTCTTTGTAAATTACCATCTATTCTGACCACGGGAGGAAGCCCGGCAGAAATATGCAAATCTGAACCTCTTTGCTTAACTACGACTTCCAAATATTTTTCTATAAGCATTCTACTTAGCCCTCTTTGATAAAATTTCTACCATAAAGTTTATCATCAAATTACCTTTTTGTAAATAATAGTCCGGCAGTTTTTTATTGTATGCTTTGCAAATACTCATTTATAGCTTTCGCTGCTTTTTTACCTGCTCCCATAGCATTAATAGCATTAGACTCTCCCACCGGGGCGACATCACCTCCTGCATATATATGTGATACGGAAGTTTCTCTTGTTTCTGTATCAACCGTGAAATAGCCTCGTCTGTCTGTAGTAAATTCAATGTCATCTGCTTTTGCAGATTTCTGTATTATAGGATTAGGGCCTGTTCCAAGAGCCACGATAACAGTATCAACATCTAAATCGACATAATTGCCTGTTCCGACTGGAGATCGTCTTCCTGATTCATCAGGTTCACCAAGCTTCATTATCTCAAATTGCATACTGTTAACACATCCGTCTTTGTCATATATTTGTTTTGGTGCTCTCAAGAACATAAATTCTACACCTTCTTCTTTAGCATGTCTAATTTCTTCCAAACGGGCAGGGAGTTCTTTCTCTGTTCTTCTATAAACTATATAAACCTTTTCAAAACCGACTCGAACAGCTGTTCTTGCTGCATCCATCGCGACATTACCGCCCCCTATTACAGCTACAGATTTACCAACCTTGAGAGGAGTAGCCGTTGATTCCTCATTTGCATTCATCAAATTAACGCGAGTTAAAAACTCGTTCGCAGAAAATACGCCGTTCAAATTCTCGCCTTTAATATTCATCATTTTAGGCAATCCGGCTCCCGAACAAATAAAGATTGCATCAAAGCCGTCCTCTTTCAATTGTTTAAGTGTTACAGACTTTCCTACTATAACATTTTTTTCGAATTTAACACCTATTTGCTTTAAAGAATCGACCTCTCTGTCCAAAACTTTTCTCGGAAGTCTAAATGGTGGTATTCCGTACCTCAGAACACCGCCAAATTTATGAAGCGCTTCAAAAATAGTTACGTCATGTCCGGCTTTTCTTAAATCAGATGCAGCAGTTATTCCGGCGCAACCTGAACCAACTATTGCAACTTTTTTACCTGTATCAGGTAACAATTCTATTTTAGCATCCGTATTATCACCGACATATCTTTCCAATGCTCCGATGGCAACAGCTTCTCCTTTGATTCCCAGTACACATTTGCCTTCACATTGTCTTTCCTGCGGACATACTCTGCCACAAACAGAAGGAAGCATGCTTGTTTGCCTTATTATTGCACCTGCTTTCTCTAAATCATTTTCCTTCAATGCCTTAATAAAATCCGGGATTTGAATGTTTACGGGACATCCCTGCACACATCTTGGATTTTTACAGTTCAAACATCTTGAAGCTTCCTCTTTAACTTGCTCCGCTGTTAAATTTTCTTCTACGGCATTAAAATTATGTCTTCTCTCGAATTTATCTTGTTCTTTTGGTCTTTGGCGCATTGCAACCCTCCCTAAATCTGTAACCAAATTATTATAACAAAAAATCTTTTATTGTATAATAAAAATATGAAGAGTATTTTATTTGTATTTGGAACACGTCCGGAAATTATTAAGCTTGCGCCTATTATTTTGGAATTAAAAAATTTCCCTGATAATTATAAGGTTATTGTTTGCAATACTGAACAACAAAAAGAACTTTCTAATCAGACTTTACAATATTTTGGACTAAAAGCAGATTATAATTTGGATTGCATGAGAGAAAATCAATCTCTGAATGCCATCCAATCAAGAATATTAACATCTCTGGATAATGTTTTTTCTGAAAATAATATTGACGCAACCATAGTTCAAGGTGACACAATGACAGTATTATGCGGAGCATTAACAAGTTTTTATCATAAAATCCCTGTATTCCACATTGAAGCCGGCTTGCGCTCCTATGACATATATGAACCTTTTCCGGAAGAAATTATGAGGCAAATGACATCAAGAGTTGCCGAACTGCATTTTGCTCCGACAATAATAAATAAAGAGGCTTTAATTAAAGAAGGAATAACCGAAAATAAAATTCATATTGTAGGTAATACTGTAATAGATGCTCTCTTCTGCCTTTCAGATTCTGTTGCAGAAGCATCAAAGAAATTTTATAAAGAAAAAAATATTTGTATAAACGACAAGCTCGTTTTAATCACTGCTCACAGACGAGAAAACCATGGGAAAAGAATAGACAGAATTATAGATGCAATATCTTACTTAGCGAAAGAATACACAGATCACTCTTTTGTTATCCCTGTGCACCCGAACCCTAATGTGCATGACAAAATTCATTCACGTTTAGGTAATTTTACAAACATACACCTGCTTGAACCTTTAGATTATCCTAATTTAGTTTACCTAATGAAAAATGCTAAATTGATATTAACAGATTCCGGCGGCATACAGGAAGAAGCGCCGTCTTTTGCTTGTCCAACTCTTGTTATGAGATACGAAACTGAGCGAAAAGAAGGAATTAATGCAGGAGTTTCGAAGCTGGTCGGAGCTGATTATGAAAAAATAGTATCAGAAAGTAAAAAAGTTCTTGATTATACTAAATCTGAAAGCAGATTACAAAAACAAAATCCATATGGTGACGGAAAGTCTTCAAAAAGAATAGAAAATATTATTCGTAATTATTTTAACATATAAATAAAAAGGGCCTCTTCGGCCCTTTCCATTCTTTTAAATGAACTTGTTTGCAGTATTTTTAACTGCTAATTATATTATTACCTATTTTTCTCTTTTTTCAATCTTTACTCTGAATCTTTTTTACACTTTTTAATAAAGTTTGAATTTTGCACAAAGATTTAAAGAGTATTCTCTAAGCTTAGCTAATTCATTATCGTCATCTGAGTGTTTAATGGCTTGAGCTATAATTCTTGCCACTTCTTTCATTTCATCTTCTTTAAACCCTCTCGTTGTCATAGCCGCTGCTCCCAATCTAATACCGCTGGTTACAAACGGACTTTGCGGATCATTCGGCACGGTGTTTTTATTTGCAGTTATTCCGACTCGCTCAAGAACATTTGCCATATCCTTTCCTGTTTTGCCTGTTTTTCTAAGATCAAGGGTCATCAAATGGTTCTCTGTCATACCACCAACAATGTCCAATCCATTATCCAACAAACCTTGTGCTAGAGCCTTAGCATTCTTAACAATCTGCTCTGCGTATTCTTTAAATGAAGGTTGAAGAGCTTCTTTTAGTGCAACCGCTTTACCTGCAATGATATGTTCCAGCGGTCCTCCTTGTATTCCCGGAAAAACTGCTTTATCAATTGCAAGTGCATACTCTTCATCACACATAATAATACCGCCTCTTGGCCCTCTAAGAGTTTTATGCGTTGTGGTTGTAACAATCTGAGCATAACCTGCCGGTGAAGGATGAACCCCGCCGGCAATCAAACCGGCAATGTGCGCAATATCAGCCATCAAAATTGCACCGACTTCATCGGCTATTTCTCTAAAACGTTTAAAGTCTATAATTTTAGAATAATTACTTGCTCCACAAATAATTAACTTTGGTCTGCATTTAAGTGCCAATTCTCTGACGTTATCATAGTCAATATTTCCGTTTTCATCGACACCATATTGTGTTACATTGAAATACATACCTGAAAAATTGACTGGAGATCCGTGGCTTAAGTGTCCGCCATTTGATAAATCCATACTTAAAACACTATCTCCATGCTTTAATAATGCTGCAAAAACAGCCATATTGGCTTGTGCACCTGAATGAGGCTGAACATTTGCATGATCCATGTGAAAAAGTTCACAAGCCCTTCTCTGAGCAAGTTCCTCAATTTTATCAATTACATCACAACCGTTATAGTAGCGTTTATGCGGCTTTCCTTCTGCATATTTATTTGTAAGAACACTTCCGCAGGCTTCCATGACAGCGCGGGAAGTAAAATTTTCACTCGCAATAAGCTCTATTGTATTCCTTTGTCGTTCAAGCTCGTCATCTATATACTTTGCAACTTCTGCATCTATTTCTCTAACTCTCTCCAAGTTCATAATAACCTCCCTAATAAATTTAATTATATTCTATTTATAGTATGTAGTAAATTTTTGTTACATTAATCCTCTTTTAAATGTATTTTGTGACTAAGTTTTGTAACAAAATATTTTAAATAAATTACAAAAAAAGGGCGGCCTTTAAAAAGGCCGCCTCTTTTTTTAATTAATTAACTTTCCACACCTACAGGTTCTTTTTCTGCTTGTCCGCCTTCTTTTCTTCTGAAAACGAGTTTTTCGTGTCCCTCACCTTCTGAAGCATCTAATTCAAGAAGAATTATATCACCCGGCTGATAAGCATTTGTAAGAATTTCTTCAGCAAGCTGATCTTCTATCTTCTTTTGAATAAGTCTGCGAAGAGGACGTGCACCATAAGCCTCATTATAACCATCTTTTGCAAGATAATCCTTAACTTCATCAGTAACTTCGATAGAAAGTTCTCTTTCTGATAATCGCTTAAACAAATCCTTCATCATCAAATCAACAATTTGTCTGATTTCTTCTTTGCTCAAGTGTGAGAATACAATAATATCATCAATACGGTTCAAGAACTCAGGACGAAATGCCTTTTTAAGTTCTTCATTGACTGTATCTTTAAGTTTTTCGTATTTATCCTTTTTAGCGTCATCTGCTGATGCGGAAAAACCAAGTTTACCTTGAGTTGTAATCATACTTGCACCAACGTTTGATGTCATGATAATTACTGTATTTTTAAAATTAATATGTCTTCCTTTTGCATCTGTAAGACGTCCGTCATCCAAGATTTGCAACATAATATTGAAAACGTCAGGATGAGCTTTTTCAATTTCGTCAAACAGAATTACTGAATACGGTTTTTTGCGAACCAATTCTGCTAAGTGACCGCCATCATCATATCCTACATATCCAGGAGGCGAACCGATAAGTTTCGCAGTAGAATGTTTTTCCATAAATTCAGACATATCTACACGAATCATATTGTCTTCACTTCCAAATATTGCTTCTGCTAAAGCCTTAGCAAGTTCTGTTTTACCAACACCAGTAGGGCCTGAGAATATAAAACTTCCGATTGGCCTGTTTGGCGATTTTAAACCAACTCTTGCACGTCTAATAGCCTTGGATATAGCTACAACCGCATCTGATTGACCAATAACTCTTGCATGAAGAGTATCTTCAAGTTTTAATAACCTTTCTGATTCACCTTCTGTAAGCTTAGTTACAGGAACTCCTGTCATCGTTGCAATAACTTGTGCAACATCTTCCTCTGTTACAGTCGGTTTATTTGCATCATTTTGACGACGCCATTCTTCGGAAACTTCACGAATCTTGTCTTTCATATTAGCTTCGTCATCACGAAGAGCAGATGCTCTTTCAAATTCTTGATTTCTAATTGCCTCTTCTTTTTCTTTAATTATTTCTTTTAACTCTTTATCAAGTTCTTTCCCTTCAGGAGAAAGAGTACAAACTTTCAAACGAACTTTTGATGAAGCTTCATCAATTACGTCTATTGCTTTATCAGGCAAAAATCTGTCGTTAATATATTTGCTGGAAAGTTTGGCAGCAGCAACTATAGCCTCATCAGAAATGTTTAAGTTATGGTGTTCTTCGTATTTACCTTTCAAGCCTCTGATAATCTCAATTGTTTCATCAATTGACGGTTCTTCTATTAATACTGGTTGGAATCTCCTTTCTAAGGCAGAATCCTTTTCAACGTATTTTCTGTATTCATCAGATGTAGTTGCACCAATAACTTGAAGTTCACCCCTTGAAAGAGCCGGTTTCAAAATATTCGCAGCATCAATTGCACCTTCTGCAGCGCCTGCACCAATAAGTGTATGCATTTCATCAATTACAAGAATAACATTACCAGCTTGCCTGATTTCGTCCATAATCTTTTTAAGACGTTCTTCAAATTCACCTCTGTATTTTG
>CAMZGT010000025.1 GCA_947306495.1 uncultured Acinetobacter sp.
TCTATGCGGTAGGGAATTCTTAATACATTAATCATTGATTTTATATCTTCAAATGATTCTAAAGGACAGTCTATAAGTAAATCTATATCGCTATTTGGAAGATAGTTACCCTTTGCTCGTGAGCCGTGAAACCAAACATATTTTATATCAGGAATTGTTTTAAAAAAGTTTATTAATAATGTGTACGAACTTTTATAAATCCCTAATGAATCTGCATTATATTGTGGTGAAATAAATTGTAATGAAATTTCTTGTGATAAATTTTCTTGAATATTACACTCATTCATTTTTTTAGATACAAAATCATGTATTTTATAGACTTCGCTTGGGTAAATCTTAATAACCTTATCTATTAAATCTTCTTTTTCTTGATTTTCTGCATATATTAAAGAATTTAAAATATCAATATAATCAATCCAAATCAATGCAGAATCATCAATTATATGTTCTTTTATTGCAAGAGGTATAATGTTTCTCGGATAATATTCAATTATGTTTTTCTCTTTTAATAAATCTCTTAAAAACTTCCAATATCCTACAAACATTCTTTTTATCAAATTAAGCATAGCTTGTTTTTCTTCGGATTTGTTGAGTGGTTTATCAACCATTTCACAAAATTCAAGAAAAGTATGCTCTATTGTTTGACCTCTGTAATAATATCTAGGAATCTTTTTCATATCCCTCCGAATAGTTTTTGAATATACTATTGATACGGAATCAGGTCTTATAGATTATGACGAAAATTTCAGAAAAGAATGGATTTCACACTCTCAATACGGTTTTTCAATGTGTATGAATGCGGGATTTAAGAAAGTTGCAAAAATGATTGCTGCACATCACGCTCGAACTGATTGGGGTGCGATTGTAGATTTAAATGAAAAAGATTTGGAGCCGATATATTATATAGTGCATCATATTGATGATTTATCCGCGAAGTTCGGAAAAACAAATGTTGCGATGTTGGGATAATTGAAAAAGTTTTTCATTTCAAGGTTGTTTTTGTATTGTTACAATTGTAACGAATTGTAACAATTATTTTTAAAACCCTAAAGTTTTTAAAAAAAATGCCGATATAAAAATTAAAAATAGAGTATAAAATTTTACATTTACTCAATCGTCGATAAATAAGGAAAAGTATAAAATGTCAGGCATTAACAACAATAACCCTTCTCTGCATTTGAACAGCAAAAGATTAGTACAAGCAATACCTACTAAAGAGGTTGTTGAAAAGGCACTAGATAATGAGGAGATACCAGCTTCACCAGAGTTGGTAAAAGAGGTTGACCCTGACGTAGTATCTTGGCTGGCGCTAGATCAACATTTACTCTTGGATATGAAGAATATAAAAATTGTTTCTACCGTAAAAACAGAATCTGCTGTAAAGGCAGATAGTACACAATCTGCAGGAGGAACAAAGGGAAGTGGTAGCACTGGTGGAAGTGGTGGAGTAGTATCAGCAGACGGAACGCAATCCGTTAGTGGTGCAGGGGTAAATGGAGGTTGTAAAACAGGTAGTACCAATGAGGCAAGTGGAAGTGGCGGTGTTGTAGCAGCGGATTCTGTTAGTTCTGTTTCAGGATCTGCTTTGCAAGTTAAAATTTTTAATGCAATTCATGCGTTGGAACAAGGTGATGTTAATCTCTTAATAGAATTGAAAAAAGAATATGGTAGTAAAATAGAGTTTTCTGTTGAATATAATGAAAACAAAGTTACCGTATTACATACAAAAATCTCAAGTTTGAATATTAATACAAGTTGCTCATTTTCTAATAAAAATATTGATATAAATAATTTAATTGATGCTATTAATGCTTCTGTTTTTGAAGGTGTTATAAACGGAAAAGAAACAAAAGATATATTGAATAAATATGCCGAGTTTTATAAAAACTCATTAAAAAACCAATACAATTATTCAGATGATTTTTTAGGCATAATATCTTATATACTTAATGATTTCAATATACGAGATACATATACAGAAGAAGAAATTACTTCGTTAGCACAAGAATATCGTAATACATTAGAAAATAGAACAAAAAAACACAGTACAGAAAGAAAATATACCGATGAAGAAATAGATGTAATGGTTCAAGAGTATATTGAAATTCTGCAATCCCAAGGACATTATAACCTAAATGAAATCTTGCAATCATTTACAGAAAAAATTAATGAAATTGTAAGTCCTAATATAGAAGATAGAGACATAACATCTATATCGGATTTAGGTTTTACAGGCTATGTAGGGAGTTATGTAGAACATTTTATTGATGAGAAAGCAAGTAATATGGGTTTATCATACGAAGAAAAAGAAGCCTTTGAAAACTTGTTGTTTAAAAAGCTTGGTGCAACAAAAATAACAAATTGGTCTGGTACAGGATATATCATAAATACGAAAGAACTTGCAGAATTTGATAAAAATGGAGCTTCTTCTTGGTTTGATGAAATTTTGGATATTGCAAATTATGAACTTTCAAAAATAAAACATATACCACAAAGTGAAGTAGATATTGCAACTACTTTAAATGCAGATTCTATATTGAAATATGGTCATAAACAATTTATTTTTTGGGGTAACAATGTTCTTTCAGCTTCAAACATTATAAGCAATTATGAACAACTAAAATTAAGTAATGATCCCGGTTGCAGAAAATTTATACAAATGCTAGAGCAGGCTTTTGATAAATTTGAATGTTTTTGCGACATTGACAAAATTGATGTCATACAACATTTAATAGAACTACTTAATAAAGCATGCGGAAAAACAGGCAAAACCTTATCAGAAAAAACAATTGATAAGCTGAATCAACATGATATTTTTGCGATTATACAAGATATTATCAATAGTCAAGAATTTTATATTACTAATATGGTAAATGTTGACGGGTATATCGATGATTTTAGTCAGGGTTCCACCGGTGACTGTTGGCTTTTATCAGCAATAAAAGCATTATCTTCTTCAATGGCAGGAAGAGCAATCATAAACAATCAGATAGAATGGGCAGAGGATTATAGCAGCGTAACGGTTTACTTCGCAGGGATAGATAAATATATAATAGTAACAGCCGAAGAAATTATCGAGGCAAAAATGGAAGGAAGGTTATCATCTGGTGACGAAGATGTTTTAGTCTTGGAACTTGCTATGCAAAAAGTATATGGTGATATTGAAGGTGATTATGAAAGTACTTTTTGGTCAAGATTTATTAAAAACGTTAATATTCAAACCGATAAAAAAGTGAATGGAAATAGTGATAAATTAAGGAATTGGCTGAATGTTTTATTAAAAAATAAACAAAATGGTAAGAACTTTGCGGCTTGTTTTAATTTGAAATCAAACGGAGATGCTAGTTGTTCTTGTATATGTGCGGATGGTTCGACATATAGCTATACAGGTGGAGCACATGCCTTTGCTATAACAGATATTACATCAAATAGTGTAACATTTGTAAATCCATGGGATTCTGCTACTGAATATACAGTTTCTTGGAATGAATTTATTTCATTGGGAGCATATTCAACTGATACAGTATATTTTTAGGATATAATAAAACTCTAAGTTAAAACTTATTGTGTTTACAGCTAAACTTCTAAAAATCAGTCTTTCGATATAACATTTTAGCATGTTCAGAAACATGAATTAAAAAGTCTTTTTTGTCAGTATCGTGAATGTTTGAAATATCTATGCGGTAGGGAATTCTTAATACATTAATCATTGATTTTATATCTTCAAATGATTCTAAAGGACAGTCTATAAGTAAATCTATATCGCTATTTGGAAGATAGTTACCCTTTGCTCGTGAGCCGTGAAACCAAACATATTTTATATCAGGAATTGTTTTAAAAAAGTTTATTAATAATGTGTACGAACTTTTATAAATCCCTAATGAATCTGCATTATATTGTGGTGAAATAAATTGTAATGAAATTTCTTGTGATAAATTTTCTTGAATATTACACTCATTCATTTTTTTAGATACAAAATCATGTATTTTATAGACTTCGCTTGGGTAAATCTTAATAACCTTATCTATTAAATCTTCTTTTTCTTGATTTTCTGCATATATTAAAGAATTTAAAATATCAATATAATCAATCCAAATCAATGCAGAATCATCAATTATATGTTCTTTTATTGCAAGAGGTATAATGTTTCTCGGATAATATTCAATTATGTTTTTCTCTTTTAATAAATCTCTTAAAAACTTCCAATATCCTACAAACATTCTTTTTATCAAATTAAGCATAGCTTGTTTTTCTTCGGATTTGTTGAGTGGTTTATCAACCATTTCACAAAATTCAAGAAAAGTATGCTCTATTGTTTGACCTCTGTAATAATATCTAGGAATCTTTTTCATATCCCTCCGAATAGTTTTTGAATATAGTATTTAAGCTCTCAAAAATAACAAAATTTTCATCTTTACAATAAGATAAAATGAGATTGTTAAATTTTTCTTCACCGGAAGAATAAACCTCTGCAAGTGTAAGAGCATTTATCCATTTTTCACCGTCTTTTATAAGACCGACATAAAAAGCCTCTTTTATAATCTCTCTATTTTCAAACTGAAATAAGCCTTGATAATTTATAAAAAGTTTTATTAACTCACATGAAACATTAACCAAATTTGTATAATCTTTGCATAGAACATTAACATCACAACCACTTTTGCGTAAATGATTAAAACTATCTAATGTTCTTTTGTATTCATTTTTATAAAAATCAAGCCATTTCATTAGTCATTTGATTCCTTTTGTACTATCATATCATATTTCAAAATTTATAAATATGAAAACCCAAATGCCAATAATTGAAGTTAGTGATAAGCAAGAGTTTTATTAAATCAGATATTAGCAAAATGCTGAAATATCTAAAATAATTAAAACTAGACTAATTCATGAAAATATTTGTATCACTATATTGGCATTGGGAAAATTTTATAACCAATTCCTAACTTCTTTTCTGATAAAATCACCGACTTCATCTTTTCGCACGTGCGAAAATGGGGGTAGGTAAATAATATCTATTTTGCCGTATGAGGTCGTTTTAGGGTGTTTTTGTCCGAACTCATAATGTGTCATTACTGTATCGGGAGTTATAAGAATATTGTATTTTCTGCATAATTCCGCAACTTTCTTCATACAAACCTCAAATTGAACACTTGTAATTGGGTAATTGCCGACATTCTTGGAATCTTTAAAACCATACATACAAGCCATAGCAATACCTATTGAGCCTGTATTACCACCGCCACAATGTTGTGCATACTTTCCGTCATAACAATTCTCGTTATCTTCCGGCATGTATTTGCCGTTATGAACTTTTCCGCTACCACCTACAATATAGTGATAGTGTTCTAAGTCAGTTAAATTGGGGGCATACTGTCCGGCAGTCCAATGGATAATAATTCTTTGCATAGGGTAAATCCTTTCTTTTTTTTGAGTAAATTCAGCATATAAAAACTTCTCACAGGGTTGTGAGAAGTGAAAATAAAATATATAATCAAAACTTTTTAAAATTAATCTTTAACAAATTCCCAATGATAGCCGTAGGAAGTTTTTTGCTTACCACGACAACATTGTTTGATTAAATCTTTATGACAAAAGTCCATTTCTCGGACAAATTCTACCCAACGGCAAGCCTCTGATGCGTTCTTAAAAATTTGTCCGGTTTCAATACATTTGACTTTTTTTGAGGGATAACCAACAGACTTATATTCCTCGATTTTTTCTTTAATCTTATTAAACTTTTTTATATCAACTTTGTATTTTCCCATTAAAATATTTTCTTGTTTTAGGGTAATAAAACATCTTTTATCGTAAAGTGTTCTAAAAGGCTCTAATTCTTTTTGCAGCGAATAAAATATTTTTTGTGTCGGTCTGAATGTTCCGACAATTTCCCCATTCTTTTTAAGTGTAACAGTACAACGATTTTTCAGTTTTGCAATCATAAATTTCCTCTCTTATTGCTTCAGACAACTCTACTTCTTGTAAATAGCCTTTCTGCAAGCCCATATAAACGGCATCTATGACTGTATGAATATCACCTAGAAAACAATATAATCGC
The DNA here is from genome assembly GCA_947306495.1 of uncultured Acinetobacter sp. Taxonomy (GTDB): domain Bacteria; phylum Cyanobacteriota; class Vampirovibrionia; order Gastranaerophilales; family Gastranaerophilaceae; genus CAG-196. The sequence continues at coordinate 6,059 of CAMZGT010000025.1, forward strand.
CATTTTTGAAAAGCAGTATTAGATAATGTCAAACCCAACTTTCTTGCAATTTGTTTGTTGTTATATCCTTTTGCAATTAATTTTAAGATTTTGTATCTTCTATCGGTCATTGTTGCTCTATGCTTATACATTATCTACCTTTCAAAGCCTTTGAAGGATTACATTTTAACCATTTTGTAATCTAATTTTTTTTGCTTGAAAAAACTAGACATTCTACCGATTGATACATTAAAAATTATTTGTTAAATTACTTTTTGTAAATAGTAGCAAAAAACTTTTTGTTCAAGTTTTATAATACTTTGAAAGGTTTTTTTAACTGATTAAATTACTTTTTGGTTAAAGAGTAATCTAAATAAAAAGTAATGCAAACTTGCTATTATTGGGGTTTATGGGTTATAAAATAAAGTTGTTGTAAGAATCATCAATTTCATCTTGTTCAATGCAAATATATCTCAAAGTAATTTGCGGAGAAGAATGATTGAAAATTCTTTGCAAAAGAGCAATATTATTATATTTCTTGTAATGATGATACCCGAAAGTTTTTCTCATGGTGTGAGTTCCGATATTTTCATCAAGTCCGGCAGATGCACACGCATCACGAATTATATAATATGCGTTAATCCGGTTTATTCTATTACCCCAATGAGATAAGAATAACGGCTCTTTATCTCGCCTGCCCTTAACAAAATCAGCAATAAGAGGTTTAAGTTTTGAGTTAATAGGAAACTTCTTAAATTTGCCTGTTTTCTTTTCTACTATTTGAATATAGGTTTTGTTACGAACATCACCGACATCAAGTGCTAAAATGTCAGAAATCCTTAATCCGCAATTAATTCCCATAACAAATAACATATAATCTCTTTTGTTTTGTTTTAAAAGATATTTTTCGACCTTTTCAATATCTTTTTTGTTTCTGATTGGCTCAACAGTAGTCATATAAATCTCTCCTTTCATATTAATTGTGAACTAATTAAAGAACTTATTTAATCGGAAAATAATAGTCCACAAGATATGATGCAGCATCAAAAGGGTGTTCTAAGAATTTTAAATCGTGGTCGTTTTTGATTTGTTTTTGTGAAGGAACATCAACAATAGATGTACCTTCTTTGAAAGATAGGTTATAAACATTGTGTAAAAGCCACTTGCACCTTTTATCAATAAACAAGCAGACATCACCTTTTGAGTTGCGTACCTTTGCGTTAAAGGCTTGTATTCTGCGTAAAATAGGCGGGTTAAAATCTCTCAAATGAATTTTTGGTTTGTAACCATGTCCTTCTAGTGCTCGTTTAATAATCATGTAATTGGTAAATTCGGATTGAGAAGAACGATTATCACCACTTGCATCACCGTTTATAACAATATCCCCTTTGTGATTAGGGTATCTGCGTAAAAATTCTTCGATTGCGTGTTGAGTAGTAGTATTCTCAATCGTAAGTTCATCAAAGAAATAAATATTTTTATCGTCTTTGTGAGCCAAGCACCAACACATAGGATCAACATTAAAGTCACAAGTTAAATGCAGAGGTAAACTAGGATTATAGCGAAGTGTTTTGATATTATCATCAGTAAAGTTTTTGACAACAAGACCGGAAGAATAATTACCAAATTCACCAAGAACATTTATACGATAATATTCGGGATCAAAATCTTCTTTCATTGATTCTAAATAGTGTTCGGGTAAATAAATATTATTAGAAGTAGGTGCAATAATAAGCCGATAATTTTCTTTTTTATTCTCAACAAACCTTTTGTATATCCAACCTTTATTCGCTTGTGGGTTTGTGTGTCCGAACAAACGGTATCTAAAATTCCCCCAAGACGGTTTTACATTCGTGTTTCTCAAACGACCTATTAACTGTTTAAAAGCTGAATCGGATATTTGAGAGGCTTCCTCAATTTCTGCCCAATGCAAGTTTAATGACTTGATTTTTTCGGGGTTATCAACACCTTTGAATAATATTTCAGAGCCGTTATTAAAGGTCATTTTCTTTTCAATTTTGTTAAAAGTGTAGTGTTTTCCTGCAACATATCCCATATTTTCAAGATGTGAAAAATATGATTCTAATGTTGTATCACGAACAAGAACATACTCTTTTGCACAAACTAAACCTTTGCATCCTGCGTATTTTCTCGCAAGCATAAGACCTAAAAGAGAGCCACACCAAGTTTTACCACTACCGTACCCACCTTGATATATGACTACATCAAGACGGTTATCGTGGGGTATATTAAAAAATTCTTGTTGTTTTTCTAATAAGATATATTTCACCGTTTTTTACCTTCAATAGTATCAAGCCGTTTGTGAGCTGATTTTGTGCTTTCTTCGACTTTTACCATTCTTTCAATTAAGTTATTGTGCTTATCCTGTTTATCTTCTAGCCGTTTTATTTGTTTCTCAATAAATTTGATACTCATAGCCAAGCCACCAATGAATATTCCGGCAGAAAGAACATTAACCACAATAACGAGCATAAATTCCATACTTATTGTCATACTTGCCAACTCTTTCTATGGCACTTTTGGTAAATATCAACGCACCAAGCCATTACATTAGATTTGATAACATTCTCACCGGAGTTTTTAAGAACTTCTCTAAAGGCTAAACTTGTAAGCCTTCTATATTCCGGCATTGGCATTTTTGCATAAGCTATAATATCTTTTTTGTTCTCTAGTAAATAATCGTGTACCATTGAGGCAATTAAAAACGCATTATCGGTTTTACTTCCGACAATTCGCCAAAAGATACGAGGAATATCCGCACCATTCCAAATATATTTTTTCGGTATGGTAAAAGAAATAATCCTTTTGTTAGTGATAATATGTATCGGAACATTATTATGTAACTTAAAAGGATATTTTTTCTTTTCTCTTTTAATATCAGACGTATCAGTAGGCTCAATTACACGAACACAAACAATCGGTGTCACATCAAATGTGACATACTTAACAATCTCTCTCATATAAACCTCTTTCTTTCGGGGTAGGGGTAAATGTATTTTGATTTACCCTTTTATTTATCCCAATAAATCATCTAAAATATCACTTGTAGTTTTTGTATGGTGTGAGCCTTTTAATGGGATAAATTTATGAAAATAAACATTACTCATACCACCCGACCAATAAATTCTATCGTTAGTTCCTAAAAATACTGAAACTGAAGATTGATTTGCACCGCCAATACTATAAGGAGTTTTAGTGTTATTTATATACAAATATCTTCTTTCCGTTGCATCAGCTGCAATAACATAATATCCGGCACATGGGGCATAATATTGACTTGATGATCCCGGAACATTATAGACACTTTCCATATTGGCAACATCCGGTGCAAAGTTTTCTATAATGTTTTCAATAAAATTATTTGAAGGGTTAGCATTACTTAAATCTACATCAGCCTTTTTACTAATCATTCCGTAAACTTCACCCATTGGTAAAGTAAAGGTATGATTCGTAGTATCAATAGTAAAATAAGGTGCTACACCATTTTTTGCATATAAATCTTGGAGAAATTCAAGATAATCAGAAGTAGTAATTTTTGAGCCTGTTTTGGTTAAAGAATAAGGTATTTGTGCTAATACTCTTGTTCTAACACCGTTAATATCAAAGTATGAGTGTAATAAATCAACTTCCATATAACAGTTATTAGACCAAGAGCATTTACCATACCAAAAATTCGTTACTGCCTCTCTTATCCAAGCCGTACCAATATCTTCAGTTGCTTTTACATTTACACCGTTACAAGAGCCTTTAATATAAAAACTATCTTCAGAATTAAAACCTAAATCAATAATCAGCCTGTCACCGACACTCATTCCGGTTATTACATCAGATTGCAACATCTTAGTATTACTGTCATTAGCATACATATATGCCATTAATCTACCGTTAGGTTGAAGTTGCAACATCAAAGCATTTGTGGTTGTCGCACCGATAGCAGATGTATTTTGATTAAAACCACTTCTTAAAATAGTTTCAATATGGATATTAAAATCAAGTTGGGTAGAATTAGGTATTGAAACATTATTAACTACAATATAGTTATTTGTATCATATAGACCGCTTGTAATACCGTCACTTCTGACAACCAAATCAACATCAATAATACCGGAATTCATACTAAGAGTATAATTTTGTTCAAGAACATCAACTCCTGATAAAACGGAATTATTTTTGTATTCAAGAATTTTATTGTAAACACTCTCATAATTTGATACCGAGCCTGTTTCAAGTGCTTTAGACTGATTAATTTTATCAAGTCCTATTGCAGATAATTTTGATAAATCAGAATCGGATGCGTTTTCCAAAACTTCATCAACATGTTCGGCACTAGCCTCTGCTCTATCTGCTTGTGCCGTAGCATAAGCAAGTTTTTGTGTTGCCGTTTGTTCAATGAGTGATACTTTTTCACTACTAACTTGTTGAATATTAGCGACTTTTTGTGATGATAATTCTTCAATGCTATCAAGTTCATCTTCAGCAACTTGTTCTATACCGGCAACTTTTGTTTCGCTTAACTGTTCAATATTAGCAATATTTTGATTATATGTAGTAATAGAATCATCCATTAAATCGGATATTGTTTCATAATCTGAATAAAACTTATCCAAACTTTGATTAACCGAAATCATAGCATTTTGAGCCGTATTAGAATAGTTTGATGCTGCTTGTTCGGCATCACGACAATTTGCCAAAATTCTTTGTGCTTCAGTTTTTGAGATACCGGAAGTTTCTACATAAATATCAATAACTGTGTCATTAATATTCATTGAAACATTCAAAGAACTGTTTACAAAGGTTATAGCCTCATCAACACCTTTTTTAACAATAAAAGGTATTATTGAACTAACAGTCCTTATTCGGTTATGGTTATCAATGAGTTTCAATTCCCCATACTGTTTACCGATTTTGAGGTTTGAAGTTATCTCATTTGATAAAATTATCTCAAAAGTTTTTCCGCTTAAATTCCCATAGGTTAATGTAACATCACCCAAAGTAAATGTAGCAGTAAAACCGCTTAAATCAATGCTTGTATTAAAATTAACGACAACAAACTGATCTTCAAGAAAGTTTGTATCATCACCCTGTATTATTGTTATATAGTCCATATTATGTTCCATTCTCTAATGCTGACACTCTTTGAGAGAGGTTAGCAATATCACTTGTATTTGTAGCCAAATTTGATGCGTTAGCAGAAATCCTCAAACTTAACGCAGTTATTTGATTTTGCAAATCTCTAAAATTATTGTTTAACAATGTTGAACTTGCTAAACTTCCGTATTCAATTTCTTCAATAGCCATAAAATAGTCCTTTCTTACTGAAAGAACTGAAAAACACTTGAAAAACGAAATATGATAATGTATAATAATAATGTAAGGGAAAAGCTCTAGCTTGCAGATAGAGCTTAACCGTTTCCTTTACAAGACAGATTGTAAAGTAGCTATCATCACAAGCAAGGCGATAGCTATTTTTACTAGCAATCCATACATGTTCAACCTCCTTTCTCGACTGTATAACCGTAATACTGTTGTTCGAGAGGTGGTTGTCAGATCCGGCATTCCCCTTTATACATTATGAAATTTTCAAGCAATAACTTGATTATATCATAAAATTTCCTATTTTTCAGTTCTTTTTAATAGTCGTAATTGCCCTCTTTTCTAATATGCGGACACGATTATCGTGAGCCTAATAGTCGTAATTGCCCTTTTTAATTTCCCACTCAATTCTTTTCATAAGTTTTTTGTAATTAATTCCGTTTGCTTTTACCTTTGGCTTAAATTCTTCAATAGCCTCAATATCACCTTCAAGTAGTTTTTCTTTGATATATGAGTGTGCTTGAAAGTAATTAAGACCTTTTGAAGTGGAATAAAACATATTAACAGGATGAAGGGGTAAATGATTTTTGGCTAATTTTCCTCTTGCACCGCTTAATGTAAAAGGAGTAAATGTATCTTTGTACCTATCTTTTACACTAGCCTTATTCCAATTATCCGTATAATCATCAGCCAATTTTGTAACAACCGGATTTATTAACGGTGCGGATTTGCTTGCAAGTTTTCTTATTGCACTATTCGGCAAATCCTCAACTAATTCCGGTACTTCTAAAGCCTGTTTACCTATTCGGGCATAAATCTCTCTACCCTTTTCGTCATTACCGACATAAGGTCGAGTAAAGAGAGTTTCTACAACCTTTTTGCCTGTGTTATCTCTTTCGCTAAAACGATTATTAGAATAAGAAGAATAGTTTATGCCGTCAGAATATTTGTCGGGATTATTCTTAAAATCAATTTGCCGATTTATAGCATTAATGATATTAGAGTAAATTGCAGTTTGGATTAAGAAAGTCATAAAATACCCTCTTGCAAGTTTACCTCTAACCCCTGCTCCTTCAACATCATTGGTAAAAGATGATAAACCAACTTTTCTTGAAATCTCTCTTACGGCAGAACCAAACGAAGAAGATTCAGCAAACGCATTTAAAAACTTCTGCCCTGTCTTTGTAGAAAATACCGCCAAAGATTGTCTAAGTGTTGCAGACATATTCCAATCCGGTGACAACATCAATCTTCTTGCCGTTTGTACGGTTTCCGGTTTAAAGCCTAATGTTTCCCAATTCTGACCGCCAAAAGTGTCATTTACAAGTTGTCCTATATCTTTACGAACATTATCCGATAATTGTATTTTTCCATTTTTAGATGCTCTTTTTATCAGAGAATCGTATGCGTGGAGTTTATATGTATTATGCAGATAATTCCATAAAAATTTATTATTAATATCAACATAGGTTTTTAAAGGAGTAGTAAGAATTTTTCCTGTTCCAAAAGTTATTTTGTTTACAATCTTTGTAAAGCCGTCAATAAAAGTATTTAAGTCCTTTATATTTATATCCGATATTGCACCAAATTGAACACCGTCTTTTATTGCTTGCTTTGCAAGCGGAGTATTTTTAAAAAGTTCATAGTTATTGTTTTTGATACCGTCAATAATTTTTGGTAAATTCCCTAATGTCTTAAAAGTCCTAAAAGGTATAAGACCTTCGTGAGCTGCAGCACTTTCCGTTAAAGCAACTGCGTGCATACCATTAAATAGGAATTTACAACCTTTTGCAAAGTTATTGACTGCATCATAACCGGAGCCTATTTTTTTAAATAATTTTGTACCAAAATTTTCTACAATTTTTTCATCTTTTGGTTTAAGAACTAAATCAGCAACTTTGTATATTTGCTTTGAATACTGTTGATTATTCTTTACAAGTTTAGAAATCTCTTTTAAAAATCTTGTATTTTCAGCCGATTCTATTAATTGGTCTGCGTGAGTTTTTTGAATTTCAGCATAATCCAAAGTTTTCGGTCTTAAATTTATATGTCTATATCCGTTTTCAGCCGTAGCAGACGGAATATACAAACCTTCCTCAATACCTTTTTTGTATGTAGGAATTATTCGCCTTAGTTCAAATTGTGATTTTGTTCTTAAATAATCTTTGACTGCCTGTTCAACACCTTCAGAAAAAATGTTTATTGGATCGTCAAGTTCCCACATGTGAGTAATATATTCATAAGGATTTACACCACTTTTTATACCCTTAACATCAGCCAAATTATTCCAAAAAACTTCCATATCCTCAAAATGTTTTTGAGCCAATTCTTTGAGTTTCATTCTTTGGTTAAAATCAAGAGAATTAAATAATTGTGTTAAATCTTTCCTGTTAAAATTCTTTGTAGGTAAACCCTTATTCTCACGAAGAAAAGTTAAAACTTCTCTTAAATTTTTCGGATTAACCTTTAATTCTTTTGCCGTATTATCAAGTTGAGATATAAGGTTATTGATTTTAGAAACGGCATCAAATTTAGCAGAATCAATATTTGCCCTTCTTTGATGTACTAAATTCCTTACGGCATCTTCTACCTGCCGTTTTGTAAGTGGCATAGATAATTTAGACTGATTATATTTACCCCTTGATTTTTCTATGACATCTTTTGTTCTGCCAAATTTTGTTGCTATTTTTCCGGCAACACCACCTATTGCACCACCAAACAAACCACCGTCAATAGTTCCTTTTATGGTTGATTCCCCGATACCTTTTAAGTCTTTGTTTTCCATTAACCCTTCACCCAAACCAAAGACAGCACCACTTGCAAGACCGGAGCCGATTCCACTTCCGATATTTTTAGCAACAACTTTTTTTGCAATTTGAGAAAATGCAGGTTTAGCAACTTTTAAAGCCAATGCACCACCAATTCTTGCTGCTCCACCAAAAGGTATTGCGGCACTACCTATTTCTAAAGCAGCACCGCCATACAATTTAGCCATATTGATACGATATTCCCTATCAATGCGTTTTCTTTCAGCCTCGCCGATTTCCTTAATCTTTGCGACTTTTTGTTCTTTGGTTAAAGTATTGTCATTTCTGATAATATCGTAAGGAGTTGTATTGTATTCTATTTTCCCTTCCAATACTTTTGGTTTTTCACTAGGAGTATTGTCCGGCTGAAAATCGAATTTGTTATCGGGTTGAAAATCAAACTTATTGATATTTTTATCTTCAATAAAATCAAATTTATTTGCCATTTCTTATAAGTTTATATCCTTCCTTTAGAGCCTCAATAAGATTGTTTTTCGGAATTGTACCAACTTTGCCGTCAGGTGATTTTACTTGCACCCTCTCATTACTAGCCTTATTATTTGTAGGTTTAGAAGTTTGTTGAGTTTTCGGAGTAGGTTTTGTAATAGTTTTTGGCGGAGTATAAGTAGGTTTGTTTTCATACTTAACATAGGTTGTACTCTTGCTTTCTGGTTTTGCGTTATCGTAAATAACATGAGTATAATTATGTGATTCGGGTTTTTCGTCATATTCAACACGAACAACATTTTGACCTTTGTTTTTATTTCGCCAATAATTTTTATTACGAGATTCCCTATTATCCTGTGCATATTTTCCGGCTTTTGCGATTTGTTCCAAGCCTGTGACATTAAGTATTTCATCACCGTTATAGTCGGGATTACTTATTAATGCGTTATATTCAGCAGTAGTTAATTGACCGTTATCAAGTCTAAACCTATCGTAGTCTTTTCTTGTCATATAGTCTTTTTGATATTTGCTTGCAGTAAGGATTTTGGATAAATCATCAGAAGTAATAATTCCGTTATTGTTTCCGACATTAATTCCCTGTTGAGCCAAAATATCTTTATACAAATTCGCTTTATACTTGCTATTTGCATATTTATATCCGCTTGAAAGTCCATACAAAGGATCGCCCGAAAATATACCGGACAATCCACCTGCAACTAAACCCTGTACTATCGGATTTTGTGATAATCTTGCGACAGTTCCGATACCTTCACCAAATCTTTGCATTTTGCTTTTTGTATCGTCTTTTTGCAGATTATTCCAATCAAAACCCTGTGTTTTGTTTTCTTTATATCCTGTTAAAAAATCGTCAATACCTTTAGCAACACCGCTAAAAGCAGATTTTTTAATTTCTTCAGGCGAGGTAAATGTATTTTGGCTTATATTGTTCTGCGGAGTTTGTATCTCTTGCGGATTAGGTAAAGTTTGAGAACTTGAAACCACTTCGGGAGTTAAGACAGTTTGAGGAACTTGGCTAAGATTATTCTTTGCAATTTCCATTTGGTTATTTGCCAACTGTTCCGTTTGTTGTCCTGCTTTTTCTGCCCTTTTTCTATTTGCACCATTTAAAGCCATAGCACCCAAAGCCACTAAAGCCGTAGCAGGATTACTCATAGCAGCTCCGGTTGTTGCACTTGCCGTTGCACTGCTAGTAATAGGGGTTATAGCATTTTGTATAGCATTTGCACCGTTTGTTAAAACACCGCCAATAGCTTGACTTTTTGCACCCAATCCGGTTAAAGCCGTATTATTACTCAAATAATCACCGACTGAAGAAAAACCACCACCAACATTATCAAGTCTATTGCTTATGCCGTTTAACCTATCAAAAATATTTGAGTTAGAATGTTGAGCCTGTTGAGCCATTAAAGATTCTCGTATTTTTCTATCAATAATTGCTCTTATTAATTCGTTTCCGTTTTCCATATATTAAATTCCATAAGAATAAGATTTTGTACTTCCACTTCCGTTTGTTGTAGCATTTCCGCTAGATGTTGAAAGTGACAATGCTTGATTACCATTAACGGCATTTTGCCCCTGCAAATAAGCATTAGTTAGTAAAGTTATCATATCGCCTGTGTTTTGCTGACTATTCGCAAGTAATTGTGCCGTATAGTTTGCGATATTATCACTCATATTTTTGGATAAATCAGAATAAAGGTTTGTTGCAGCACTTGACCTTAACATATTCCTTTCTGCAAGAGGGTTAATAATACTGTTTTCTAATGCTTTTCTGCTTTCATCATTCAATGTCCTAGTGTAATTCTGCAATAATGCTTGATTTGTCGCAGAATTAATATTCGGATTTCGGTATTCTTCTAACAAAGAATCAATATTTTTATTCATATAATCGTAAATACTTTTGTACGCAGTTCCGTCTTTTAAAGTTGTTGTAGTTCCGTTATTATCGGTAACTGATGTAACATACGGATTGCTTGTTGTAGTTTTACTGTATGTCGTTTGAGAACTTGTACTAGATTTAGAACTAGAGCCACCACCCATTTCTTACACTTCACTTTCTAGCCTGTTTTGTAATTCAACGGTGACGGCAACTACAACTACAAGCCATTGTCGTAACTCCATAGCCGTCACCTGCTTATTGTATAGGCTTTTCACCTCTTATAAATATATAAATTATTTTTTATTTTCTTAAAGCCACACTTTAATATTCCGTAAATAGCGGTTTTGTGATGTGTTCTTGCGTAAATATCACAATTCCACCAAGTTAAAGATTTTTTAAAACATTCCAAATTGAGTAAATGAGTTTTTCTATACGCAACGGCATTGACATATAGATTGCCGTCTATTTCATAGAAATAAATGCAACCTATATGAACACCGTTTTTACGAAAGGAATAGAAAAATGTATTTTTTATGACAGTATCAAAATTATAAAAATCTTCTAATAAATTTTGGTTATCTTCAAAAAGTTTTTTACACTCTTGATAATTGAAGTCTTTATCAGAAGGAATAAGTATTTGTATCAAATCTGCTTGACCTTAATTTTACTGAACTCTATATTTTTTATACAAAAACCTTCACCGCTTGCATAAGTATATAACTGTATTTCAAGTGTTTTAAATGTTGCAGAAGGTAATTTGTATATTGAGTTTAATTCTTTTAGTGGGAAGTATGTGCTATCCCAATGCCCGACATCAAAATATAGAGCATTTTTCATTGTTTTTATTTTTATCTGCTTAACTTTTGGTGCTTTAAAAGTATCATAGTTTTTTATGTATCTTACCCAAAAATCACTAGAATAAGTCATATCAATCGTTACTCTTGGGGGAAAGTATAATATTTTTAAAGTATTATCAACACCCAAATTAAGTGGAGTGCATTTATAAAAACTTCGGATAAATTCACCGTTAAAAGTGTCAGTTTTGTATTCTTCGTAGATATTACCTTTTTCACCACCGGAATAAAGAGTATTATTGATGATATTGAAACAAGTAACATCAGGGCATTTTCGCTTTATCCATTCTTTATGGATATAGTCAAAAATCATTATTGTTTTTACATCCGGCTCGGTTGTAGGAATTAAAAACCAAATCTCATTTCTATCTGATAAAACAATAGATAATGCTCGAATCTCATTAAGCCTAGCGGGATCAATAAAACACAATTCTTCTTGTATATCTAATGCGATATTATCACCCAAAGTTTTATCGCCTGTGACTATTTGATTAAAAGAAAAAACACCTTTTTTAGTATCGTCATAAAAATATAATTCCGTACCATGAAACACAAGTGCGTTATAACTTGCACAACCGCCCGGACTTTCATCAGATTGTGTATAAGGATATTCCCCCGATAAAAGTATAGAACTGTTTTTAAAGAATATTGCCAAACTTCCTAAATATGGCATTATTGCGGTAATGTTTTTTACATACTCAATAAAACCGGAAGAAGTAGATACTTGTGCATCAGAAGTTGAAAAATCATAAATATTTTCTTGAACTGAATACCAAAGAATATTATTGTTAAATATCCAAAGTCTGTTATTGTAATTAACTAAGCCTAAACCTTTAACGGTACGACCTTCCATATCTTCTAAATTCATTACAACAACTTCGGGATTAGCACCAACTTCTATACTCAAAAGATTTTCACCGTTTGAAAATACAAATAAATCAGACCAACCCTGTGCAATATCTAATCCGCAAGAATTTCCTGTTAAGGTTAAATTTGTTACTTTTTGGGTAAGAGTGTTGTGTTCAATATCTAGTAAGAAAATTCTACCTCTCTCACTATCTTCAGTATGAACAAAAAAGTATGTTTTATTATTTTGAACACTCTCAAAAATATTGATTATTCTTTGCGTTGAAGGAATTAAACTACAAACGGATATATTACCTTTTGCAGTCCTAATCCCGACACCGCTATTAATTCCTGTGTTAAATAATTCTACATTTTGTAAATCAGATGCAGAAATTAATTCGCTTGCAAATGTAGCATTTATTCTTCTAATACCACCAAATTTATTACATTTTAAAGAAGAAATTTTTGTTGCCATGACTGTATTTGCTCTTTTTAGACTTGTATTTAATAATAGGGTTTGTTATAATGATATTGGACTAAGGTATTCTTTGAAATACATGGTCTGTCACTAGGCGAGGAATCCTCGCCATTTTTTATATTTAGGGAAAGTATGAGTGAGTTAGGAATATTTATAGACGAATCGGGATTTTTTGAAACTAATCACATTCAAGATAAAGGAATGAAAGATTTATACATTGTTTCTTTTTTGTTTCATAATAAGTCTATATCTATAAATGAAGATGTAGAAAAATTTGAAAATTTTTTAGAGGAAATTGGTTTAAGTTCAAAAACATCAGTTCATACAATGCCATTAATTCGTGGCAAAAGTCCATATTCTATATTAAACGGTACATTAAGACGAAAAGTTTTTCAAAACTTATTTCAATTTATGCGTAAATTAAAATTGAAACATAGAACTTTTGTATGTGATAAAAAATATTGTTCTTCAAAACAAGCAATTAAAAAGAATTTAGAGAATTACATAAATACAATGGTTTCTGATAATTATGATTTTTTTAACAAATTTGATGAAATAGTTATTTACTATGACGAAGGACAAGATTATTTAACAAAAATTTTGCATAATATTTTTTCAAGAAATTTGAATAATGTCCGATTTAAAGAAAATGTGTCACAAGTAGAATATAGACTTTTACAATGTGCCGATTTAGTGTGTTCGCTTGAACTTATAAACCAAAGAAAACAAAATGGTGAGTATATTAAAGCAATAGAGAACTTCTTTATATCAAACCGTAACTATAATCAAAACTATCGTAAAGCCTTCAAAAATTTAGAGTTATAACTTTTACCCTTACCAAAAAACTTTTCTTTCTTTTTTCAATCCCGAAGTATAATCAAGTAAGATCTTGTATGCTCTTTCATACTGTTCTTTGTAGCCGGAGTAGTTTTCATCACTTTCTGATGCAATAGCATAAAGCATTGATTTTGTTATTAGTGCATTTTTAAAAATATTTTCATATTTTTCGGGTATATCAATAGTATCTTCGTCATTTACTAAAGAAAAAACCGCAGTTCCAAAATCATCTTCACCGATTGCAAGAGTTAAATACTCAATGTTTACAGTATAAGCCTTATCGGGAGTAGGGTATAAATATATGTTTTCATTTGAAACATAAAATCCGGTTGGAGTACCGGATTTTGTTTCAAGTGTTTCAAATTCATCAAGATATTCTAAATAATTTTTTCCAATTCGTATGGAGTAAACTTGTTTTCCTAATACTGTCTTTTTTAAGATATTGCCGTTAGGAGTTGCGTACTCGTTTACATCTTCTCTAGTCACAAATGACATATTTTTAATTCTAAAAGGGAATGGGTACGAACACCATAATTCAGATAGTGCTTTGTTTATAGACGATTTTAAAGCTGATTCCATTTCATCAACGGATTCAGCATCACCGTCATACATAGACCATGCTTGCCCTGCAACATCATTGTATATATCAAGAAAAGTTAATGTCATTATTCAGTTTTTTCCTGTTTTTTGTTTTGATTTTTTTGTTTATTTTGATTTTTGTTTTGTTCTTGGGTTTTGTTTTTGTCTTTGTCAGTATCACCTTTTGAGCCTTCGCCCTTATCATCACCGACAACGACCAATTCTTGTACCGATTTCTTTTCCTTCGGTTTCTTTTCTTCCGGTATCTTTCCGCTGATAACCTCATAATTACCTCTATCCTCTCTTACAATTCTGATAGCCTCATCATCAGGCAGTGCAAAGATATTTCCTGTGGGTTTAAATTTTATTTCAATCATTTTGTAACCTTTCTTTTAAAATAATGAGGGCATTTCAGCCCTCAAAGATAAATAGCAGCGTATGTGTTAAAAAGTTATAATCCTACTTTTTTACCGACAGCATAAATAGTTCCTGTGAATCCTGTTGCAAAATCTATGTTAATGTCACCATTTGCATCAACAAATCTTGCCGGATCTTGAACTTGAAAAACAGTAGTCGAAGAACTCGATACTGAAA
>CAMZGT010000026.1 GCA_947306495.1 uncultured Acinetobacter sp.
CCCTCTTGGCAATAACAAAACTTTGCATGTTGTAGAATTAGACGGGAAAAGAATGCTGATTGGTGCATCTCAAGGATCAATTCAGCTCCTGAAGGATTTGGGTTCTTATCCGTCAATTGACAGCAGCGAATTAGAGTATTCCAAAATAGAGATTCCTAATATACGAATTCCAAAAATTGAAATACCTAAAATAGAGTTTCCGAATATAGGATTTACAAAAGCAACACCAAAGATTGATGATGAGTCTAAGGAAATATCTGAAACTGATAATATTAAAAAAGAATCCAATTCAGATAATTTTGAAATTTCAGAAATATATGAAGAGGACCAGGACGGAATTATCGACAAATTGTTTCACAATCCTGAAGAGCATGTTGTTGCAGAAGAACTTAATAACAATGAACATCAAGTTGATCCTGATGAATATGCATTGTATAAAAAATATTTATAGAGAATTTTTATGGCACTAAGTTTACCCGATAGTATAAAATTTGTTTTAACCGATTTTGACGGAGTGATAACAGATAATTGTGTTTATATAGATTCAAAAGGTGAAATTTCGCGTAAAGTTAATTTCAAAGATGTAATGGCATTTTATATGCTTAAGAGAAACGGGTACAGAGTTGGTATTATATCCGGTGAAAAGAATTCCGCCATAGATTTAATATCTCACAAGTTAAAGCTTGATGAGGTTCATCAGGATATTAGAATAAAGATAGACGTAATCAAAGATATTATTGAAAAGTACCATTTGAAGGAAGATGAGTATATTTACATTGGTGATGACATCAATGATTTAGATGCCTTGTCTTATGTAAAATATCCGATCACGGTTCCTGATGCGGTAAAAAAAATAAAGGATATAAAAGGAATTCAAATAACGACGGCCAGAGGCGGAGAGGGTGCTTTTCGAGAAATTGCCGATACAATTTTAGGACAATAAAAATGAATAAAGACAGGTTATTTAAGCTTTTTGAAATAATAAACTCTAAGATGGAGACCAATGAGGAAGTTCCGAAAGAAATCATTGGTGAAATATGTGCCTTTGGCAGTAATTTGGTCGGACTGGCTCAGATTAATCCTAAAGTCGGAGATGTTGAGTATAATGCTAAAAAAATAGAGAAATACATAAAAATTGCGACTGATTTAAAGCTTAAATTTATAGCATTTCCTGAACTTTCTCTTGTGGGTTGTCCGTTAGAAGATGCAGTCGGCAGGTTTCCTGTCATAGCTGAAAATGGAGTAAAATGGTTAAATCGTTTAGCGAATATGACTAAAGATACAACAGTTTTTGTAGGTTTTTTAGAACCTGTTGATAATAAGTACTATAATTCAATCGCGATTTTGAGGAATGGGGAAATAGTTGATGTCATAAGAAAATCTTCTACGGTGAATCCGTTTGGATTTAATGATTATAAGTATATAACTTCCGGTCATAAGTGTTTTGTGAATTATGAAGGATACGGAGTTACAATAGGTGAAGATGAGTGTAAAATAGTATCAGACATGAAAGCTGTTGTTAATTGCTGTGCAGTTCCTTCTGTGTCATCATACCAAAATAAAAACAAAGAATTTGCTTCTAAAAAAGGGCTTCCTTATATATATGTAAATCAAGCAGGCACGATTGATAGTGTATCATTTGCAGGCAGCAGTTCGATATATGGAGCGGACGGAAACTTGATAGCAAGGGCCAAAGCTTTTGAGGAATATCTGCTTATAGCTGATTATGCAAATGGTGTTGGGCAGATTTATAATGATTACGATTTCAAGAAACCTGAAAGCTTTTCACTTGATTATGAGCAAGAATTGGAGAGAATATATAAGATTATAATACAGGGTATCATGGATTATTTTGTGAAATGCGGCCTAAAACGTGCTGTTTTGGGATTGTCTGGCGGACTTGATTCTACTGTATGTGCTGTTTTATTAGCTGATGCACTTGGAAAAGAAAATGTACTTGGAGTTTCTATGCCTTCTAAGATATCTACTGCAGGTAGCAAGATTGATGCTGAAGCTCTCGCGAAGAATCTAGGAATAAAATATGTAGTTGCTCCAATTGGTGAAATGGTGGATACGACAAACAATTGTTTTAATAAATTATTTGATGTTGTTGAATCCGGGTGGGACTGCAGGTATCAAAAATCGTATACAATGGATAACATTCAGGCCCGCTCAAGGGCAATGTATTTGTGGGGTATAAGTAATGAATTTGCATCATGTATACCGATAGCAACATCCGATAAATCTGAGATTTATATGGGGTATGCTACAGTTAATGGTGATATGTCTGGCGGATTTGCTCCTATAGCAGATATTACTAAGACTAAACTGTTTGCTTTGGCAAGGTGGTTAAATAAGAACAGAGCGGAAAAGGATGTTATTCCGGAAACGGTTTTATTAAAGCGTCCGGGTGCCGAACTTGCTATTGACCCAAATACTGGCAAGCCTTTGTGTGCAGAAGACGCGTTGATGCCGTATGAGTTTATGGACGAAGTCATTTGGCGCATAGAAAACAAACAAGAAACATATATGCAAATGTTGTATTCTGAGTTTGTATATGAGAAGAATAATGTATTAACTAGAGAACAAAAACGTGAGTGGTTGGATAAGTTTTTTAAACGCATGTCCGGAGCGCTTTATAAATGGACTATACTTGCACCTGCTGTAACTTTGGAAGAAAATTCTATTTTGAATAAGAACTTTAGACAGATGATTACATCTTGCAGTATTGATTATAAAGGTTAATTTTTGTGTTTCATTCACAAAAATACATATTTTGATGCATTAGAATAGAATTGTTAAGTTTTGTAAAAATTTTTCATATATTCCTAAAGTTTTTAAAAAATATGCCGATAAATTATATGAGAAAAGTACATTTACCTAAAAATAACGTGCAATATACCAGACGATGGATTATCGGAGGAAGAATATGTTAATCAATACAATTACACAAACTGAAGCATACAAAACTTGGTATGATTATTACTATTGTCAAAATTCAAAAGGTACAAGTGAGGAAGTTATAACAGAAATCTGTAATACATATAAAGCTCAAATAAAGAATTGGAAAGTAATTGCTTCAACTGATGAAAATCAGTATATTATAAGCGATGATAAACTCGGCAGATCAAAAGAGAAAGGTAATGATGATGCAGCAAATAAAACAGGATACAAAAATTCAACAGGACAAAAAGTTGTTCAGCACACACGAGCGATAGGTGATGCAGCTGCAGGTGTCGCCGGGGCATTAGCAGTTACTGTAGGTAATAAAGTTGCAAATAAATTAGCTAAAAAAGTAGTAGGTGATGCTGCCCAAAAAGCAGCTAATAAGGCTATTGATAAAGCTATGAATAAAGCTATGACAAAAGGCGAAGAAATGATTACTAAAGAAGCAGAGGAAGAAATAGTAAAAAAGAGCAGTAAAACCGCAGGTAAAAGTATTGGTTTTATTCTTTCAGCAACTTTAGCTGCAGCCGAAGCTGCTATGTATATGGTAAAGAAACCTAATAAAGAACAAAAAGAAGCGTGCGACGCTTTACAGGAAGAACAGAGAGATGCGCAAGGACGATTAATAGATGCCCAG
Organism: uncultured Acinetobacter sp.; assembly: GCA_947306495.1. Classification (GTDB taxonomy): domain Bacteria; phylum Cyanobacteriota; class Vampirovibrionia; order Gastranaerophilales; family Gastranaerophilaceae; genus CAG-196. The sequence goes on from CAMZGT010000026.1 coordinate 3,584, forward strand.
GACCAAATTCATCAAGCATCGGAAGATTCAGAATCACTTGCTGAAGAAGCTGAAGCAAATAATGAGGATGCAGCAGACAGAATTGATGAAGAAAAAACGACTTTTGACTTGAATAGAATAATGCTTAATGCTTTAAGAGCAAAAGCAAACAGTGGCAACCAATTAACACAGAATGAGCATGATTCGATGAACAAATTGGTTTCATCGCTTCAAAACTCAAAAATTAGTATTAAAAATATTCAAGGAGAAACAAAAGAGTCTAATGACGAAATTAAAGACGAACAATTGGATATGCAATCAGAATTCGATTCTGCCGCAGCTACTATGGGTGAAGTTCAGGGGCTGACAGATTATGCGGAAAGTCTTGATGAAATGACCAGAACTCTATGTTATGTAGAAGCGGCTGCGCAGCAGCTGAATGCAATTTCAGGTGCTAAAGCTGCATGGCAAGCCGGAAGCTTTGCGCTATCAGGAGGTATTTTTACGGCTTGGGCTTGGCCATTTGCTGCTATGGGAACTTATGCAGCCAGTGTCAGTGAAGTAGGAGCTTTCGAACAATGTAGTTTTGCAAAACATATCGGTGAAGAAATCGAATTAAGAGAATATACTCAGAACTTAAATTCAGAATCTCAAGAAATTTATGATGATGAAATTGAAATGTATGAGGGAGTAATTGATATTGTTGATAAACTGGAATTACCTGAACCGGATGATTTGGAGATACCAGAAGATATAAATGTTTTAACAGACACAACGACTCCTGATAATAATCAAAATCAGCACCCTTCTCCTGTACTTGGACTCGTTGACGATGATAATTCATATATAAAAAAGAATGTTTAATTCGTTTTTTTTTTGTTAAGTTTTGTAAAAATTTTTCATATATTCCTAAAGTTTTTAAAAAATATGCCGATATTAGTACTAAGAAATAAAGCAAAATGGTAGTGCTAACTATCGGAGGGATTATATGGCAGTTAACGGAATACCGCAATCACAGATTAAATCATACGAAATTTGGTATGATTATAACCACGGTAATAAGTTAGGGACATCAGAAGAAGATTATACTACCATATGTAATAATTATAGTAATGTGCTCAACAATTGGAAGAAGTACGCCGAAAAAGCTGCAAGTGATGAAAATGAATACAGAATTACAGATGATAAGGTAAATGCGGCAAAAGAATCTGGGGAAAAGGAAGGAAAAAATACCACCAAAGGACTTGATGATGAAGCTGATAATGGCAAAAGTGGAGCGTTTACTATAATGAATTGGGGTGGTGGTATTTGTGGTGCGGCTGCAGGAGTGTTACTGTATATTAAGAAAATAGCGGAAAAAGTTGGTATTGTGAAAAATAGTGGTGGTGGTGTTCTTGCTGCAGGAGTTGTTGCAGCATTAGGAGGATTGCTTCTTGGCAGTGCAATATCTTTAAAAGCTACCAATACAAACAAGGAACAAGCGGAAGCTTGCCAAAGGCTTAATGAAGATATGCCGGTTCAGCAAGCCAAATTGGCAGATGCACAGGAACAAATGGATGAAGCAAAAACCAACTCAGAAGAACTTGCTGAGGATGCTGAAGATAATAACGAAGATGCTGGTGATAAAATTGAAGGAGAAAAAACTGAATTTGATTTATCCAGAATTATGTTCAGAGCACTCAAGACAAAGGCTCAAAACGGAACTCCGCTTACGCAGGGTGAAAAGAGTTCATTAAATGATTTAAAAATAAAAATGGAGGATACTGTAACTAATATTGATAATATTCAGGAAGAAACTAAAGAATATAATGAAGATGTTGTGGATGAACAGACTGATTTACAATCTGAATTTGATTCTGCTGCAACTTCTATGGAAGAAGTTACAGGATTTACAGAATATGCGCAATCATTTGATTATGACACATATCATAATGCCGGGTTAGTAAGAGATAGTGTCAATATTGCAGGCTATACAGGTGCGGCAGGAGTTATTGCTGCCGGAATTAAAGTTATAGCAACTGCCGGATTGAATTTTTTTGCTCATTTCCTTGGTGGAGTCGCAATAGCTGAGGGTACTACAGCCGGTATCTTATTTAAAGGTATAGCAAATGACCAAAGCAACTACCGCGAAATTGCAGGTGCTGAAATCGAAGCTCGCAAAACTACCGAAGACTTGAATGAAGAAACTCATAAAGTTTACGAAGAGGATATAGAGATTGCATCCGTTGCTACGGATATGGTTAAGGAGTTAACCCTTCCTGATCCGGATGATTTAGAAGTCCCTCCTGAAGATGGTATTCCGGGGGATGGTGTAAATCCGAATAACGATCCGAATAAGAAAAAGAACGGAGAAGAGTAAATATTACTCAATACCCAAAAACTTATGTACTTGAGGTATAAGACGGACTTTGTTATAAACTCGGACGTATTTATCAAATACTTGGGTCATAAATTCTTTGCTTACAGATAATTTACCGTTTTTCATCATCGGTTGCAGGAAGATTTCTATACCGTGACGTTTACACAGGATAATTGTATCTTTTATCTCTTCGTCAGTTATATTAGAATCAAAAATAACCTTTGCAAAAACATCTTTTTTTGCTGCTAAATTAAGAAATTTATTGTGTTCTTCCCAATGTGGTTTCCCGCCCGTGGCACTTGGAAGCTTTATATCTGCCGCAATATAGCTTAAGCCTTCTATTATTTCCATCAAATTTCCGTATAAAATTCCGTTTGTTTCCAAATACACGGGAAGCGGACTCTTTGATATAAACTCTTTGATAAATTTTGTCTGCATCAAAGGCTCTCCGCCTGTTAGTGAAACAGAGTGACAGTCTTTGTGCTCCGCACAGATTTTTAACAAATCATCAGAGGTTAACTCCAGAGCTCCTTCTATAGAATTATCTGTATCGCAGTATTTGCACCTAAGATTGCAGCCGCAAAATCTTACAAAAAGCTGTTTGCACCCGACATATCTTCCCTCTCCCTGTATTGAAGTGAAAATCTCTTTTATTCTAGCCATAGTATTCTTCCTCATTATCAGGAAGAATACTAGATTTCTCTTACGCTTCCTGATGCTATATCCTGTAATCTCTTGTAAAGCTCAATCTCTTCGTTTGTCAAATTCTTAGGGATTTGAATCTCTACAGTTACTATCATACCACCAACCAGATTATTTTGCTTAATACCACAGTTATTAAGTCTTATTTTTTGTCCGTTCTTTGTATTGGGAGCTATTTTAACTGAAACTTTTCCCTGCAGAGTATTTATTACCAAAGTTGTACCTAAAACAGCTTCATAAGGCGCAATCTGTATCGTTTTTAGCACATTTAACCCATCTATTTGGTAATCTGACGGTTTTGTGATGTGTACAGTCAAGTATAAATCTCCGCATTTACCCCCATTTAGCCCCTTTTCACCTTCTCCCGCCAATCTGATTTTTGAACCCTCTTTAATCCCTGCGGGAATTCTCACAGAGAATTTTTTGTAGTTTGAAATATCTCCATTCCCTTTACAAGCTGAGCATATTCCGCCGTTAACGAACTTTCTGCCGCCGCATTTTGAGCAGATTTGAGTTTGAAGCATATTTATGACTTTTGTTGTCCCGTTAATTGCTTCTGATATACTAATTTCTATATCTGAGTGGATGTCTCCTCCTTTTTTCGGAATTTCTTGTTCTTTTTTGTATTGAGCTTCTTGGTATTTTTTTGTAACAAATTCTTCCCAGTTAAAAGAAAATCCCTTTTTCTCTTTTTTCTCAGATTTGTTTTCTTTTTTTTGAGTTTCTTTTTTTGTATTAGGGTTTGTAGAATTGTTCTTTGTTTCTGTTTTTTGTTCTTTATTTTCGCTTGAATAATTATAAAATCTTCTGGCAGTGTCATAATCAGCCTTTTTAACTTTGTCTGACAGAGTTTCATAAGCTTCGTTAATTTCTTTGAATCTTGTTATTACGTCAAAGCTGTTGCCGGCTACATCAGGATGCCATTTGCGAGCAAGGCGTCTGTAAGCACTTTTGATTTCCGACAGAGTGCTAAACTCAGATACTTCTAAAATTTTATAATAATCTTTAGTCATACTGAATATTTAATGATTAGATTAAAAAAGTCAACATACACCCTTCCATTCCCATCTTCTATTGAAAATCGTATTTGATAGTGATATCATCAAATCAATGAAGAAGTTGTTGTTTACATTCTTGATTATGACATTTCTTCCTGCGATAGCAGGTGAATTTGAAAATGCACAAAAAACACATGAAAATGTTTTCTTGTATTTATACACTCCTGAGTGCGGTTACTGTAACAAATTTAATCCGAGATATCAAAAACTCTCAAATATGTATAAAAATCACTACGGTTTTGTTAAATTGAACGCATCATCAGGAGAAGGGCACATTCTTTCACGCAAGTTTAACGTACATTATGTTCCGTTTGTTGTTTTGTATAATGCTGAATCAAAAAAAGCATGGCAAGTTCAAACAAATTGTTTAATGGATTTGGCTTGTACTGAAAAAGCTTTAAAAGATTTTAAAAAGTAAGGAGAATTATATGAAGGGAATAATTTTAGCAGGAGGAGCAGGTACAAGATTATATCCGGCATCACAGCCTATTTCAAAAATTTTATTACCTATATATGACAAGCCGATGATCTATTATCCCCTTTCTACCTTAATGCTTGCGGGAATAAAAGATATAATGATTATTACAAATGAATCCGATTATGATAATTTTATAAAGTTGCTTGGTGACGGTTCTCAATTTGGATTGAATCTTTGTTACAAAATTCAATATGTTCAGCGCGGTATAGCTGATGCGTTCCTTATTTCGGAAGATTTTATATCAGGTGATGATGTAGCATTAATATTGGGAGATAATATTTTTCACGGTCATGGATTTTCAACAATTATGAGAAATGCATTAAAGAAAAATGTTGGTGCGACTGTTTTCGGATATACTGTTAAAGATCCTGAAAGGTTCGGAGTTGTTGAATTTGATGAGTCAGGACGTGCCATATCATTAGAAGAAAAACCGCAAAATCCTAAGTCAAATTATGCTGTAACCGGTTTATATTTTTATGACGGAAACGTATGTAATTATGCAAAACAACTCAAACCTTCTAAAAGGGGTGAACTTGAGATAACGGATTTGAATAAAATTTATCTTGAAAAAGGGAAATTAAATGTTGAAATTTTAGGAAGAGGGTTTGCTTGGCTTGATACAGGAACTCACGACTCCATGCTTCAAGCCAGTGTTTTCGTTCAAACTATGGAATTAAACAAAGGTGTAAAAATTTCCTGCTTAGAAGAAATTGCTTTCAAAAAAGGATTTATTTCGAAAGAAGAGCTTTTGGATAAAATAGATAAATACGGTGTTAAAAACGACTACTATAATTATGTAAGAAATGTTTTAGAACACCCTGATAGAGTAGAAGTTCCTGTTTAAATCCTTTAGAGTCTTATTCCTGAATTCAGATGCTTAATCTGTTTTCGCATATTTTCTGCTTTTTGTATAAGATTATCTCTCTCATACAATTTCATTGCAATTTCATAATTTTTGCGGGCTTCTTCTTTATATTCAGGTTTGTCATATCCTGACATAAGCTGCAATGTTTCTGCAAGTAATACATACGCTTCAGGCTTGTTCGGGTTGATATTTATAGCACGTTCAAAAGCTTCTTTAGAATCTATTATACGTCCCTCAAGGTTATATCTGTATCCTTCCAATATGCTCATTGGGTACGCAAATGTATTCTGTTTATCAAAAATTTTGAGTTCCAGAAGAAAACAAATTTCAAGCAAGTCCTTATCTTCATAAATATCAGAGAATCGAAAATGAGATACAAAGTACTTCGGAAAAACAGATGTTAAATATTGCATAATTTGCTGTTCTTTTTCAATTTCTCCTGCGATACTGTATATATTTGCTTCTTTAAGCAGTTTTATCGGATTATCTTTGTCTATTAAATCGATAATTTCCAAAAGTTTTAAGCCTTTTGCAAGTTCATCATTGGCAATGTTTTTTGCGGTTTCATTCAAAATAAACTGAATTGTTTTATATTTATTTTCACCAAAATATTCATAAATATATTGTTCTGCGGATTCTGTTTGTTCCGAGTACACCATGGATAAAAATTTTATTTCAGTGATTTCCAAACTGGAAATATTACTTTCTTCCAACTTTGAAGCATCTATTACAGCTTCATAATAATTACTTATTTCAAAATTTAGAAGCATTCTTGCATAATAGGCATCAATCTTGTTGGCGCAACCGTTTATTATATAGGTAAAATCGTTATATGCTTCTTCTGTCATCAGAAGCTTCTGACATAACTTTCCCCGTTTTAAAAATGTTTCTTCTGGACGAAAACATTCTGAGGCCAAAAAATTAAGTTTTTCCAACGCTTGCTCGTAATTTTTGTCTTTGATAAGTTTATCGACTGATTTTAGTGTAATAAAGTGTCTAACATTTTCTAACATAATTATTATTTATCATAAATTTTGACAAAAGACGACTGCCGAATTATCTAGAATACTTTTAGTGCTTGTTTTATCTCTCTTATGGCAGTTGCAATTTCTTGATTTGTATTAATCTCGTTTTTAATTTTTTCGTGTGCAAACATTATTGTTGTGTGTTTTTTATTGTAAAATTCCGCAATATTCATAAAACTTTTTTGAGTAAGTTCTCTGCATAAGTATATACAAATATGTCTTGCGAATGATACTTTTTGATTTCTTGCGGAGCTCATTATATCTTTTACTTCAATTTCAAAATAGTTAGCTGTAATTTGTGTTATCTTTTCAAAACTTGTTTCTTCATTTTTTTCATCACACTTCAAAACATCTTTAGCAAGCTTAAGAGTTAAATCTTGCTCTGTTATTTCTGAGTATGCACAAACCTTAGTGAACGCACCTTCTAACTCCCGCACGTTATTAACGTAATTTTTTGCGATATATTTAATTGCCTCATCTTCAAAACAAATATCATTATCAGAAGCTAATTTTTTTACAATTTCATATCTTGTTTCAAAGTCAGGAGGTAAGAGCTCTACCGTTAAACCCATCTCAAACCTTGAACACAAAGCTGCTGTTAGAGTCGGAATATCTTTAGGCAGACGGTCAGAAGTTATAACAATTTGTTTTCCTTTGTTGTACAAGCTGTCAAAAGTATGTTGAATCTGAGCCATAGTCTTAGTCTTGGATTCTATAAACTGAATATCATCAATTAAAATAATATCAATATTTGTGTATTTTCTGTTGAACTTTGACATGTTCTCCACAGTGTCTTTAGAGCTTCTGCTGTTTGAAATAAAGTCATTTACGTAATCTTCTGTTTTTGTGTACTTAACTTTTAATTTTGGGTTATTAAAAATAGTATAATGACCTATTGCTTGCATCAAATGTGTTTTACCCAAACCTGAATGTCCATATATAAATAACGGATTATATTTTGATGCAGGCTGTTTTGCTACCGCAAGTGCCGCAGCGTGAGCGAATTTGTTGTTATCACCAACTACAAAATTTTCAAATTTATATTTCAAATTCAAATTTGATGCGGACTGCATATTGGATAAATTTTCCAGAGCTTGTTCTTTAAGAGCTTTTTCATTCGTTTTTTTTCTTATTTTTTCAGCCTCTTTCTTTAGTGTTTTGGCTGCTTTTTCGTCATATATAAGCACGATTCTGGAATTTTTGTCACCGCTAATTTTTTTTAACACGGAATTCATTTGCTCGGAGTGATTTTTTCTAAGCAAATCCCGTCCCATCATCTGACCTGTAACAAGGGTCAACACACCTTTATCATATCCCGAAACTTCTAACGGATAAATCCAAGGATGAGCATTTTCGGGCAAAATGCCTATAAGTTCTTCTTTTACATTCTCCCAAAAACGTTTTAACTCAATACTTTCCATACAATCTCGGTTTGTGACAGTCAATAAGTAAAATAATAAAATAAAAAAGGCGACACCCGGATTCGAACCGGGGGTAAAAGCTTTGCAGGCTTCTGCCTTACCACTTGGCCATGTCGCCCCGTACAAATATACTATAATAAACAAATATTAATTGCAAGATAAACAGTTAGCCCCCCTTGTTTTTTGTTTGTGCTTGTTTTAGTATATTCAATGTACACAATATGCTATAAAGGTGGTGAAAGTATAAATGGCAGAAGTTAAAGTTGGCGAAAACGAAAGTATAGAAAGCGCTTTAAGAAGATTTAAAAAGAAAATTCAAAAAGCAGGTATTTTGTCTGAAGTAAAAAAACGTGAAAGATACGAAAAGCCAAGCGTAAAAAGAAAACGCAAATCAGAAGCTGCACGTAAGCGCAAAGCATAAATAATTTAAAAAGGCGGTTAAATATAACCGCTTTTTTAAATCAAAAAACATATAATTTTTTAATACATCTTGTCAGAATCAAAATAAAATGGTAGACTATAGTCAGTTATAACTTGGGGTGTGTGAAAAATGAACGGTTTAGAATTAACTAATGAGGAGATAGTGACCAGAATCCTTTCTGAAAATGAGATTCTGCGTGCGCAAAAAGAGTCATTTAGACCAAGATATAAATCAAATTTTGATTTAGGTTCTTATTTGGAAAAAATAAAACATACTCCGAGCCGCTTTGGTGCGAAGTATGTTTTTGTAAAGTAGAATTTATTTAATTAATTATTTTTTTTGCAGCTTTTTAATTTTCCATCAGCTATGATTTCTGAATAAGCATTCGGATTTGCAGGCTGATTTTTTGAAACTAACGGGTCACAAAGGTCACCATTCTCTTGATTTCGTTCTAATACACCATTAGTTATTGTATAAGTTCTTCCTTCGCTTGGTGTAAAATATCTGTCACCAGAAGACGGCATTCCGCTTTTATATTTGATATTATATTTTTGTCCTTTGCTTAATTTTGTAACAGTATATGTTAGTCCGAGCATACCGCAGCCGGTACAATCAATGTCATAACTTGTTAATTTGCCGTTACTTTCGCTTATATTTGTGATTTTACCTTTAATCCAAGAATCAACACCCTCGTTGCTTCCATTTTGATTAACGTATTTGTTATGAGCTACTGCAACAGTTATATTCTTATTTTTTAGGAATTTTAATGCTTCGAGGGACAGTTCACATGTTGGTACAATGTCACCATCCTTTAAACTAAGACCGAAATTTTTTAATTTTGTGATATCATCAGCCGTTAATCCTGTAACTCCGGCCGCAGTATTCCAATTTCCTTCGTCATTGTTAGTCAAATTTTTATTAGGTTGAGTTGGAGTTGTACCGGATACAGTTGAATCCGCATTACTGTTGTTATTATTTTGTGGAGTTACATTACCTGAACCGTCTGTTTGTCTTGTACCGTTACTTGCGTCTGATGTATTATCAGGAAAATTTTTGTATCCTTTTTCTTTTGCTGCTTTTATTACATCAGAAAGTAAACGATTATAGTGATCAATATTATTGTCCTTATTTTTATCATCGATAGGTTTGTCTGCAAGTTTTTTAATTTCATCATACAGTTGTTTAAATTCTGTTTCCAATGGCTTATTTGTTGTTTGTAGTTTTTTCAGACGTTTTATTAAATCACTGATTTTTGCTTGATCTTTATCTTCATCAGATTTGCCAGTTGAACCTGTCTTGTTACTGCTTGTTGCATTAGAGCCGCCGTATCCGCCGCTCCATGACGCGCCGGACCAACATTGCCACAAATTATTCATAGGCATCATCCAACTATTGAATCCGCCTGCAAAGTAATTTATAGCTCCACCAAGCCAGTTTGCAAGTGCAAATCCTGCGCCGTAACCAACGCCTTTCCAGAATCCACCGCCATGACTGCCGCAGCAATTATAGTTAATGGTAGTGTTACCGCCGCCAAATATGTCAATATCCCGTAAATGGTACGATAAGTAATTGTATGTTGCCGTGTGTTGGCAAGCATTAATTCTTTTAGGGTGGTATGGAATTGGTTCGCGCATCATTGACATAATTCTTACCTCTTTTTTCTTACATCTGTTATATATATAAAGTATATAAAATTTAACCAATTTCAGATTGTACAATAATTGTTACAAAATTTTACATAAATACTATACTTTTTAACGTCAGAATGATTAGTTGTAAAGTTTTGTAACAATTTCAAAAAAAAATGTTCTAAAATCCTAAAGTTTTTAAAAAATATGCCGATATATATATTACAAAAGGGAAAACGAAAAGCCGGTGAAATTAAATCAAGGGACAAAGGGCAAAACTAAACAAAATTGAACCAACAAAGGGATAAGGAAAATGGGATTAAACGTATCAACAACTATGGGATTTGAAAACAGGGAACTTCTAAGAAACACAGCAAAAAACATTCTTTCAAACAGCGGTGCTTCCGAAGAAACTGTGTCAAAAATTATTGAAAAGAATGTTTTTGACTTAAAATCGTCTGAGAATATCCAAAAAGCTATTCTGATGGCATCAACACAAATAACGGTCAATAAAAGCTTAACCGAAACTCTTAAATATCTTAAATCTCATTCTAAAAAAGACGTTAAAAAAACTCCGGTGTTAGGTGAATTATGGAATATTTTTTCTGCTAACAATAAAGCATCAGAGGAAAATCCGTATAAAGGTGAATTGTATAATTACGAAATAGACACAAATGCAAAAAATATTTTTGCTGCTTAAAAAATTATCTCCTCTTCTCAATAAAGGGCCGAAGGCTTTGACTTAGGCCCGCTCCTTTATATACCAACTTTTACAACAATCTTTTTGACAATTCCTGATTTATCAAAATTTAAACATGGCTTATGTACATCCTGAGGGTATAATATCAAAAATTCACCTTCTGTAAGTGATACAGATTCATTCTTATCAGCGGTTAAAAATTCAACATCTTTATCTGAATCATATTCAGTCTTAGTTTTACATTCATTATAATATGCAACTTCAACTTTTTCTTTACCGCTTATTACACACTGAATGTCAATATATTTTCTGTGTGCCTCATAAATGCTATCTTCTTTAGTTTCATAAACTTGAACATTTGCATAAATGGCATCATCTATTTCGTGCCTGCCTTCTTCCAAGTTTTTCAAATCGCAATCTTTAAGCCATGTAAAAGCTCTTTCAATTCGTTTTGATAAACCATAATAAGTTTTCGCATTAACAATTTTATCTTTAATCATAAGCCCTCCTTTACAGTATTATAACTCAATTATAGCTTAATCAATAAAAATTTATCTTTACAAAAGTTAACAATTAAAATCTAAAAAGGCAATTTTTTATAACAAAAATACTTTATATAAGTGTAAGGTTACAAAAGGTTAGTTTAAAGTTAGGTAGGTTTACTATGTTAATGGCATTCTGGCAAGTCCAGAGATTAACACGCGAAATAAACGAACTGGAGCGTCAAGCGATGGAAACAAGGACGCGGCTTTCTCACTATGAAAAGTATGCAAGTCGACTGGGCGGTTCATCAGTAATGATGATGGGTAACATCGCAGGACTTTCCCCGGAGATTTTGCCAAGAGCTATGATGTTTGCTCAATTCTCAAATATGGCAAGCTCGATGAGCGCAGGTCAAAACGTTCAAATGATGAAAATGAGCGGAATGATGCCATTTACCGGCAATGCTCTAACTCAGTATCAATTAGAAATGAGTGCATTTGCAAGGTTTAAAGAAGAATCACTGAAAGCGTTAAAAGAACAAGAAATAAATACAATGAACGAAGTTGAAAAGGAAATACAGCTTGAACTTAACAGTATAGAAACAAGGTTGAAGGAAAAACGAGCATTACTTGAATCTTCAAAGAATCTGTTAAGTGAAGAAGCAAGAAATGATGCTCCGAAATTCGGACTCGGATAAAAGATAATTAACTCTAAAAACGATTAGTGTGTAGTAAATGTGAAGTGTATACCTATTAACTTAATAAATTCCCCTTGCCTCTCCTCTAAGAGGCTTTTTTTTGTGTAATTTATAATCCTTAGTATACAGGTACGTCTATAGGGTTAATCAGCTTAACTTCAATAGAGTCGCCTTGATTGATGTAAACATCTTGCCCTTTTCTGAACATGTCAGCAATCCCATCTCCGATATAATAACCTACTCCTCCCAAAAATCCACCAACAGCGCATAAAGGAGCTGTTATATATTGCAGTCCCGGAGCTGATTCCTTAACTTTCAGTCCGTAGTTTGTTGAATTTATTGTAATTTCTTTTGCTTTTTCAAAATTATTTTGTAAAGCTTCTCCATATCCCAGGTTTTTGTATAAACCTCCGTCGTAGTATATTTTATCAAACTTGGCAATTGCCATATCAAGCGGAATTTGTCGTCCATTTGGCGTTACAACGTGGTCAAAATCAAGATATAATTTTGCTCCGCGAGAAAATCTTTTTGCGATATTGACGTTGGAAATGCTTCCGCGCACAACAGAACCTTTTGGTAATATTATGGTAGAATCTGCTCTTAATTCGTTTTTAAGAATTGCTGTGAAATAATCTCCTTCGACACCGGAAAAAGTGCTTACAGGTTGGGCAAACTCTAATTGAAAAATAGTGCCTGCAGCAACCCTTTTTGTCCTCGCATCAGCTTTAAAAGTTCCTGCCAAAGTTATTGATGCTGTAAATAGTATAGCCATAAATAAAATTATATATTTTTTCATCTCTCTCCTCCAAATACTTCTAAAATTCTACCACGCAAAAATACTAAATTCAATTTATGTTAATATTATCATACTCAGCTAACTTTGCGTATTTGTGTATTAAAGCTGATGCAACAACAGCCGTGAACGGAACGCATATAACAACTGCTATGCTGCCGATAAGAGCAGATGCAATCTCAGTAACAACTTGATTTAAGTTTATAAATTTTTGTAAATCAATATTTCCGGCAAGAAGTAATAGCGGCAAAGAACCGCCTAAGTATACTAATATTAAAGTGTTTGCCATAGTACCAATAATATCTCTTCCAACATTCATACCTGAAATTATTAATTCTTTAACTGTTTTTGAGTTGTCTGTTTCATATATTTCATTTATTGTGCTTGCAATTGACATAGCAACATCCATTACGGCTCCGAGAGTTGCCAAAACCATTGTTGATATTGTTATATATATAAAGTTTAACTCCGGATGAGAGGCATATAAAAACATAGTATATTCACCGGTAAAACCGGTTAAATGAGCTGTTTTTATCGTAATTAAAGATAATAATCCTGCAAAAATTAAACTAAGCATTGCGCCTACTGTTGCGGAGGTGCTTTTTGCATTAAAACCTCCAACCAAATACATTGTTGCCGCAGTTGATAATATACAAACAAGTATCGTTGCAAATACAGGGTTTATTCCAAACAAAATTAAAGGTGACAAAATATTTGTAATTAAAAGAATTGTTAAACCTATAGCAACAAGGCTGAATAATCCTTTCTTTTTGCCGATATATATCAGCAAGCCGCAAAATAAAAAGGATAACCAAAGTAAAGTTCCGGAACGTTTTGTATCTTCAATAGAGAATTCAACGCCATTCCCGTTATCTTCGGCATGAAGTATAACTTTTGTGTTTTTTTCTAATCTGATATCATATGCAGGATTTCCGGTTAGTACGTTTTCTGTTTGGATTATTTGTCCCTTAAAATCTCCTGATAAAATTTTAACTGCAATAACTTGTTTAGTTTGTTGCAGTTCATTATTAATATCAACATATTCAATATTTTTAACAATGCCTGTTTGAGATGGTAATATTATTGTGTCAACAGCAAATGTTGGCAATGCAAAAAATATTGCTGTTAAAAGTAAAAATAATCTTTTCATACTGAATTACTGCTCCTAAAATAATTTTGTTTGCTCAGACGGTGCTTTAAATCCTAAGTGCCTGAATCCTTCGGGAGAAACTTTTCTTCCTCTGGGTGTTCTCTGAAGCAAACCTGCTTGTAATAAATATGGCTCGCAAACATCTTCAATTGTTCTGACATCTTCACTTAGAGCAGCGGCTATAGTTTCAATGCCAACAGGCCCGCCGTCATATTTTTCTATTATAAGATTTAACAGAGCTCTATCGGTATTATCTAAACCGAATTCGTCGATTTTTAAAACATCTAATGATTCGTTGGCGACTTTGTTGTCTATAATACCTTCATACTTTACAATTGCAAAATCAGCAACTCTTTTAACCAAACGATTAGCAATTCTTGGCGTTCCCCTCGATCGCACTGCAATCGCTTTAGCACCGTCTGCTGTTATTTTTATATCAAGAATTTTTGCTGTTCGTTCAACCACTTTTGATAATTCTTCTATTGTATAGAATTCTAAACGGTGAATCATTCCGAACCTGTCTCTCAATGGACTTGAGAGTTCTCCTACTTTTGTGGTTGCTCCGATTAAAGTAAATTTTGGGATTTGAACGCGAAGTGTTTTCGCGGTTTGACTTTTACCTGTTGTCATATCAAGAGTAAAATCTTCCATTGCAGGATACAGAATTTCCTCTGCAATTTTATTAAGTCTGTGGATTTCATCTATAAATAAGATTTCTCCGCCTTTTAAGGACATAAGGATTCCTATTATATCACGGGGTCTTTCAAGTGCCGGAGCTGATGTAATTTTGATATCTACTCCCATTTGAGCGGCAATAACACCGGCAATAGTTGTTTTCCCAAGCCCAGGCGGGCCGTAAAATAGCATATGATCAAGAGGCTTATCTCGAAGTTTTGCTGCTTCAAGAATGATTTTTAACGTTTCTTTTAATGCGCTTTGGCCTATATAATTATTGAAATCTTTCGGTCGAATACTATTTTCAAACGTTGTATCATATTCTATTGTTTCAGGTTTAATAATCGGATTTTTTTTCCGAATCTCCTGTTTCCCCATATTATCAGAAAATATTGCCATAATGAAATTATAGCACAAATTTTTAACAAACCCTATTTGTGTAGAAACCTTTTATAAAATCTCGTATGTTATTAATTGTAGTTTCTAGTACATATTCTATTGAGTCTTTTGTATTGTACGCAATATGTGGAGTGATTAAAACGTTCGGAAGCTCTAAAAGTTTTTGTGTTATCTTTTCATTCTTCTTAGTGCTCATTGTTTCATGACCAAGGTACTTGGTTTTACCTTTTGAATAATCGCTATCCAGAATATCAAGTCCGGCACCTTTTACTTTCCCGGATTTAAGATTTTCATATAGAGCTTCTATGTCAATTAGCTCAACACTTGTTGTATTAATTATGTAAACGCCTTTTTTCATATGCTCGAATTCGCTTCTTCCGATTATTTGGTATGCTTCTGTTTCAAATGGCATATGTAAAGCTATGATATCAGAATCATGCAGTAGTTTTTCAAAAGAAACTACATTGCAAAAACGTTCAAATTTGGGGTGTTCCTTATATGAAGAAACAAGAACCTTCATTCCGAAAAAATCGGCAATTTTGCCAAGCTCGATTCCGACTTTGCCGCATCCGATTATCCCGATAGTTAGATTATCAAGCATTTTTCCTTCATAGTTTTTGGGGTTAACCCGGTGATATTTTATGTCATTAAGAGCAGGCCTTATTTGTCTTGTAAGTGATATTATTAACCCAAGTGCGTATTCTGCAACACCTCTTTCGCAATATTGTCCGATATTCAGAACTGCAATTCTATTCTTGTTGCAATAATCCAAATCTATGTGCGTGAATGCAAATGAGCGAGTTGCGATTATCCTGAGATTTTTGAATTTTTTAAGTATTTCTTCGGTTAAAATTGATGAACGATAAACTGATATAACATCAGTGTCCCAAAACTGTTCATCTGATAATTTTGTTTTTTTATTTAAAGACTCTTCAAAAAATGTTATCTCGAAATCTGCAAAACTTTTGTTTTCAAAAAACGGTTTTTCTGATTCTCTTAAATCAAAAAATAATACTTTCATAAAGAACTCCTTTAATGGAAGTATTATTTAATATATTAATTTTATCTATTAAACAATAAGGCTATAGTTTAGTAAAAACTTTCTTGTACGTGTTCTGCAAGATTAAGTTGATTCTGCCAATTGCCTCTTTCTAAAGCATAGTCAAAACCTTTTCTACATTCTGATAAGAGATCGTTACAGTTTCTATTATATGCACTTCTTAATTTTTTCATCGCATACAATTGTTTTTTTGCTTCGGATTTTTTACAAGAATAATTTGAAAGTTCATCAACACTCTTGATTCCTAAGCTTGCTAAAAATTTATCGAATTTCTCTTTTGCAACTTTCAATATTGCGTTTAGAGATACACTTTCCTTTTTTAAAGCTTCTTTCTTTTCATCTGATTTCTTTAATAATTTCGTGTAATAATCAACCAAATATTTCGGGTGTTCGGTTAGGTCGCTGTTAATACCAAATATGTCATTCGGATTAACTTTAGTCATTTGTCCGTTTATTTCTACATACCAATTTCCGTCAGATTGTTGTGTTACTTCTCTGTACTGACCGTTTATCCAAGCTTTTGCATTCTGAGTTGAATTTGATACTACTGACATAATTATCCTCTTGTAAATATATAAAGTATACATACAACTAAAAATTGCTTTTTTTCTAACTAAAGTATGGTTTTTTTGTTACAAATCTTTACAATATGATTTTAATCTTAAATAATAATTAATATATCCAACTTAAAATCACAATGATATTAGTACATACAGTGGTATACAAGGAAAGTGTACCGCTAAGTTGTCAAAATGAAAGGAGATTCAATCATGACACTCACAATCAACACAAACATGTCATCATTGGTAGCGCAACACAGTTTAAATGGTGCAACAACTCAATTAAATCAGGCAATTGAGAGAATGACAACGGGTTACAAGATTAACCACGCAGGTGATAACGCAGCAGGTTATTCAATAGCAAGAAGCTGGGAAGCACAACTCGGTTCATTAGATGTGGCGGCAGACAATGCAGCAACAGGAGCAGATATGTTATCAACACTGGAAGATAACTATGCACTTATTTCAACACACATTC
>CAMZGT010000027.1 GCA_947306495.1 uncultured Acinetobacter sp.
CGTTAATCTGCCGCTTGAAACAGTAAAAAAGAAATTACAAATATTAAAAGACAAAAATATAGTACGTGTAAAAGGTATTAATCCTAAGTTTTGGCTCTTTGACGAATACAATTTTCAACGTCTTGATGACGATGATGAAATTTTTCACTTACTGTGCAACTTTGAAGACGTAGATTTTGATAAATACTTTAGCTATTAATCCAAATGAGTCTTTGAAAATTCACATCCACAGTAATTTTGACGATACAAACCTAAATTTTTTGAAAGATTATTTGTTTTTAAAAATCCATCATTTTTCTTGAAATCTATTGCAACATACTCAATACCGTTACAAACCTTTACCCCAATATCGGATATTTTTGTAAAATTTTTGCGAGGACTGATTACAAGAGATGTTGTATATTTTTTTATACCGAGTTCTTTTGCTTTTTGGACAGTCTGCATTAAACGTAATTCAATGCATTTATCACACCTTTTACCTCTTTCCGGTTCGTTTTCCAAACCCTTTATTAATGATAAAAAATCTTCATGCCTGTATTCTTCCGTAATCAAATCAACCCAGTTGTACATACATACAATTTTTTGCGCCTCTAATCTTCGTTCGAATTCTTCTTCTGTATCTAAATTCGGATTACAAAAGTATACAATCGGCTTATAACCCATCTCTTTTAGTAGTTCGATGGGATACCCCGAACAAATCCCGCAGCAGGCGTGAATCATAATTCTATTATCAGTGTTTTGCCCCATGTTTTACCAAAATTTCTTTTAATTCGTCATATGTTCGTACACCAACTACCTCTTCACCATTTATGAACATTGTCGGAGTACTGTCTATATCAAGTTTTTCCGCACTATCAATTTCAGATAACAACTGATTATATGTTTCAGAAGAATAAAAATCTTTCAAGAATTTATCTTTATCAAAATTAAGCTGTTTTACAAGTTTTAATAATGATTCTTCTTTTACCGGTTTATTTTCATAAAGAAGTGAACTCATTTCCCAATAATTTCCTTGTTTTGCTGCTGCAATTGCCGCTCGTGCCATATAACATGCGTTCGGATGCATATTTACCGTTACGTAAATATTACACTCTTTATCAAAAGGATAATTATGATGAACAATTTTAATATTTGAAAAATCTTTTACAGCTCTATGAAGCATGATATTGTTTATGTAACATAAAGGGCAAACATAATCCGAATACAATTCTATAACTACAGAAGCGTTTTCATTTCCCAAAGTATTGCCCTTAACCCTGTATGGATTATATTTCATATTAGCATATCGCTGAAATTCTTTTATTTTCTTGATATGCGGCACAAAAGTATATGTCGTTCCGCTATACACTAAGAATGAACTTGCTAAAATAACGAGAACGATAAAGGTTTTTGTGTAATTTTTTACACCGTCAATAAAATCATAGAATGTAGTTTTTACATCTTCTAAAATTTTTGTAAACATTCCATCCGAAGCAACCAACGCGATGACAAAATCTATTACATACGTTATTACACACAATATACATATTTTGTGTATTCTATAAAGACTTAATCCTGCAAGTATCATAGAAATAACAAAAGCAATACATCCTAATACCGTGATATATGCCATAGGATTTTTAAAAACTTCTAAAAATTTCAAAAATTTTATATTTTTTAACTTATCTGCTACCGTTAAAAAAAGCACGGTCAGATAGAAAAACATTCCCCAATATGCGAGTGGAATACCCCAAAATTGTGCCGTTGTTGTTTTTGCAGCTCCGTCACAATCAATTAATTCATTTATTGAGCAAAAGCTTGCAAGAGCATATTTTTCATAATTAGCTACATAATATATCATTGCAAGCTTTATTGTTAAAGCAAAACCCGCTAGTGATAAAATCTGTATTATAATTTTCTTTTTATCAAATTTCATAAATGCTACTCCCGTCTACATTATAAATTCTAATATAACACAATTTATTTTCAATAATAATTAAGCCAAGAGACTATCAGAAAAAGATATTAGCCAGCTTAGACAATAAAATAATTTTTAAGTTAATTATTAAGATTTGTTAC
This sequence comes from uncultured Acinetobacter sp., assembly GCA_947306495.1. GTDB lineage: Bacteria > Cyanobacteriota > Vampirovibrionia > Gastranaerophilales > Gastranaerophilaceae > CAG-196. The sequence goes on from CAMZGT010000027.1 coordinate 2,059, forward strand.
AAAAATCCTCCATTCTTATGATTTTATTTTTAAAATCTACTGCTAGTATATACCTATACTCCTTAAAAAACGACGATACACATATCCCTAATCAACAGCTATGGAAAATTTAAGTTCATAGCTTTTTTTTGCATACTAATGGCCTAACACTGTAAAATTTCTTAATATTTACCTTAATTATAGCAATTTTGGCAAAGAAAATGTTTTTATATCTGTAAGTGGAAGTGTGTGCTATGGAAATTCAGTCAAATAGATCCTATAACGTATCTATGAATGGTTATACCGACAGTGCAAAAAGAGGTTGGAGAACCGTTAAGACAAGTGTTAAGCAAAAAGTGCTTGATTTATTTCCATCTGCAACAATAAAAGACTCTGAAAAACAAATAAAAAAGGCAAAAAAATTTAATGAAATATTATCTAAACCTGCAGAAAACAGGCTGATTGTAGGCGGCACCGCTCTGCTAACTCAGCCGGCAATCGATTACTATAACCATAGAGTAGATGAAGAAACACGAACAATATCAAGAAACAGAACCATAGCAAAAATTTTGGCAGGAACTGCTGTAGGAGTATTGGTGCGTGGATGGTGTTATAACATTGTTAACAAAATGACTGACACTAATAGCAGCAGTAAGTATTCAAAGTACTTGATTCCCGAAAAATTCGCAGAAAAATTAAAAAACGCAGAATATTTAAAAAATCATAAAAGCGCTTTAGCAACATGTATTGCTTTAGGAATAATGAGTATAACAAACTTTATATTAGATGCTCCTTTAACTACATTTTTAACAAACCTCATGAATTCCAGATATTTGGCTGACAAAAAAGCAAAAGGAGGTACAAATGAAAAAATTTCTTAATTATTGTACCGAAATTATTGCAAAACATTTCCACGAAGATGCATCGAAAATGCTTATATGGACAGGTGTTACCGGATGGATTCTATCTGCTGGGGCTCAAATTCTTGCAATTTACTGTAATAAAAAAATATCAAAAGAACAAAAAAGCTTTCTTATCCCTCAAGAAATCGGAGATGCTGTTGTTAATATAGGTTCATTTTTCTTTTTCACACTTGCTGCAAAAAAATTAACTCAAAAGCTTTTCACTACAGGAAAGATTATACCCCAAAGTGTGAAAACTTACCTTGAAAAGAGCAACAATCTATACAAAGATAGAATCGGCAAAATCGATTTTAATTTAGGAAATGTTCTTAAGGAAGGAACAGTGACAAAAGACACTTACAGTACATACTCAAACCTTGGAAGTGCAGCTGCCACAGTTGGAGCAGGAATTGTTGCATCTAATATTATTACACCAGTAGTAAGAAACAAAATGGCTTCCAATGTTCAGAAAAGCTATATTGACTACAAAAACAATGCTTATCCGCTAAACACTTCAAACGGCATGAAAATATAGTTTTATGCTAAAATATGAGTAACAAAGGGAGGGGATATGGAAAGATTCGATTACGGGATAATAGGTGGCGGACCAGCCGGGTATACTGCTGCAATTTTATTTGCAAAACAAGGAAAGTCAGTTATTCTTTTTGAAAAGGATAAATTAGGCGGTACTTGTTTAAACAGAGGTTGTATACCTACAAAATCTTTTTTACACTCATCCGACTTATATGCGCAACTTAAAAACCCAAATTCGGCAGGTATTTCAGCCGAAAATATTTCATTCGATTTTTCTGAAGTTATTAAAAAGAAAAACAATACAGTAGAAAAACTTAGAAAAGGCATAGAACTGGCAGTCAAAAACAATGGTGTTAAAACAGTTTATGCAGAAGCAGTCATAAAAGATAAAAATATAATATCAGATGGCAGTAAAGATTTTTATGCTGAAAACATAATTATTGCAACCGGTTCAAAACCCAGAGAAATAAAAGGACTTGAGTTTGACAGCAAATTTATACTAAGTTCTGATGACATTTTAAACTTACAAAAACTGCCTAAAACTGTTCTCATCGTAGGTTCAGGTGCTATTGGGATAGAGTGGACAAGAATTTTATCTAATTTTGACGTCGAAGTATCTCTTGTGGAAACAGCAGAACATCTTATACCGCTTGCAGATATTGAGGTTTCTAAGAGAATTGAAAGAATTTTTAAGCAAAAAGGAATAAAATATTATACAAACAATTCTATAAATAAGATTAGCAACAAATCAGTATTCCTAAATACAGGAGAAGAACTTAACCCGGAAATTATTCTTGTTGCCGCAGGAAGAATCCCGAATAACATCAATAAAGAATGTAACATGGTTTTAGGAGATGCGTGCGGAGAAATACAACTTGCACACTATGCAATTCAACAAGCAAAAGAAACTGCTTTAGGTATTAAATGTAATAAATCACAGATTCCTTCTGTAATATATGGAGAACCGGAAATTGCATGGATAGGAATCCGAGAACAAGAAATGGATGAAAATTGTAAAAAATATATTCTGCCTATATCAGCACTTGGTAAGGCTTGGTGCGATGATGCGACAGACGGTTTTATAAAAATAATTACGAAAGATGAACTGATTGTTGGCGCGCACATTATATCCAAAGAAGCTTCAAGTCTGATTCATATACTCTTACCTGCAATTCAAAACGGCATAAGAGTTAAAGAAATGAAACAATTGTGCTTTGCACATCCGACATACGCGGAAGGAATCGGAGAATTATTGCTAAACATATAAAAAGACCTTCTCTTAAGTGAGAAGGTTTGGAATTTTTTTTAATAATTCCTCATGTGTAGAAGGTTAGTGTGTAGGTTGTATGAAAGGTTTATGGTTTTAACTATTAACATATATATAAAGTATTTAAATAAGATAGAATTTCAGTTAAACATTAAATTGTTACAAAAATTTACATTATAACCTAAATCACAGCATGCATTTGACTTTACCATATTTAATATTTGTAGTAGTATATACTAAGTTGAGAGGTACTAATTATTTATGGGTTATAAAATATTATCAAAAAAAGAACTTTGTCCTAATCAATTTGAAATAACTGTTGATGCACCTTTTGTTGTAAGAAATGCCAAGGCGGGTCAATTTATTATTTTTAGGGCAGAAGAAAACGGAGAAAGAGTTCCGCTTACCATTGCGGATGTTGATAAAAAAACAGGTGCTTTAACTTTAGTTTTTATGGCGGTAGGTTATTCAACAAAGAAACTCGCACAACTTAAAGTCGGTGAAGAACTCGTTGATATAGTAGGTCCGCTTGGTCAACCCACACATATACAAAAGTATGGAACAGTTGTTTGTTTAGCCGGCGGATACGGAGCAGCTCCGTGTTATTTGATTGCCAAAGCCTTTAAAGAAGCCGGAAATAAAGTATATATAATAATGGGTGCGCGAAATAAAGACCTAATCTTTTGGCAAGACAAAATGAAAAATGCATGTTCTGAATTATTTATAACAACTGATGATGGTACATTAGGGGAAAAAGGGTTTGTTACGCAAGTTTTAGAAAGAATTATCAGCCACGAAACGGTAAATCATGCAATTGCAGTAGGTCCGATGCCTATGATGAGAGCTGTAGCTGATATGACAAGAGATAAGGGTATTTATACAGAAGCTAGTATGAATCCGATTATGGTTGATGGAACCGGAATGTGCGGAGCATGCAGAGTTACTGTCGGAGGAGAAACTAAATTTGCCTGTGTTGACGGGCCGGATTTTAATGCTCATGAAATAGATTTTGATGAAGTAATAAACAGAACTAAAATTTATAAAGATGAAGAAAGAAAACGCAGTGAAAATTGCAATTTATTAAAATTAGCTATATAATAAACTTGAAGGAGAGTATAAAATGGCTTCAGAAGAAAAAGCAATACCTTTGTGCCCGCTTATGAGCGTAGGATCTCAAGTCGAAATAGTTTGCATGCAGGAAAACTGTGCATGGTATCTTAAGAATTATAAAATTTGTTCTGTATACATGATGGCTCATAATTCTATGCTTGATGTTCAAGCTAAACAAAAAGCCAGACAAACTCAAGGGTAAATACATAATTTTACTAAACGAAGTCGGTTTAAACCGACTTTTTTAGTTTTAAAATCATTAAAGGGGGATATAAATGAAAAATACAGTTGTTATCGGTGCACAATGGGGTGATGAAGGAAAAGCTAAAATAACGGATTTGTTAGCACAAAAAGCTGATTTAATAATAAGATATCAAGGCGGATGCAATGCCGGTCATACAGTTGTAACAGGCGGTAAAACATATAAATTTCACCTCATACCATCAGGTATTTTATACGATAATACCGTATGTTTCATCGGCGCAGGAACAGTTATTCATCCTGAATCATTTGAAAAAGAGTATACTGAACTTAAAGCTCAAGGTGTGAATTTTGAAAACCTTAAAATATCTCCTCTTGCAACAATAACCATGCCGTATCATATTGAAATTGATGGTCATAGCGAAGCAAATGCAGGAAAAGGTAAAATCGGTACAACAAAACGCGGAATAGGTCCTACCTATACAGATAAGATGGCAAGGATTGCCTTAAAAATACAAGATTTATACTCATATGAAGCTTTATCCGAAAAAATAGATATGATTTTACCAAAAAAGAATAAAGAACTCCAAGGAGTATATGGTCTTGAACCATATACTAAAGACTGTATTCTTTCCGTTTGCGAAAAATATGCCGAACTATTTAAACCATACGTTGCATTTGATTGGCAAGATATGTTAAACAGATTCAAGGATAAAACAATTCTTTTTGAAGGAGCACAGGGGGTAATGTTGGATGTAGATTACGGAACATACCCTTTTGTAACAAGTTCAAATCCTATAAGCGGAGGAGCCGCAACCGGAAGCGGATACGGTCCGACTATGATTCAGGAAGTTGTTGGAGTGTCGAAAGCTTATGTAACACGTGTCGGAGAAGGCCCGTTCGTAAGTGAACTTAACGACGAAACCGGCAAAAAAATTCAGGAAATAGGACACGAATTTGGAGTAACAACTGGCAGACCCAGAAGATGCGGCTGGTTTGATGCCGTTATTATGAAATATGCCGTACTGGTAGGTGGCATTACAAATGTAGCGTTAACCAAGATTGATGTTTTTGATACATTTGATGAAATCAAAGTGTGCGTTGCATACAAAGACTGCAGGAATGACAAAGTTTATACTTCGTATCCCACAGATGTTTTTATACATAAATATTTAGAACCTATATATGAAACAATGCCAGGATGGAAAACACCTTTAAGTAACATAAGAAAATATATAGATTTGCCTGAAAATGCAAAAAAATATATAGCACGTGTTGAAGATTTAATCGGTGCACCTATAGGTATCATTTCTGTAGGTCCTGACAGAGAACAAACAATATTTGTATAGATTTTGACATACGTACGTTTAATTGATAAAATAGAGTTTTCCGGAGGATTTTTTCATGAAGTATACAAATGACGGAACACAATACCACATTGGCCTAAAATCAGGTGATGTAGGCGAATATGTTATCTTACCGGGTGATCCGAAGAGATGCGAAAAAATAGCCGCATATTTTGATGAACCAAAATTAATCGCTGATAAAAGAGAATTTGTAACTTATACAGGCTTTTTAGACGGAGTCAAAGTTAGTGTTACTTCGACAGGGATAGGTGGCCCTTCTGCTTCTATAGCACTGGAAGAACTTGTGAAAGTTGGTGCAAAAAAATTTATCAGAGTCGGAACTTGCGGTGGCATGGACTTAAATGTAAAAAGCGGAGATTTAGTTATTGCAACAGGTGCAATAAGAATGGAAGGAACTTCCAAAGAATATGCTCCGATAGAATTCCCTGCCATTGCCAATTACGATATAATTACAGCTTTAAAACACGCAGCTGAAAAACTTCACCTGCCGCATCATGTAGGTGTGGTCCAATGCAAAGATGCCTTTTACGGCCAACACAATCCTGAAATAATGCCGGTCAACTATGAACTTGAAAATAAATGGCAAGCATGGCTAAAACTTGGTTGCTTGGCTTCTGAGATGGAATCAGCTGCTTTATTCATTGCAGGCAGTTTCCTTAAAGTTAAAGTAGGTTCAATCTTCCTTGTCGTTGCAAACCAAGAACGAGCCAGAGCCGGTATGGAAAATCCTGTGGTTCATGATACAGATTCTGCTATTAAAACTGCAATCGAAGCTATAAGAGAATTAATTCACAATTAATCCTTTTTAATGTACTCCAGAATCCCCTTACTTATGGCATTTGCAGCTTTATGCATAAACTTGTCAGAGCGGTATAAAAGCGAATCCAACGGATTTGTCATATATGCAGTTTCAACAAGGACTCCGACATAATCAGATGGTCTTATAACTGCGAAGCTGGCTGTTCTTACGCCGTCACTGCGTGTTCCTGCTATTTTAGTTACGTTTTTTTCCAGAATTTCAGCAAATTCTTTTGAATTATCATTGTAGTAATAAACGCTTGTACCTCTGTTTTTATGAATATCCATACATATATCCGGAATAGAGTTAAAATGTATGCTTACAAAAACATCAGCACCGTTATCTTTTGCGAAATCAACACGATCATTAAGCGAAACATTTGCATCACATTCACGTGTCATGTGCACATTTAAACCTTGTTTTTTTAAAATATTGTATAATTCCTGAGCAAGTTTTAAGTTTATATTTTTTTCTTCATCACCAAGACAACCTACCGCTCCTTTTTCTGAGCCTCCATGCCCTGCGTCAATAATAATAGTATAATCTTCTTTTTTTTCGGGAAGCTTTCTGACTTTTACTGTATATTTTCCGCCATCCATTTTTACATTATATGTATATTTTTCCGGTTTAGGAATATTTAATGTATATACAGAATTTTCATCCATTTCAGGGTTATAAACTTTAAATATTATTTCTTCCTCAGTATCCTCTATTGTATATGGAAGTTTTTTTGTAAAAGAAATCGTCTGAACAAATGCATTTTTATATCGTTCACTGTCCATTGTAATAAAATCAGTAGGAGTTTGTATATAATCTAAATCTATTTGAACATGCTCTTTTAATATCCACGCGGTTTTATTTGATGATAAAAATACTCTATAGAAATTCCCCTTTGAACCGTTTATAATAAGCGGAGTACATTCGAACAAATGAGATATACGATTTAGTCCCGCATCAACCGGTTCACTTCTCATAGGAGTGTTATCGCGTTTTACATAACCCATTATTGGTTCAAACTCTTCCAGTGGAAACTCTACATTTTTTTGTTTGTCATTTTTGTAAAATTTAAACATTTGTATTCCATATGGAGAGCGCAGCATTATTCTATTTTCTCCGTCTTTAAGAGGAACTGAATGAGCAAAAGCTCCATTTGAAGCAGTATACACATTCTCACCATTTATAGAGATACTCTCACCGTTTTTTGCTCTTCCTACAAAAAATGCATAATTTGTATTAACAATGCAGTTTTTCTCTTTTGGTAATACGAGTTCAAAAGACTGCGCTTGCAGCATAAATATAAACATTGAAAATAGCAGTATAAGCCCTCTAATCATAGGCTAATTTTAATATAAAATGTTTTAAGTGGCAATCCGATAGTTTTATGATAAACTTATTTTATGAGTGAAAATTACGTACCGCTATACAGAAAGTATCGTCCTCAGACATTAGATATGCTTGTCGGACAAGAACACATCAAAAAAACTCTTACAAGTGCTATTGAACTTGGAAAAATTGCTCACGCATTCTTGTTTACCGGACCTCGCGGTACAGGTAAAACTTCAACGGCCAGAATTCTTGCAAAATCTTTAAATTGCAAGAACGGCCCGACTATCCATCCTTGCGGGGAATGCGAAAGCTGCCGTGATATAACAAATTCAGTTCCAATTGATGTAATTGAAATCGATGCTGCGAGCAACAGAAAAGTTGAGGACACTCAAAATATCTTGGAAAAAATTCAATATGTACCGGTTAACGGAAAATATAAAATTTATATTATAGATGAAGTACATATGCTGACAAACCATGCATTTAATGCTCTTCTTAAAACTCTTGAGGAACCGCCGAAAAATGTTATCTTTATATTAGCAACAACAGAAGTTCATAAAGTTTTAGATACAATTAAAAGTCGTTGTCAAAGGTTTGATTTTAGAAGAATCACAACCGATGATATAGTCAAACATCTGAGATATATTTCTGACAAAGAAAATATAAATATATCCGATGATGCACTATTTACTATCGCAAAAAATTCAGCAGGCGGTATGCGTGATAGCATATCATTGTTAGACCAATTAAGCCTGTTAGGAGTTTCTAAACAAATTACATCTGATGATGTTAATGCAATACTGGGCAGAATATCATTTGACATCTTGCACGAACTGAGCGAAAAAATCATATCATCATCTCCGAATGAAACCATAGAAATTTTAAGTAAAATATACAATGCAGGAAATGAACCTCTTCAGATTCTGACAAACCTTTCTGAGTATTTTAAAAATTTATTAATAGCTAAAAACTGCAGAAAAGATTTATTACAAGAATTAACAGGCTTAAATGAGCCGCAAACAGAAATATTAACAAAACAAAAAGACTCTTTAGAAACGCAACAAATTGTATTTCTTTTGGAAAGAATAACTTATTATATCAAAGAGGTAAAACTTGCTACAAATCAGCATTTGTGGCTTGAAGTCGGGGTTATAGATTTAGCCAATATGACAGAAAATACAACATTATTGGATTTGCAAAATCGTATTAAAGCACTTGAAGAAGGAAATGTTGTTCCGAAACTTGCAGTCAACAATACGGTTGCACAAGTTCAGCCAGCCGTAGTAACTCGCCCAGCGCCAATTCCACCGGCTGAAACTGTAGAAGAGCCTAAAACAACAACAGAACCAACCTCAATAAAAGAAGTTGGTGAATTTACACCACCTCCGATTTCTAAAAAATCGACAGGGACAGACATGAAATCACTCTGGAATACATTATTGGCTAATGTTAAAAGTCCGGCTACAAAAGCTTTACTTAATTTGGCAACACCTGTTAAAATTGCTTCAGATGAAGTTATTATAACATTTAAGAACGATAAGCTTGTTTCTCAATTAAACAGTAATAATAAAAAAGACATGTTAGTTGATGCTGCTAATATTATGTTCGCTCAAAACGATACTAAGGTTATTGTGAGGCTTCCTCTTGCAGGAGATGAAGCATTACAGACAAAATCTGCAACTACAGTTTCCACTCCAAAAGAACATGGGAAAAAAAATAAAAAACAAAATGAATTTGTAAAAGAACCCAAATCTACCGAAGAAAAACCTTTTAACAAAGAACAAGAAACAATTCCTTCTGAGCAGCCAAAAACTAACGAAGACAAAAAACATATAGAATCCGACCAAGAAAAAATGATTCTTGATCTTTTTGACGGTAAGTACATTGAATAACAACTTATGAATTTCTGTTATTATTTAAGTAATTTTTTACATCCTTTGTTAGGGATATGTTTTGAAGCATCATATTATAACGCTTTAAATCACCTATATTTGCAGCTTCTTCCAACAAGTTTCTGTGTGTATTAATTTGCATGTGGGTTTCTGCAGATATTTCCTCGTTTTTAGAATCAATTTTCCTAATAACTGCATCAATATCGGTTGACGTAGATATACCGTGTTTTGAAGCAATATGTTTTACTGAGGCTCCTGCTTGCAAGCGGTAAAGCCAATAAATCGAATATTTATCATTTTCTGAAAGTGCTGATACACCATACTGGTGAGGAGTATACATAATATCTGTTTTATATGGACTGTGATTTAATCCAAGTGCATGACCTATTTCGTGCAATATTGTATGATAAACCTCTATATCACTGTCGTACTGTTTATGAATTCGTCCGTCAGTAAGTCCTATTGAAACTTCAGCACCTGCAAGGCGACCTTGTGAATCCCAATTAAAATAGCAATGTCCCAAAGCCTGCCTGTCCACTCGTTTCCAATCAACATTTATCAAAGAATCATACAAATTGCTTGTTACCTTAAAATGCAACTTACCGCCTGAGGCAGCAGACCAAACAGAAAAAGCATCCATAACCATTTTTCGAAACTTTGTATCTTCACCCTGTTTAGAGTAAAATTTCATTGGCGCAATATAGACCGTTAACGTATTAACAGGCCAACGCATTATGTTTCCGTTTTTTACACTGCCGTTCAAGTATGTGTATCTTCGCATATTATTAGTATAGCATAATTTTAGTATTATAAGTTTTATTTTTGTGCCATAATAAAGTTGTAAATGCAATTAAAGGAAGGAATATAAATATGTCAGAAGTAAGAGTTAGAATTGCGCCGTCACCGAGCGGAAATTTACACATCGGTACTGCAAGAACGGCATTATTTAATTATTTATTTGCGAAAAAAAATAACGGAAAGTTCGTTTTAAGAATAGAAGATACAGATGCAGAAAGAACTTCTCAAGAATATGTAGACAACATTTTTGATTCTTTGAAAGCACTTGGCTTGAATTGGGATGAGGGTCCTGATGTCGGCGGTAATTATGGCCCTTACACTCAGTCACAGCGTTTTGATATTTATCCGAAATATGTTCAACAATTGCTTGACAGCGGATATGCTTACGAATGCTACTGCACTCCGGAAGAACTGGAAGCAGAAAAAGAGGAAGCTACGGCTGCAAAAAAAGCTTATGTATATTCTAAAAAATGTGAGAATTTGACAGAAGATGAAAAAGCCAGATTGAGGGCAGAAGGAAGAAAACCCGCTATAAGATTCAATATTGCTAAAGCACAAGCTGCATTTCATGATTCATCAATTTTAGAATTTGATGATTTGGTAAAAGGTAAATTACACGTAGATACAAATCTTATCGGAGACTTTGTAATTATGAAATCAAATGGTGCTCCGACATACAATTTTGCAGTTGTTATCGACGATGCATTAATGAAAATTACCCATGTTATCAGAGGCGAAGATCACATATCAAATACATACAAACAAATATTAATATTTGAAGCATTAGGTTTTGAAGTTCCAAGATTTGGTCATCTTGGCATGATTCTTGCTCCTGACAGAAGTAAACTGTCTAAAAGACATGGAGCTACTGCTGTTTCAGACTTTGTAAAACAAGGATATCTTACTGATGCGTTAATAAACTTTGTAGCTTTATTAGGATGGGCACCGTCTGACGGTCAAGAAATTAAATCCGTTGACGAAATTGCCCAAGATTTCAGAATCAGTGAAATATCATCTTCTAACTCAATCTTTGAATACGATAAACTTAAATGGATGAACAGTCATTATATAAAAATGCTTCCTATTGAAGAGTTGAAAGAACGTCTAAAACCATATTTGACTCAATATCCTTTGAATGAGTTATCTGATTCTCAATACACAAAAATGGTTGAAATAACACGTGAACCTTTAACTTTATTGTCCGATATCACAAATGCTGTTCCTTATTTCTTCGGAAAAGATGTTGTAATTGAACCTGAAGCTCAAACCGAAACTCTCAACACGGAAGTTGCCCAAAATGTTCTAACTGACTTTGTTAATAAAGCCGTAGACTGGGAATGGAAAGAAGAAAATCTTCATGAGAAACTTGCAGATTTCCGTGCTTATTGGAAAGAAACTGCAGGCATTAAGCCTAAAGTTACCATGTGGGCTGTAAGAGCTGCAATAACAGGCAGAACTTGCGGTGCAGATATGGTTGGCATTTTGGAAATTTTGGGAAAAGAAACCTCACTTTACAGAGCAAAAAAAGCGATTAAAGTCGCTGTATAGAAAATAAAAAAATCAGGCGCAGCCGATGGCTGCGCCTGATTTTTTTATTTATTATTTACTTGCGGGAAATACATAGAAACTGCCATCCGGTGAACCTTGGATAATACCTTCGTTTACGCCACAATCATTGTAACCTGTATTTTTCTTATTGAACCAACTTTTTTTTACCTTATTAGCTGATTCTTTTTCTTTTTGCTCAACCGTGGATTCCGTTTCATATATGTTATTTAATTCCGGACAGTTTTGGTGCGGGAAAGGATTATTTCCGTAATTAAATATTGCAGCTCGGGCTGTTTGAATAAAAATAAAAGTTACTGACAAAAGTATTAAAATTCGCATAGTTTTCTCCTTTTATGAGCATTATAACAGATTTCTTAAATTGTTAAAACCCTCTTATTTTATGACTCCTTCTGCAATCAACTGTTTTCTGATGTCTGACTTTGTCTTAAATTCTACATCATCCTTTCCTATGAATCTCTTTGCAAGCATAATACACGGAGTCATTATTCCAAGAGCTAATATGCAAGTACCAATATTCATATTTATTGAATTTCTTTTAAGCTTTTTAACTCCTTTAAAAAATTTTTCTGAAGTTTCACCATTTTGCAAAGCTTCTTTGTACTGCTTGTAAAGAGTTTCCAGCTTAGTATTTACTCCTCTTATTTCCTCAAGGTCGATATACTTTCTTGTATCAATTTTGTCTGTTTTTTGAGATTTTTTAAATATTTGATACCATTTTTTCGGTTCTGCATACATAGAAATAATATCCGATTTCTTTGCAACCTTTACTATTTCATTATCCGGATTTTTATGCAAAAATTCATATAACTTGGCATCGTTTTTAAGCTCATTAACTGCCTTAAATTCATCTAAACTTTTTGTAATTGAACCATTATCAAAAGATTCTTTTACAGAATTATCCTCAATAACTCTGGCATCCAAGCCGATAGACTTGTTGTATTTTTTCTGTGCTTGTTTCTCAAGGAATTCCTGAATTTTACCGCCGGCATAGTACATAAAGCATAACGTTGATGCTTCTTTTATACTGTATCCGACAAATTCCTGAGGAGTTCTCGAATCTTTTAATCTTTCTCCGGTTATTGCACCATCTAATATCCACATGTTTTTTACAGGGCTGAAAGCGAATGTCTTTACTACATTACCTAATCCCTTGAACGATACGGTCGAATTATTTTCCTCTTCTTTAGCTGCTTCTTGTTTTTTGTACTCTTCTATAAGGTTTTTTCTGATTTTATTTTCTGTATAAGCTTGTTTTGCTTTTGTTAAACCGATATAAGTTGCAACAGTTGCTCCTGTTGAAATAAAAAATTTCCACAAAGCAACATTTTTAAATGTACTTTGCTTATGAGAAATTTTTTCCAGCCCTTTTTTGATTTCTTCTGTAGGAGCATACTCCTTTATTTTTTCAAGCACATCTTCGTTTTTAAGGTTTCTGACATCAAATTTGGAATCCAAACCAAAACCTTTGAAAATCGTTTTATCAAATAACCACTTAAATCCCGGAATCCCAAACAACCATATAATCTGTGTACCGACTTCATCAATGAATCTGTCTTGTCCCTCTTCTTTTCCCGTAACAAAAGAACTTGCAGTCATACCGCCGGTTGCTGAAAAATCCTTAATAGCAAGCGGTACAAGTGAATTAGGGTTACCCAATGTAGAATATATTTTTCCGACATTCAACATAAGCCTACAAGCCCCACTTTAAGTTCATTAATTTTTTACTGTATTTGTTCATACTTCGACCTTCTCCTTTCATAAAACCTGTGAAGTTCAAAAATTGCCTGTTTGTTAAGAAAGATTTACAATAAAAAGGCACCCGCTTCGTTGAAGCAGGTGCCTTTTTATATTTTATACCTTACTTTACCCGACAAGCTCCGTATCGTCCGATTCAGAAGCTTTAACCATAATAGCATGTTCTACGGGATTTTCCTTTTTGTAAGGATTATCGTTGACAGCCGCTTCATCAAAACCGAACTCTTCTCGGGCTTTCTTCATTTGAGTTTCATCTACCAATTTTTTGGCCAATTCTGCGATTTCATAAACTAATTTGTATCTGTTATCACAACTTTCGTTTAATTCCCAAGCAACTTTAATTATTTGATCCATAATAAACCTCTATTTATATTGCTTAACAATTGTATAATGCTGAAAAATTTTTGTCTAGAGGGTGGGGTGTAATTTACCCTCTGAAGAATCTTACATAACTTAGATAGTAAGATATAAGAAAACTATAGAAAAAGTTTAGAAATAAATAAAAATAAAAAGAAGCAGAATATCTATGATTTCTTTGCAGCGTAAGCTTTTTTTAAATGATTGCTCTATAGTTTTTCTTAACATTTCTTAATATATGTTTATAAAAAAGCAATTTTTAAAATAATACATACTTTATATATATATACGAGGTATTAATAAAAAGAAAAGGAGTATAGTATGACAGACATTACACTTATAGTTACAGACGCTGGTAGAAAAAATTTCACTATTAAAGCCGAAAACAAAAGTCTGGTATCAGCAGTTGTCAATGTTAAAAACGGTAATGAAATAATTAACAGTGATGTAATCAAATTGCAAGAAGCATGCAGAAAAGGTGGAGATCTTGGTGCTCTGGAAAACTGCGATTTAAATGGAATTCAAAAAATAGCACTTGCTAAATTAAATGGATTTAATGAGTACTACGATATATCATTGACCGAAAATGGAATGTGTTTGGCAGTAAGAATAAAAGAAACGCCTTGGTATGTAGAAAATCCAACCCTTGGGACAATAAAAGCAGATTTTGGTGTACCGGATCATATTTTTGTTCAAGGGAGGAATATTCCTTTTGGAAATGCAGATATAATAAATAAGAGATCAGTTCCTGGATCAACTCCTGATGGAAGAAATACCGATTACGATAAAACAAAATTTGAAGCAGGAGATGTAATAAACATTCCAATAGCACAAATTAATATTGACGGAAGCCCTAGGGGTGGTTTTGGAAGATTTTTTCTACAATAAGAAAAATAGACATATAAAAAGGATGAGATTCAATCATCCTTTTTTAATAATATAAATATTTATTCCATAAGTGTTGTCATTAGAATCGGTTCGTCATCCGTTGCAAGAACTGTATGTTCAAAGTGCGCCGAAGGTTTTCTGTCTTTGGTTATAACGCCCCAATTATCGTCTTCAACAAAAACTTCATCACCCCCAAGGTTTAGCATAGGTTCAATCGCTATAACGTATCCTTGTTTAATAAGAGTTTTATCACCAACTCTGTAATTAAACAGAAACGGATCTTCGTGCATTTGGTAACCGACTCCGTGCCCTCCGTATTGACGAACAATACCGAGGTTGTATGATTTGGCAACGTCCTCTACAGCTCCTGAAATATCATCAAGAACATTCCCTGCTCTCATTTTTGATATTCCAGCAAAAAGAGCTTCTTCGGTTGCCTTCATCAGCATTTGTTTTTCTTCCGAAATCTTACCGACAGCATATGACCAAGCACTATCTCCAACCATACCGCCATATGTTGCACCAACATCTATTGCAATAATATCCCCTTCTTTAAGAATTTCATTCTTATTCGGAATCCCATGTACAACTTTTTCGTTTATGGAAGTACATATGCATGCCGGAAAACCATTATATCCGAGAAATGTAGGTTGCGCTTTGTTTTCTTTTATAACATTCATAGCAATTGAGTCAAGCTCCAGTGTAGAAATTCCCGGCTCAACAACTTCTCTCATTTTTTTGTGCACTAATGCAACAATATGCCCCGCATGACGCATTCTTTTGATTTCATCTCTGGATTTTCTATTAATCATATTTATACCCTCGCTTTACTATTGTATCACGGAAAAGCGAGGGTATAAATATGTTTTTAAATATTAGCGGAATTTCGGTGAAATATAATCTCCGTCACAGTTCTTTTCATAACCGATAGATTCAAGATATTCTTTCGCTTCTGTTTTAGGAATAATTCTTTCTTCGCCGGTTTTAGAGATTATTTTTACTTCACCACACTGATACCAATTATCGTTTATTTTTAATTCTACAGTACTACCATCTTTCATCTTTAATATTTCTTTACCAACACTAAAGTCTTTACCAAACCCGTACCTTGCTGTTTTAATAGGTGATTCTTTGGGATAAGTATAAATAACATCAGGATGATTCTTGTCTACAAAGCCAAATTCAGCATCCACTTTAGCTTTTACAACTTTTTTCATTCCATGTTCATTTATAGATTCTGTTTTTAAGTAGCCCATATCTGCCGTATCATAGTATGCTGTGAATTTTTTGAATTTTCCGTCACCCAAATCAGTATTTTCAATACTTTTGGTCATACGTCCGTCTTCAGGATTTAAGAAAAATTCTTTATGAATTTTTGTACTGCCTGTTGTCACATTTTTATATTCATAAATAAGTTTTTTATCAGAGTTAAATATTTTGCCTTTATATATAATTCCTCTTTCTTTATTAAATTCGGCTACTTCATATGTACCGTCAGAAAAGTTTCTTTGAATAACTGCATAATCTCTGTTTTCACTTATTACCTGTTTGCTTATAACAGTTGGTTTGGAAGTTTTTGCTTTTTTTGCATTAACTCTTGTAATTTTTACTCCGTTTGGCAGATACTCATATTTATGTCCGCCATTAGTGTCAGTGTACGTTTGAATAGGTTTACCTGTAACAGGATTTAATTTTGTTTTTCTGACATAACCGTCAACATCTTCCACTTTGTACGCAATAGGGGTCCTTGCATCATTTGGCAAATACTCAACAGTCATCCTTGCACCGTTTTTGTTTACCTTTGTTGCTTCTATATTGCCGTTTGGTAAAACTTTTGCCTTTCCGGTTTTAGTTTTTAGAACACTATTTAATTTTTCTGTAGTTTCTTGTAATTTTTGAAGTGCTGTATCCTTTTCTTCCTTAGCTCTGTCAAGATAGAATTCAACTCTGTCTTTTGCTGCAGTTATATCTTGAATAGCTTTTTGAGAATGTGATTGTGCTGAAGTCAACCTCATCTCTACTTTCTTTAATTCTATATTACTGACATTTGCTAAATCTACAACCGCTTTATTTATTGCACGATAGGCACTGTCTGTTGTCACTCCGCCTAAAGCTTTCTTCTGTAGCATTTTTCTTGCAGTTTCTGTAACTGAATTTATAGTTTCAAGTTCAATTGACATATACCATCCTTCCTTTTTATTTTACCTGTAGATAATAATGCACATGAAAATTAAATTTGCCAAAACTAATGATAAATATAAAAAATATTTACATTAATTAACAATTAAATCTTTAAATCGGATTAAAGATACACAGTTTTATGAATTTGTGCTACCATTTAATGGTAAGTGGTTATAATTATTAGGAAGTAATAAATATGAAAAAGAAACATATTGTATCTGTATTTTTATCAGTTGCACTTAGCATGTGTTGTTGCACTTTTGCGGAAAATTCAGCAGACAACACGAGCTACAAGGGGTCTGTAAGCATGATAACATACGATATTCAACCGTCATATATGAAATGGTACAACATAGATAGGGAAAACTTCAAAGCGACATTCTGTCCCTTATCAAAAGACCAAATCAAAAACCTCTCCGATTCAGAAAAAGAGCAATACAAAAAAGCCATAAAAATAAATAAACTACTGAATAAAGGAGATGCCGTAAGCTACTCAAAAGCATATCAATTGGATAATAAATATATCCCATCGATTTTAGCTTACTATAATACAGCTTTAAATGAATTCAACAATAAAAGGACACAATGTAATTTAGACAAATTAGCAAAATGGGCACAAACACTTAATAATGCTGATACAAACGGCATATTCCCCAAAGAGATGGTTAATTATTATTCGGGTTATAGTGTGTGGGGTAAAAACAATTATAAACAAGCATTAGATTATTTGCTCGCAGTACCTGATAAATATAGAAGTATAGACGATTATTTTTGGTACATAATGGTTGCTGACTCATATAATCAATTAAATGAACTCAATAAAGCAATTGAATATGGTAAAAAAGTTCCTTCAAGTTCTAGTCGTTATGTAGATGCTCTCATGACTATCGCAACTGCATATTCTGATATGGGAAATAAGAAATCTGCATATCAATATGCTCAAAGTGCTTATAAATTAAGACCTAACGATTATAGAATAATATATAGAGTAGCTCTCTATTCAAGCAACGATAATGAAAAATTGGATTTATATCATAAAGCAAAACAATTGACGAACAATCAGCAAGATGTTTTGGATTTGAATGCAAAAATGTCTGCTATATATGAAGGTAAAGTTATTGCTGCAAATAAA
>CAMZGT010000028.1 GCA_947306495.1 uncultured Acinetobacter sp.
GGTACATTCATTGTTAACGGTGCAGAACGTGTAATTGTTTCACAAATTGTTCGTTCACCGGGTGTTTACTTCAAGAGAGAAATCTCACCAACCGGTAAGAGATTGTATAACGCAACCATGATTCCTAACAGAGGTGCATGGTTAAAAATTGAGACAGACTCTAATGACGTAATATACGTTAAAATCGATAAAAACAGAAAGATTCTTGCGACAACATTACTTAAAGCAATGGGTATTACAGTTTCTGAAATGGAATCTTTATTCACTCATTTCGAATTTTTGAAAAAAACTTTGGATAAAGACACTACCGAAACTACAGATGACGCTTTAATTGATTTGTATAAAAAGCTTCGTCCGGGCGACCCTGCATCTGCACAAGGCGGACGTCAAATTTTAGAATCAAGATTCTTTGATGAAAAGAAATATGACATTGGTCGTGTAGGGCGTTATAAATTAAACAAAAAATTAAATTTGAATATTCCTAAGAATCAAAGGACATTAACAGTTCAAGATATCGTTGCTTCAATTGAATACTTAATTAACTTAACTTATGATGAAGGAACTTTAGATGATATCGACCACTTAGGAAACAGAAGAATACGTTCGGTTGGTGAACTTCTTCAAAACCAATTCAGAGTTGGTCTTTCAAGAATTGAAAGAATCGTAAAAGAAAGAATGACTCTTCAAGATTCTGAAACACTAACACCTTTAAACTTGTTGAATACTAAGCCGTTGGTTGCTTCATTGAAGGAATTTTTCGGAAGTTCACAATTATCACAGTTCATGGACCAAATTAACCCATTAGCTGAATTAACTCACAAAAGACGTGTTTCAGCATTAGGACCTGGAGGTCTACAAAGAGAAAGAGCCGGATTTGCCGTTCGTGACATTCATCCTTCTCACTACGGACGTATTTGTCCAGTTGAAACTCCGGAAGGTCCAAACGCAGGTTTGATTGGTTCATTAGCAACTCACGCAAGAGTTAATGACTATGGTTTCGTTGAATCCCCATTCTTTGTAGTTAAAGACGGAAAAGTTACGGATGAAGTTGTTTATATGACAGCTGATGAAGACGAAAACTTCCGTTGCGCTCCTGCTGACGTACAACTAAACAAAGACAATACATTCAAACAGAAACAAGTCCCAGTTAGATATAAATCAGAATTTATTATGTCTGATTCATCTAAAGTAGACTTTGTTGGTGTTTGTCCTATTCAGATTATATCTGTTGCAACATCTATGATTCCGTTTATTGAACATGATGATGCCAACCGTGCTTTGATGGGTTCAAACATGCAACGTCAATCAGTACCGCTTCTTATAACAGAAAGACCTGTGGTAGGTACAGGTATGGAACGTCGTGTAGCAAAAGACTCAGGAATGGTTGTATGTGCTAAATGCGACGGTACTGTTGAAAGAGTAGTCGGCGAAGAAATTGTTATTGTTGACAAACAAGGCAAAAAACACTTACACACATTAATGAAATATGTTCGTTCAAACCAAGATACATGTATTAACCAAAAACCTATCGTTCACGAAGGTGATAAAGTTCAAGCGGGTGATGTTATCGCAGATGGTGCATCTACAAGCTGTGGAGAACTTTCAATCGGTAAAAATATTTTGGTAGCATATATGCCTTGGGAAGGATATAACTTCGAAGATGCGATTTTACTTTCGGAAAGATGCGTACATGATGACATATTTACATCAGTTCACATTGAAAAATTGGAAATAGATGCTAGACAAACTAAACTTGGACCAGAAGAAATAACTCGTGAAATCCCGAACGTTTCAGAAGAAGCTTTGAGACACTTGGATGAAAGAGGTATTGTTCGTATTGGTGCAAGAGTTTATGCAGATGATATCCTAGTAGGTAAAGTTACTCCAAAAGGTGAAAGCGAACATCCGCCTGAAGAAAAACTTTTAAGAGCAATCTTTGCTGAAAAAGCAAGAGATGTAAAAGATAATTCTTTAAGAGTACCTCACGGTGAAGGCGGGCGTGTGGTCGATGTTAAGGTATTTGACAGAGAAAAAGGCGACGAATTGCCACCGGGAGCTAACACAGTTATCAGAGTTTATATAGCTCAAAAACGTAAAGTATCTGTTGGTGATAAACTTTCAGGTCGTCACGGGAATAAAGGTATTGTTTCAAGAATATTGCCAAAAGAAGATATGCCTTTCTTACCTGATGGAACTCCGGTGGATATAGTTCTTAACCCACTTGGTGTACCTTCCCGTATGAACGTTGGTCAGACTTATGAATGCTTGTTAGGTTTAGCAGCATACTTAACTAAAGACCACTACGAAGCACCTTCTTTTGATGAAAGATATGGTGATAACCAATCTGAAATCGCAACTAAGGCAGAACTTTTAAGAGGTATTAAAGAATCTGGTTGTGATTGGGTCAGAGAAGACGGTAAGGTATATTTAATTGACGGTAGAACCGGCGAACCTTTTGATGAACCAATTGCAGTCGGTCTTTCATACATACTGAAACTTGTTCACTTAGTTGATGATAAGATTCACGCTCGTTCAACAGGTCCTTACTCATTAGTTACACAACAACCTCTAGGCGGTAAGGCTCAGTTCGGCGGACAAAGATTTGGTGAAATGGAAGTTTGGGCATTGGAAGCTTACGGCGCAGCTTATACTCTTCAAGAAATGTTAACAATCAAATCTGATGATGTTAACGGACGTAATAGAGCGTATGAAGCAATCGTTAAAGGTGATAACATTCCAAGACCTGGTATTCCTGAATCATTTAAGGTACTTGTAAGAGAATTACAAAGTATCGGTCTGGATATTACTGTTGCCAAAAAAGATGGCGTTGAAGTAGATTTAATGTCAGATATGGACGATTTAAGAAAAGCTGCTCCAAAGAGAACGCTTTCTGATATCGATTCAGAGCTTCTGAACATTAATTTCTTTGAAACTTCAACAACATTAGGCGAAATATAAGGAGATAGAAAATTGTCTACAAGTATTGATTATTTTGATTATATACGCATAAGCATCGCTTCACCCGAAAGGATACTTAAGTGGTCTTATGGCGAGGTTACAAAACCTGAAACAATAAACTATAGAACTTTAAAACCAGAAAGAGACGGATTGTTCTGCGAAAGAATTTTTGGACCTACTAAGGACTGGGAATGCTATTGCGGAAAATATAAAAGAGTTCGTCATAAAGGTATTATCTGCGAACGCTGCGGTGTTGAGGTTACAGATAGCAAAGTAAGACGTCACAGAATGGGACATATTAAGCTTGCTGCTCCTGTTTCTCATATCTGGTTCTTGAAAGGTATTCCTTCTTATCTTGGTTTACTTTTAGATATGACTCTTAAGGATTTGGAACAAGTTATTTACTTTAATAACTATGTAGTTATAGATCCTGCAGATTCTCAATTCAAGAAATTGCAACTTCTTAGCGAAGAAGAATATGAAGATTTCATGATGGAAAATGAAGAATCTAAGCTTAAAGTAGGTATCGGTGCAGAAGCCATTAAAGAACTTCTTGGAGAAATTAATACAAAAGAACTTGCGGAAGAAATCAGAACAGAGCTAGCTAATGGTGTTGCATCGGTTCAGAAGAAAGGAAAATTAATTAAGAGATTGAGATTGTTAGATTCTCTTATTTCTTCTGAAACCGAACCTACATGGATGGTTATGGATGTATTACCTGTAACTCCTCCTGATTTGAGACCTATGGTTCAATTAGATGGCGGACGTTTTGCGACTTCTGACTTAAATGATTTATACAGAAGGGTAATTAACAGAAACAACCGTTTACAAAGACTTCTTGAAATGGGTGCTCCTGAAATTATCGTTAGAAACGAAAAAAGAATGCTCCAAGAAGCCGTAGATGCTCTGATTGATAACGGTAGACGCGGTAGAACTGTTGTCGGACCAAATAACAGAGCCTTGAAATCTTTATCAAATATTATTGAAGGTAAACAAGGTCGTTTTCGTCAAAACTTGTTAGGAAAACGTGTTGACTACTCCGGTCGTTCAGTTATTGTTGTAGGTCCTACGTTAAAACTTAACCAATGCGGTTTACCAAAAGAAATGGCTATTGAATTATTTAAACCATTTGTTGTCAATAAATTAATTGAACGTGGATATGTTCAAAACATTAAATCTGCTAAGAAAATGATAGAGAGATCTGATGCTAAAGTTTGGGATATCTTAGAAGAAATTATTGACGGACATCCGGTAATGCTGAACCGTGCTCCTACACTTCACAGATTAGGTATTCAGGCATTTGAACCTAAGTTGGTTGAAGGTAGAGCTATTCAGCTTCACCCGTTGGTATGTACAGCATTCAACGCTGACTTCGATGGTGACCAAATGGCTGTTCACGTACCTCTTTCAATTGAAGCACAAACTGAAGCCAGAATGCTTATGTTAGCTACTAATAACATATTAGCTCCTGCTAACGGCAAACCAATTATAACTCACTCACAAGATATGGTTCTTGGTTTGTATTACTTAACAATAATGAAAGATCCTAACCAAGAAGTAAAAGGATATTTCTACAGCTTTGCAGACGCAATAACAGCTTTAGAAGCTAAAGTAATTACATACCACGATAAAATTGTAGTACGTGATGAAAAAGGTAAGAGAATAGAAACTACTGTCGGTAGGATTTTATTTAATGAAGCCGTTAGAAAGGCTTTAGCATAATATAGTACAAGGTGCAAATTTTTGCATCCAAGGATAAGGTGCTAAAATGCACTCTAAAAAAATAGAGAAATTGAGGAAATATAAATATGGAAAAAACTTACACACAAAAAACTCATACTCCTGAATTCATCAATAAGCAGATGGATAAGAAGGGTTTGAATAAGTTGCTTGCTCAAATCTATTTGGAATATGGCGGAGCTAAGACTGCTGATTTAGCTGATACACTTAAGAATTTGGGCTACAAAATGGCAACACAATCAGGTGTTACAATTTCAATTTCAGATTTATCAGTTCCTGATACAAAAAAAGATTTGCTGAAAGAAGCAGAAAAAGAAATTGAAAAATCAACACACAGATACTTAAAAGGCGAAATTACAGAAGTAGAAAGATATACAAAGGTTATTGACACTTGGTCAGAAACAACAGCAAAATTGACAGAACAGGTTGTTGAAAATTTTGACAAATTAAACCCTGTATACATGATGGCATTCTCAGGTGCAAGAGGAAATTTGTCACAAGTATCACAGTTAGTTGGTATGAGAGGTTTGATGGCTGACGCACAAGGCCAAATCATCGACTTGCCTATTACATCTAACTTTAAGGAAGGTTTGTCAGTTACCGAGTATATTATTTCATCATATGGTGCACGTAAAGGTTTGGTTGATACAGCTCTTAAAACAGCTGACTCCGGATACTTAACAAGACGTCTTGTTGACGTAGCACAAGATGTTATAATCCGAGCAGAAGATTGCGGCGGAGATAAATATATTAATATGAAACCTATTACTGATGGCGATGCAATTATTGTTCCTTTGGTAGACAGACTGTTAGGAAGAACTGTTGCACAAGATATTTATGATGAAGATGGCAAAACTCTTCTTGTTGCAAAAGACACAACTATGGACAGAAAAGACATCAAGAAAATTTCCCACTTGAACCTTACAGAATTAAAGGTTCGTTCAGGTTTAACTTGCGGCTTGGAATATGGTGTTTGTCAAAAATGCTATGGTTGGGCACTAACTTCACAAAAATTGGTAGACGTGGGTGAAGCAATCGGTATTATCGCCGCACAATCAATTGGTGAACCTGGTACACAGTTAACAATGAGAACATTCCACACCGGTGGTGCTGTTGGCGTTAAAGAAGCGACAAAAGAAATTCATTCTAACGAAGCAGGTACAGTTGAATCAAAATTAAAAACAAGAGAACTCAGAACACGTCACGGTGATGTAGTAAGAGTATCAATATATGAAGCAGATATTGAAGTTAAATCGGGCAAAAAATCTGCATCATACCATATTCCTGCAGGTGCAACCGTATTCTTCGAAGACGGTATGAAGATTGACAAGAATTATAAACTCGCTGAATTTAAACCAAGTTCAAATGATAGTGGTCGTTTGACAGAAAAAGCGACAAAAGATATCAATGCAGATATTTCCGGTATGGTTATGTTTGAGGACTTTGTTGCAGATGAAAAGAAAGACAGACAAGGGAACATTTCAAGAACTGCTAACAAAAACGGTATTGTATGGGTAATAGGCGGAGATGTTTATAACCTCCCTGGCGGTTCAAAAATTCTTGTAAAAGACGAACAAAAAGTTAAAGCAGGTGACAGGCTTGCTGAAACTCTTATAATTTCGGAACATGGCGGCGAAGTTCGTTACAGCGATGATTTAGTTATTGAAGAAGTTAAATCTGGCAAGAATAAAATACAAAAAATTGTTTCAGGTAAGGAAATTACTATTGTAATAGCATCGCTTGCTCCTTCAAATGCTAAATTTGAACAAACAAAGAAGGAACAATTATGGACTGTTAAGAAGTCTAACGAGAAATATATCGTTAAAGCTCCGATTGATACAACTGTAGAAAACGGTATGATTATTGCCGAACTTATTGATGATGATTTTTCGGTATCATCATCCGGTGAAATCAAATATGTTGATATAGAAGTTGATGACAATCAAATTGTTACTAAGCCTGGTAATATAGTATTTGTTCCTGAAGAAGTTCATCAAGTTAATAAAGATGCAACTTTAAGAATGGTTGAAAACGGAACATTTGTTACAGCCGGCACAGAAGTAGTAAAAGATATTTATTGCCACATAGACGGTATCGTTGAATTCAAAGAATTTAACGGCGTAATTCACGAAATTACAGTTCGTCCTGGTGAAGTTCATACATTATCAAGCATTTCTGAACTTAAAGTAGAAGAAGGTTCAGTAATTGATGCCGGTACAACGATTGCTAAAGGTGTAAAAGCTAAAGAAACATCAATAGTTTCAATAATGGAAATGGATTTTGATGATTTAGATATTGATGATTTAGATGAAGAAATCGATACTACTTCATTAGAAGAAGAATCATTAGAAGACAAACCTATTCAAATTTTAGTTAGACCTGTTCAACCAATGTACATTGAGCCGAAGGATGTTTCAATTAAATTCAATTCAACTGATGAATTGATAAACATTGTTCCTGTAACTCAATTACAATATAAAGATGGTGCAAGAGTCAGAAACTTAGATGGTGCAACACTTACAAGAACAAGTTTAGTTCTTCAGATGCAAGGTTACTTGTCACACCTTAAGGGTTTGGTTGAACTTGATGAAAAAGGTAGCTTAAAAATAGTTGTACTGGAAACTTTGATTGTACGTCGTGAATTAGAAGGTAATTCTAAATTAAATAATTCACTTCAGACAGAACTTTTAGTTAAGAATGGTGACATTATTGAAGCAAAAACACCGGTTGCCAAAACTGATGTATTAGCTTTAAACGATGGTTCTGCTGCAATTAAAGGCGACGTTAGCGAATCAAGAAGGTTATTATTAAATTCTGCTAACTTTGAAACGGTTATCAATACAAAGAATAAGCCTTCCGTTAAAAAAGGTTCATTCATCAAATTAGATACAGAATTAGCAAGTTCCGGTGAAATTGCAACAGTATCAGGTCAAATTGTTAATGTTGATGCCAAATCAGTAACAATCAGAAATGGTCGTCCTTACTTGATAAGTCCAGGTACTATGTTACAAGTTGAAGAAGGCGCACTTGTTCAACACGGTGATATGCTAGCATCTCTTGTATTTGAAAGAGAAAAGACTGGTGATATCGTTCAAGGTTTGCCAAGAGTTGAAGAACTTCTTGAAGCTCGTAAACCTAAAGACTGTGCAATTCTGGCAGAGTATGACGGTACCGCAATAATTGAAATTGAAGATGATGTTCCAAGACTATATCTTGAATCAGAAGATGGTCAAAGAACTGAAATTAAATTTGCAATTGATGCAAGTATTGTTGTTCAAAACAAACAAAAAATCAAAAAAGGCCAACCATTAACAAGCGGACCTTTGAACCCGCATGATATTATAAGATTATGCGGTCCTGAAGAAGCACAACAATATCTAGTAGACGAAGTACAACGTGTATACCGTTCACAAGGGGTAGAAATTGCAGATAAACACGTTGAAATTATTGTACGTCAAATGACTAAAAAAGTCAGAATTGTTGATTCCGGAGATACTAATTTACTTCCTGGTGAATTAGTAGAAGTTCAAACATTTGAAAATGAAAATAAAGTTGTTGCTGAACACGGCGGTCAGGAAGCTACTTGTGAATACATGTTATTAGGTATAACAAAAGCTTCTTTGAACACTGAAAGCTTCATATCTGCAGCTTCATTCCAAGAAACAACAAGAATCTTGACAGAAGCCGCTGTTGACGGCAAAAAGGATATGTTAAGAGGTTTGAAAGAAAACGTTATTATCGGTAGATTAATACCAGCAGGTACCGGTTTCCATCACTTAACGTTTGCAAGCGAAGAACGTGACAGAGAAGCGCAAAAACGTGCAGCTCAACGTAACCAAGCAAGAAAACCTTCCGCAATATTAGAAGAAATTGAAGGAATGTTCGGAGCACCTGAGCTTACAGCTGGAGATTCAATTATTGAAGAATAGTTAATATTAAGATAGAGTAAAAAGAGTTGGGTTAATATCCAACTCTTTTATTATATTTATGTTAAAATAAACGCAATGAGAGGATTTAATTTTGACCACTAAAATTGCTATTACAGGTAAAAGCGGAAGCGGAAAAACAACTTTAACGAAGGCTTTTTGGAATTTAATACAAGATAATTTCCCGGATAAATCAATATTGCTTTTTGATAATGACCTAACAGGAGAGCTTGGCCATTCTTTTGGACTTGATATTAGAAACACTATATATGGCATACGCAGCGGCAAACACGAATATAAAACAGGGATTCCTGATGGAATGTCAAAGCATGAATATATAGAGTGGGCGATTGAAGACATTATTGTTCAACTTAATGAAAATACTGATATTATTGTTTCTTGGTTTGTTGGGGCAAAAGATTGCAGATGCCCGATTACTGCACAAATTAATGATGCTTGTCAAAAATTAATAGAAAGATATGATTTTGTAATTTTTGATTGCGAATTTGATTTAAAATACCTTAATCAATTGGTAGATACAAACATGGATTTAACACTTATCGTTGCGAACACTACCCAAGAATCTGTTAAGCTTGCAAAACGCATTGAAGAATTTTCATCAAAATATGCTGCAGGCGGGCAGATAGGTGTTGTGCTTAATAAAGTCGGCGGAGAAAATATGGATTCGGTTTATAAATCACTAAAAAATGCTGAGTTAGATATATTAGGCGCAATACCTGTTGATAATAAATTAATTGAAGGAACAAGTGATTGGAATTCAAACATTGTAAAAGATGCTGTCAAAGAATTCTATTTTAGACTTAATCTTCCTCAGGAGAATAAATAAATGATATTACTTGATGGAAAAAAAACTTCGCTAAAAATATTAGAAGAAGTAAAGAAAAGAGTTGCTGAACTTAGCAGGACTCCTCACCTTGTTGTTATACTTGTCGGAGATAATGTAGCCAGCAGAATTTATGTAAATAATAAGAAAAAAGCTGCTGAAAAAGTAGGTATAAAGTCAACTATAATTGAATTTGCATCTGATATTACAGAAACTGATTTATTAAATAAGATATCTGAACTTAATAATGATAATGATATTACAGGAATTTTAGTACAATTACCTTTACCTGAACATATTAATAGAAGTAAAATAATATCTGCAATTTCACCTAAAAAAGATGTTGACGGATTTAACCCTGAAAATGTAGGTCGTCTTGCTGTAGGAATGGAGCCTTATTTCTACCCTGCAACACCACAAGGAATAATCATGCTGCTTGATGAATACGGAATTAAAATAGAAGGGAAAAATGCTGTTGTAATAGGACGTTCAAACATTGTTGGTAAACCTATGGCACAAATGCTCTTGAAAAGAAATGCCACAGTTACAATATGTCATTCATTCACACAAGATTTGGATAACAAAATAAAAACCGCCGATATCGTTGTATCCGCGGTGGGTAAAAAAATTGTAAGATGTAAGATGGGGAATAAAAATTCTGTTTTGATTGATGTTGGAATATTTAGAGATTCCAACGGTAAGCTTACCGGAGATATAGATTTTGATTTTGTATCTCCAGATTGTAAATATATTACACCGGTTCCAGGTGGTGTAGGACCTATGACAATTGCGTCTTTGATGTACAATGCATCTAAAATATATTGATATTTTATTATTGACCGAGTAAACCTGTATCTTGAGCGGCTGTAGAAGTTGCTTGTTTGTCTGCTTCCTGTTGAGCTCTTAACTCTTCAAGCATAGCTTCATACGTTGTTTTCATTGCTTCATATTCAATATCTAAATCTGCCAACTCCATAGACAACTCTTCATCATATTGTTTTACTTTTGCGTGAGCATAAGCATCAGCTTGAGCATCTGATAAAACTTCATCTTTCTTTTTCCAAGTAGTATTACCAATCTTACACGTTTTATCAGTATCTTGTGCATCATCAAATGCAGATTGCCACTTTTGCTCATAATTGACTTGTTGTTTAAGTTTTTCTGAGTTAGCTTCATACTTAGCATTCCAATAAATAGATTGCTGTGTATAATAGTTAATATCGGCATTTACGCCTAATAAATTTCCTAATTGTGCTGCTACGTTTGCCATCTTTTTATACCTTTTTTCATCTTACATATATATAAAGTATATAAAGCTTTCCTAATTTCACATTTGATAATTATTGTTACAAAACTTAACAATTCTATTCTAATGCATCAAAAAAGCCTTGTTTTGACAAGGCTTTTACATCTTTATATTTCAGCTTTTTAGTTATTACTTAATACTAATCTAAAAGTCGCTAAATTTTTAATTGATAACATTTTATGTTTGTTAGATTGCTTATCTGCAATTTCAAAAATTCTACAGATTCTTTGAATTTCGTCTACGGCTTGCCTTGTATCCAATTTATATACATTGTTTATCGGATCTGCAATTACTGACATTGTAGCATTCAGCTCTTCTTCTTTCATCATTTGCTCCTTATAAAATACTCTTATGTATATATAAAGTATTTCTGATTCAAAAAATTGACTTTTTATATACATAATATTAAGAAATGTAAACAAAAAATGACTGAAAAACATGTCGAAAATCAAGTTATAATTGATTACAAAAGATTTTTATTATATCCTTATTGTAAAGGGAGTAGCAAATTGGAAATAGTTTCATTGCTGAAAGAATGTGGCATTGGAGAACTTCCTCCGCTAGAAGCTTTGAACAATATAAAAGCTTTAAAAACAAGCTGCACGACAGAAGAATTTGTTGCTATTTGTAACTACATATTAATGACAAATACAGACCAAGAAATACTTTCCGGAATAGTAAGATTCGCAGATGAAATTAGAGCAACATCAACATTGTCAATATTACTGGATCTGCTTGTACGAAAATGGAATATGGACCCTGAAAATTACATAAACCTAAAAGTTTTATGCGCAAAGTCCATCTCTAATTATAAAGATACTTCTACAGTAGGTGTGCTACTATATTGCCTTAATAATAAAGCAGAAAATTACAAGGTAAGATTGGCTTGTGCAGATGCCTTGGGAAGAATTGGCGACCCATATGCAGTTGCATCACTTATAAATGTTGTAAAAGATGAAGAAGAAAAATCAGTTTATGTAAAAGAATCCGCAACTTTTGCTCTTGGACTGATAGGTGATACCAGCGCAATAGACCCTTTAGTTGCAATAATGGAAGCAAAACAAGGACTATGGGATAAATTTTCTTTTCTAAAAGAAAAAATTGTTGAAGCTCTGGGCAGGCTTAGTATTAATAACGCAAAAGTATTAAAGGTGTTTAAAACATCCTTAATGGATTCTTCTCCTATTGTCAGGATAAATACAATTGAAGCATTAATGAACAGTGAATATGAAGAAGCGCCAAAACTAATTCGCAGAGCATTAAAAGATGAAAACGAAGAAGTTCAAAGGAATGCACTTATTGCGCTATATAATATTGAAGGACGTGATATATTAGATGAAGTCATTTCTTTGCCAAGTTTTTCAAAATTTTTAAAGGAAGAAGCTCAAAATATGATTGATGAATATGAGGACGAAGAAGAATGAAATCAATCATTTTACTATCTGGAGGACTGGATTCCATCGTCGCCTTAGGCGGTTTTATGGATAAATATAATATAGAGCTTGCACTTACATTTAATTATGGACAGAAATCTGCAGAACAAGAAATACAAGCTACAAAAAAAATATCTGATTTCTATAAAATCAAACAAAAAATTATAAAATTGGATTGGCTGAAAGAAATTACAAAGACAGCATTAGTTTCTGATACACAAATACCTACAGAGGATTTAGACACGAAAAATAGTGCCGCAGCTGTTTGGGTACCTAACAGAAACGGACTTTTTTTAAATATCGCAGCGGCATTTGCGGATGCCGAAGGTTATGATTATATAATATTTGGCGCAAATGCCGATGAAGGAACCACTTTCCCTGATAACACAGAAAATTTTAGAGAATATGTTTCCAAAGTTTTTGAGTTATCAACTTTAAAGCACCCTAAAGTTATAGCACCCTTGATAAATTGTACCAAGAATGATATAGTTAAAATTGCTATAGAGAAGGATATTCCGTTAGAATTTGTAAGGAGTTGTTATAACTCAGGGAATAAACATTGCGGCAAATGCGAATCTTGCATCCACCTAAAAAATGCATTGATTGCAAATAATGCCAATAAGTATATCAATATATTATTTGAATAATTATGAAAACAAAATTTATTAAAAACACAATTAAATACATCGGCTCTCAGCTCGCACCTCATTGGATTTATAAAAATTTCAAACTTCAAGGGGATTCTATTGTAGCTTTTTGCGGAGAATGCAAAGTCGATTTATCAGAAATGGTTGATATAGAAGATGTTATTAATAATGAACCAATTTATAGTAAATATATGCTTAGCTTTATAACAGAGCAGTTTGGGGTAGAACTTTCCGAGGGAGTTTTTAGACAACGACTTCTAATATGCATAATTAAAGAGTTGCTTGAGGCAAGAGGTATTTTTGTAAAAAGATGCGGTGATGATTTGATAATTAATGACAAAAAGCTATCCGTTTCAATTGCAACAAAATCACCAACATCAATACTTATACATACAGGACTAAACATTGACTCAAAAGGTGCGCCAGTTAAAGCTTCAGGTTTAACAAGCGAACTTGGCATAACAGACATAAAAGAGTTTGCTTTGGAAGTCATGAAACGATACGCAGAAGAACTTGATGATATAATGCTTGCCACAACAAAAGTTCGTGGTGTTACTGAATAAAACGATAGATTAAGGAGTGTAAATGTACGGATACAAAAAATATATGAAAAAGGATGTGCAAAACAAAAATTCTCTAATACAGATTTTTGCAATATCATTTTTTGGTATGCTTTTATTTTTCACATTTATAATAAAGTCTTTTTCCCCTACAGTAGACACTTCTATCGGTGATTATAAAGAACAATCATCTTCATTGGAAGAAGATTTAGAAACAAAAAAGATTGTTGACGGCAGGTTACAAATGATACAAAGTGAAGATCAGAGCAGAAATTTTTCTGATTTAATGGCTAATGCCGAAGATAAAGTAAAAAAAGAAGTTCCGGTGCAATCAGACATTGTGATTGATAAACAAAAAGAAAACCCTTCCCCTATTCCTGAAGCGCCAAAACCACAAACCCAAGACACTATTTACAGAGTTTATGTAGGTTCATATACATCAGCTGAACAAGCAAAAGTTGCAAAAGATATAATTTCAGAATCAGGAAGCGGTTTAAATCCGATTGTAAAATGTATCGGCTCAAATAACTATACATTACAAGTCGGTATTTTTAAGAATAAACAGAGTGCCGAAACACTTTTGCGCTCAATTCAACAGAACCACTTACCTGCAAGAATTGTTCAAGAATATTAAGCTTTTTAAACAAAACTTTACATCACGAAACATTTTGACTTTTTTTTTAAGTTTTATGTTACATTATAAATAACAGATCCGCTATGGGGAATTAAGTTTAGATTATCACAGGTCAGTACAGGAGATAGATTTAATGCCTAATTATTTAACTAAAGAAGAGATAAAACAATGGAGAAGCTCTTTAGAAAAGATAACATTAGAAGAATTTGCAGCAAGATTAGGGAAAGAAGTTGAAGAAAGCAAGTCTACAAATGACGTTGTAGACATCGTTATGTCAAAAGGTACTTCTTCAAATACAGGTTCAAATATAAAAGATGGTTTCTCTCGTATAGCAGAGAGGGCATTTGAAAGAGAAAGACAAATCTCTCATACTCCATTTTCAATAACAAAAAAAGATATAATGGCTTCTTTGTCTGACGCAAAAGCAAATAAACAAGAAGAAATTAATAAGCATATTGAAAAATATATACCCCAAAAAACTGTTATTAATAACACTAAAAAAGCTGAAACTATTTTAAAAGAAACCGTAAAAGAAGAAATAGTTTTAAAGAAAGCTTTAACAGACAGAGAGCAAATGGTATTTGAATACTTCTTAAATAATACAGGTAAGACTGTTTACGCTAAAGATTTGGCTAAACTGCTTGATTTACCAAGAGATTATGTTTATAAGTATATTAAAAATTTGAGAGCTAAAATCGACGGTGACAAATTAAGAAATGATCCGTCAGGTGGATTTATATTATCTGAATAGTATGAAAGTTGTTAATTTACTTGAGTTTCTGAATAGTTCACGTCAATTGTATACACCTGATTATGACAGGTGTAATCGTGAGATGATAAATTTTCTTGATTTGTTAGCTGAGGATGAACAGTTTACAAGATGTATAGACTTAGGAATAATTTATCTGAACCAAACCGGAACAAATCAATATATCATCGTAGATGGGCTTAATCGTATAGCATCACTATCTATACTTCTGCATGCAATTTGTGAATGTTATAAAAAGACTACCGCTCAAAATGAAAAAGCAATAAAAACAATACGTTCAAAATATTTAATGTCAGCAAAAAAAACAAAGCTGATTTTTTCGGAAAAAGAAAATGAGATATATACAAAAATTATAAACGGTGAAAGACTTTCCGGCGCGGAAAAAACTAAACCTCTATTTCAACTATTACATAAACTCTGGTCGCAAATCAAAGAAGATAAACTGCAGGCAGCAAAAATTTTTAAAATGCTGCAAAAAATTAATGTAACAATTGTTGAAACAGATGAAGTAATAAAAAGAGATTTATATTATCACTTAAACAAAAACATAAGAGATATTGACCAAATTTTATTGATTGAGGATTATTTAAAATCATATAAACTTACAAATGAGTGGTCAAATATTAGTAAAATATATAAAAATAACAAAAAAGATCTAACGTTATTTTTTACGGATTTTCTTGTAACCAAATTTAACTATAAAATATTTCCTGCAGACAAACTTTATGAGTGCTTTGTAAATTATTTTGAAACTATGTGCGAATATATGCCTGCTCAAAAGGTTATAGAAAAAATTGAAAAATCTGCTTTATTATATTTTAATATAATAAACATAGATTTCAACAATAATAACATACAAAAGGCTTTCATAAACATAAAAAAACACGCCGGTGAAGATACTTATGGATATATTTTAAACGTTTACGAAGATTTTTCTGAAAATAAAATATCCGAATCTATTTTTGTAGAAATACTTAATACAATAGATGAATATCTTAAAAACAGATTAAACAACGGAAATAATGTAAATTTTAATGAATTAATAAATTATCTTAATGCTTTCATAGCATGCAAGTGATTTTTGGAAAATATATTAACGTTATTTTTTTTGCTCAGTTTATACTAGTAATATAGACATTTATTAATGGAAATATTATTCGGAGGAATTTGATGCAAAATCAAAAAGAAACAAGTACGCAAAAGTTTCATCAAGAAGCTTTTAACGAAATTTACATTTTAAATACCTTAATTAATATGGTAAAAAATTCTTGTGAAGAAAAAGAATTTAAAGGTGATTATTACGGAATTCACAAGGACGCTATAATAAAGCTTAGCTCGGAAAGAAATGACTACATAAATATACTATCAATAATTTCCGACAAAATTTCACGTTTAATAATGCTAAACCTTGCATTAGAAAATGAAATAAGTTTACAACAAAATTCCAACAATAGCTGCAGATAAATAGCAGCTTAACGTACCGCAAATCAAAGCTCTCAGACCCAATCTGGCAAGATTCTTTCTTTGATTTGGAGCTAATTCACCAATACCACCAATTTGAATAGCAATAGAACCGAAATTTCCGAAACTGCATAAAGCAAATGCAGCTATCATAAAGCTTTTAGGGTTAAGAGTTTGTGCAATCTGCGATAAATTAACATATGCGACCATTTCATTAAGCACAATTTTCATTCCCATTAACGAGCCGACTACAGAAGCATCCTGGAAAGGAACCCCCAGAATTAAGGCAAACCACATAAATAATTTACCTAATATTAGATTTAAAGATAAGTGGTTTAGAAATGCTAAATGAGAACAGCCTGGTATAAATTTATAAATGAACATCCCACCAAGTCCTAACAACCAGTCAATAAATGCTACAAGGGCAACTAAGGCAAGTATCATAGCTGTTACATTTATAGCTACCTTCATACCCTCTCCCGCACCGCTTGAAATAGAATCAAATATATTAGTAAAAGTCCTACGTTTTGATATTTTAATATTATCACGTGTTTCAGGTTCGCCGGTCTCCGGATAAATAATTTTAGCTAAAACAAGTGCTCCTGGAGCAGCCATTACAGAAGATGCTAGCAGATATTGTGCAGGAATCCCCATCCCTATGTAAATGGGCATAATAGCACCTGAAATACAAGCCATACTGCCAGCCATTGAAGCTAACAATTCTGAACGGGTTAATTTTTCCAAGTACGGTTTAATCATAATCTGCGCAACTATCTGCCCCACAAAAGCACTTGCAACATTAGATAAGGCTTCTGCCCCAGATACGTGCATGATTTTATTCATGGCTTTACCTAAAACAGCAACAATTCTTTGCATTATTCCATAATAATAAAGTATATTAACCAATACCATCATAAATATACTTGAACAAACTAGCTGAAGTGTAAAAATAGAAGTACCGGTACCAAAAATTTCTCCTAATTTCAAATTATCAAGCAATGGCCCGAAAACAAAAATACCGCCCTCATAAGCAAATTCCAGTATTTTCCGTATAAATGCACCTATCATAAAAAAGATTTTTTCACCAAGCGGTACCTTAAATATAAAAACAGCAAGCAGAATCTGGAGTAAAAAACCCATTCCTACCGTCTTATAATTTATAGCTTTTTTGTTATTAGACATCAAATAAGCTATTGCAAAAATTACTACTATCCCTATAAAACCAATAAATCTTTCCATTATTACTCCTACTAAACGATGTAAATATTATATCACAGAAATACATAGGGGTAAATTTAAGTATTTAAATCACACCCTTCTACAATGCGCCTAACAAGCGAAGTGTTAGTGATGGAGTTTGATTTGCAGTCGCAAGAAGTGTTGCAGAAGCTTGCTGCAATATTTGATACTTAATATACTGGCTCGAGACTTCACCCACATCAGCATCCCTTAGGGTTGAACGTGAGGACACAAGGTTATCATAAGCTACATGAATTGATTCCAGTGTGCTGGACAATCGATTTTCAGCAGCACCAAGTTTTACTTGCGCCTGTGATATCTCAGCAAGATAATTATCTATTGCTTCCAAACTTCCTGCGGACTCAAGTCCGCCTGATACAATGCTGTTTAAATCCCCAGATGGAGGTGATATATCCACATTTATCTGTGACCCCGAATCAGATCCAAGACCAATTTGAAGCGACAATGATAATCCGCCGGAACCACCCTTCATTGGAGTCAGGTTATCTATAGTAGAACCAATATCATAATAATTTGTAGGAATATACCCTACCGATTTCAGTCCCGGATTTACTTCACTGCTATATCCACCTGTAATACCACCTGCAGCAGCGATGCCTACCATACCACCAACATATGCTAACGAATTATTCGAGTTTACTTTACCGGTTGTATATGAGTTTATAATAACAGATGTCGATGCGCCGATTAAACCTCCGGCATTACCATTATGACCGTTAACATCGCCTGATGAATAACAATTTGCAATAAAGCTGCTTGAACAAGACTTCCCAATAAGTCCACCCGCATAACCTTCACCACCATAAGTAGTATTAGTATCAACATTACCTGTAGCATATGAATTGAACAAACAAGCATCCTCACCTATAAAGCCTACCAAGCCGCCTGCACTACCATCTTTTTTTGATTCTACACTGGCAGTTGAAAAAACATTGGTCATATAGTTAAAACTTGCATAACCTGCTATACCACCAGCTTCACTTAATTGACTAACAACGCTTCCTGATGTATAAGATTTTATTATATCTCCGTTTGAAGTTCCGACTAATCCACCCGTGAAGTATTTTCCAACCACATCTCCCGTCACATAACAATTTTTTATTTGCCCAGAACTATAATCTGCCAATCCGCCAATAGGGTAGAATGATCTATCCGTACCATCAATATTTACATTTTCTAAGCCCAAATTTTGTATAATTCCTTCATTAACGCTAAAAAGTCCTCCCGCTTGAGTTAAATTGAATATTTTATGTCCATTACCATCCAGAAGGCCCTTAAAACCGTTTAAACGAGAATATGAACCTATTGATATATCAGCTTCACCCGACATATCAATATCAGCACAAAGAATAAAAGCACAGCCCGATGTATCA